>CANIEC010000205.1 GCA_947466085.1 Rhodospirillales bacterium
TACGACTTCAAGGAGGACGTCGAGGCGGCCATGCGCCAGTACCTGGACTGGGAGGTCGACCTCGTCCCGCAGGTCGAGCGCGACGGCGACGCCCGGTTCTCCGTCCTGAAGCGGTAGAACGGCGGAACAGCTTGCATTTAAGGCCCTTGTCACATCGTCGCGTACGCTTGACACCCCGCGGGCCTGCCCATAGGTTCCGGCGCGTTTTTCATTGTGACCGCATCGTGTTGGTGGGGTGGCGGTGGAAAGCCCGGAGCGGAGCATCCGGTTATGGCTGAGGACGATCGGAAATCGACCCCTGACGAGCTGGATCGGCGCCTTAAAGGTGTCCGGCAGGCTTACCAGAAGGGAACGGGCCAGTCGTCGAGACCCGCAGCGCGCGGCGCCGGTGGCGAAAAGCTGGGCGTCGGCATGCGGATCGCAGTCGAACTGGTGGCGGGCGTCGTTGCGGGGGCCTTTCTCGGCCTGATGGCTGATCAGTGGTTGGGTACCAAGCCCTGGCTGCTGATCGTGGGGTTCGTGCTGGGGTGCGGTGCGGCGTTCATGAACGTCTACCGGGTTGCGCAGGCTGAAGAGCGGCGCAGCAAGGCAGCCCAGGATGAGAAGAAGAGCTGAATTGGGGATAGAGTAACGTGGCCAGCCCGCTCGAGCAGTTTGCTATCCAGGACCTGACAGCCCCGCTGTTCAACATCGGTGGCCATCACATCGCCGTCACCAACTCCGCCATCTTCATGATGAGCGCGGTGGTCCTCTCGTCGGGCCTGCTGCTCGCAGGCGCCGGCAAGGGCGCGATGATCCCGGGCCGCATCCAAGCGATGGCCGAACTCTTCTACGAGTTCATCGCCAACATGATCCGGGACAATGTCGGCAGCGGCGGCAAGAAATTCTTCCCGTTCATCTTCACGCTCTTCATCTTCACGCTGTTCGGCAACATCCTCGGGATGCTGCCCTACGGCTACACCTTCACGTCCCAGATCGCCGTCACCTTCTTCATGGCGATGGTGGTGTTCCTCGGCGTGACGCTGATCGGCCTGTTCAAGCACGGCCTGCACTTCTTCTCCCTGTTCTTCCCGCACGGCGCGCCGCTGTTCACCGCGCCCATCCTGATTCCGATCGAGCTGGTGTCCTATCTCAGCCGCCCGATCAGCCTGTCGGTCCGACTGTTCGCCAACATGACCGTCGGTCACGTGCTGCTGAAGGTGCTGGCCGGCTTCGTCGTAGCGCTCGGCTTCTTCGGCTTCGTGCCCCTCGTGGTGCTGGTGGCGATCACCGCGCTCGAGCTGCTGGTCGCGCTGCTGCAGGCCTACATTTTCACGATCCTCTGCTGCATCTACCTGAACGACGCGCTGCATCTGCACTAGTCGCCGCGCCCGTAATCATCCAACCGGCCCATCAATCCACCACGTCAAAGCCAAGAGAAACAGGAGATAGAAATGGACGCTTCAGCCGCCAAGTTCATCGGTGCAGGCCTCGCCGCCATCGGCATGATCGGCGCCGGCATCGGCGTGGGCAACGTCTGGGCGAGCTACATCACGGCCCTGTCGCGCAACCCGGCCTCGAAGGCCGAAATCGGCGCCAACATCTGGATCGGCTTCGCCGTCACCGAGGCCATCGCGCTGTTCGCGCTGATCGTCGCGCTGATCGCCCTCTTCGCCTGAGTTCGATCGTGCCCGTTCAGGCACTTCGGATTTCGGTCGCCGCGGCAGCCCTGATCGGGCTGCCGTTCGCCGCGCAGGCGGCCGGCATGCCGCAGTTCGACCTTACGAAGTTCCCCACCCAGATCTTCTGGCTGGTGGTGTGCTTTGCCGTTCTGTACTTCCTCATGGCCAAGGCCGTCCTGCCGAAGATCGGCGCGACGATCGAAAGCCGCGAGCACAAGATCCAGGCAGATCTCGACGCCGCGCAGAAGGCCAACGACGCGGCCCGTGCCGCGGGCGTCGAGCAGGACAAGGCGCTCGCCGAAGCGCGCGGCCAGGCTTCCGGCCTGATCCGCGAGGCCTCGGAGGCCGCCGCGGCCCAGACCTCGGCCAAGCTGCACGAAGTCAGCGACCGGCTGGGTGTCGAGATCGCCGCCGCGGAAAAGCGGATCGGCGAGCAGCGCACGCAGACCCTCGCGGGTCTCGGCAGCATGTCGACGGAAATCGCCACGGCGGTGCTGGGCAAGCTGGTGGGATCGGCCGATCCCGCACAGGTCGCCCGCGCCGTCGATGAGGCAGCAAAGGCAGGCAAGCCATGATCGGTACCGCATGGGCAGCCGATGCACACGGCGGCGGAGGCTTGTTCTCCGATCCGACGTTCTGGGTTGCCGTTTCCTTCGTCATCTTCCTGGCGATTGCCGGCAAGCAGATCGTCAGGGGGCTGACCAAGCTCCTCGACGACCGCACCGCCCTCATCGCGCGCACGCTCGGCGAAGCCGAGAAGCTCCGCAACGAGGCACAGAAGTCGCGTGACGACGCTCAGAAGAACCTCGCCGACTCCGCCAAGCTCGCCCAGGAGATCGTGGCGCAGGCCAAGCAGGAAGCCGTGCGCCTCACGCAGCACGCTGCCGAGGAGCGCGAGGCGCTGATCGCCCGCCGCGAGCAGCAGGCCAAGGACCGCATCGCCCAGGCGGAGGCCCAGGCCTCCCGGGACGTGCGCAACATGGCCGTCGACGTGGCTCTCGCCGCCACGCGCACCCTGCTCAAGGAGCAGGTCGGCGCCGGCCGCACACAGGCGATGATCGACGAGGCCATTACCGAACTGCCCCGCCGTCTGCACTGACTTTTCGAAAATAGGGATCGCCCGCAAAAAACAAAAGCGGGCAACCTGGTGCCCCCGCCGCAAGGCGGGGGCTTTTTCTTTGCGCCGATGTGTCGGAAGACCTCCCCATTCAGATGGGGAGGTGGCGGCGTCTTACGCCGACGGAGGGGTCAATGATCTTGAGGCGCCCATGACCCCATCGCCCTCGTAAGACGAGGGCACTTCCCCTTTGCGGAGCCCGCAAAGGGGAAGGGTTCGAGCCTGCTATTCCGCCGCCTGCTTCAGCGGGTCGGTGCCCGGCGGATTGTTCGACGGCTTCCAGCGCAGGATCGGCTTGCGGGCGGCCAGCGTCTCGTCGAGACGGCGGCGCGGCGCGTAGAGCGGTGCCGCCTTGAAGTCGTCGGCGGCAGTGCCGGTCTTGGCCTTGGCGGTGAGCGAGCGCAGCGCGCCGATGAACTGGTCCAGGTCTTCCTTGGCCACAGTCTCGGTCGGCTCGATCAGCATCGCGCCATGCACCACCAGCGGGAAGTACATGGTCATCGGGTGATAGCCCTCGTCGATCATCGCCTTGGCGAAGTCGAGGGTGCTCACACCGGTGTCCTTGAGGAAGCTGTCGTCGAACAGCGCCTCGTGCATGCACGGACCTTCGAAGGCCGGGCTCATCACGTCCTTGAGGGCCGCCATCACGTAGTTGGCGTTGAGCACCGCATCCTCGGCGACCTGCCGGAGACCGTCGGCGCCATGGCTCATGATGTAGGCGAGCGCCCGCGTGAACATGCCCATCTGGCCATGGAAGGCCTTGAGGCGGCCGAGCGGCATGCCGTCGACCTTGGCGCCGTCTTCTGCGACGCGCCACTTGTCGCCGTCCTTCACGATCCAGGGATAGGGCGCGTAGGGCGCCAGCGCCGCCGACAGCACCACAGGCCCCGCGCCCGGCCCGCCGCCGCCATGCGGCGTCGAGAAGGTCTTGTGCAGGTTGATGTGCATGCAGTCGATGCCGAGATCGCCCGGCCGCACGCGGCCGACGATCGCATTGAAGTTGGCGCCGTCGCAGTAGAAGTAGGCACCCGCCTCGTGCACGGCCTTCGAGATCTCGACGATCTCGCTCTCGAACAGGCCGCAGGTGTTGGGATTGGTCAGCATGATCGCCGCCACGTCGGGACCCAGCGCCGCCTTCAGCGCGGCGAGGTCAACGCGGCCGCGGGCGTTGGCCGGGATCGGCTTCACGACGAAACCCAGCGCCGCTGCCGTCGCGGGGTTGGTGCCGTGCGCCGATTCGGGCGCCAGCACGGTCTTGCGCTTGGCGCGCTCGCCCTTGGCCTCGAGCGCCGCGGCGATCGCCATCATGCCGCACATCTCGCCATGCGCGCCGGCGGCCGGCGACATCGCCACGGCCGGCATGCCGGTGAGGGTCTTGAGCCAGTGTGCCAGGCTGTCGATCAGCTCCAGCGCGCCCTGCACGGTCGAGACCGGCTGCAGCGGATGGAGATCGCCGATGCCGGCCAAGCGCGCGACCTTCTCGTTGATGCGGGGATTGTGCTTCATCGTGCACGAGCCCAGCGGGTAGACGCCCATGTCGATGGCGTAGTTCTTCTGGCTGAGCCGCGTGTAGTGCTGCACCACCTGCGGCTCGGAAAGACCGGGCAGGCCGACCTCACCCTTGCGGCGCAGGCCGTTCAGCCGCTCCTTCATCTTCGGAGGCTCGGGCAGGTCGACGCCGCAGCGTCCGGCCTGGCCCATCTCGAAGATCAGCGGCTCCTCGAGCTGGAGCGCGCGGTTGCCGGTATAGGTGCCGTACGTGTTGACGGAACCGGCGGAGACACTGCCAGCGCGTCCCTGGCTGCGGTCGATCGACTGTACCATCACAGCACCTCCTTCAGGCCGGCGATCAGCGGGTCCATGCCCGCGTCGGTCGCCGTCTCGGTCGCCGCCAAGAGCAGCAGGTTCTCGACCGAGGGATCGTTGGGGATCAGGCGCGACACCGGCAGGCCGCCCAGGATGCGCTTGGCCGCCAAGGCTTCGACCACTTCGGCCGCGGGCTTGGGCAGCTTCACCGTGAACTCGTTGAAGAAGCTGTCGTTCAGCACCGTGACGCCGGGCAGGGCCGCGATCCTGTCGGCAAGCTGCGAGGCCTTGCCATGGTTGAGCTCGGCCAGACGCGTGAAGCCCGCCTCGCCCAGAAGGGTCAGATGCACCGTGAAGGCCAGCGCGCACAGGCCGGCATTGGTGCAGATGTTGGAGGTCGCCTTCTCGCGACGGATATGCTGCTCGCGCGTGGACAGCGTGAGCACGAAGCCGCGCTTGCCGTCGGCGTCGACGGTCTCGCCGACGAGGCGTCCCGGCATCTGGCGCATGTACTTGTCGCGCGTCGCGAACAGGCCGACATAGGGACCGCCGAAGCCCAGTCCGTTGCCGATTGACTGGCCTTCGCAGACCACGATGTCGGCGCCCATCTCGCCCGGCGGCATCAGCAGCCCCAGCGAGACGACTTCCGTCACCACGACGATCAGCAGCGCGCCGGCGGCGTGGCAGGCTTCTGCGAGCTTCGTGAAGTCGCGCACATGGCCGAAGAAGCTCGGGTTCTGCACGACCACGCAGGAGGTTTCGCGATCGACGGAGGCGATCAGGTCTTCCAGGCCCTCGGCGTCCGTCTTCGAGAAGTTCGCCGTGAAACCTTCCCACTTGGCCGTGGTCTCGATGATGCTGCGGTACTGCGGATGCAGCCCGCCCGAGATCAGCGCCTTGTGGCGGCGCGTGACCCGGTTGGCCATCAGCACCGCCTCGGTCGTGCCGGTCGAGCCGTCGTACATCGAGGCGTTGGCGACTTCCATGCCGGTGAGCAGGGTCACCTGGGTCTGGAACTCGAACAGGTACTGCAGCGTGCCCTGCGTGATCTCGGGCTGATACGGCGTGTACGAGGTCAGGAACTCGCCGCGCTGGATCATGTAGTCGACGGTCGCCGGCACGTGGTGACGATAGGCCCCTGCGCCGATGAAGAACGGCGTCGTGCCGGGCGACAGGTTCTTGGCCGCAAGGCCCTGGAAGGCGCGCTCGACTTCGAGCTCGCCCTGGTGATCGGGCAGGCCGCCGACCTTGGCCGCCAGCCGTGCCGACTCGGGCACGTCGCGGAACAGTTCGTCGACCGACTTGGCGCCGATCACGCTCAGCATCTCGCGGCGGTCGGCGTCGGTAAGGGGGAGATAACGCATCAGGCTCTTGCTCCTTGAGTAATGTCCTCATCCTGAGGAGCATCGCGCAGCGATGCGTCTCGAAGGATGGGAACGAGCATCTTGTCCCTTGCCCATCCTTCGAGACGTGCCCTGCGGGCACTCCTCAGGATGAGGTCTGGTCGGCTAGCCGAGGCTCTTCACGAAGGCTTCGTAGGCGGCCTCGTCCATCAGGCCGTCGAGTTCACCCTTGTCGGAAAGCTTCAGCTTGAAGAACCAGCCCTTGCCCGTCGGCTCCGCATTCACGTCGCCCGGCGTGTCGGCCAGCGCCGCATTGCTCTCCACGACCTCGCCGCCGACCGGCGCGTAGATGTCGGACGCCGCCTTCACCGATTCGACGACGGCACAGGCTTCGCCCTTGGCGACCTTGCGGCCCGCGGCCGGCACGTCGACGAACACGACGTCGCCGAGCTGCTCCTGCGCATACTGCGTGATGCCGATCGTGCCGACATCGCCCTCGACGCGGATCCACTCATGCTCTTCGGTGTACTTGGTCTCGGCCATCTTGATCTCCTATCCGCGGTAGTAAGTGTGTTTGACGAAAGGCATGGGTACGATCTCGGCCGGCACGGGCTTGCCGCGCACCATGAGATCGACCCTGGTTCCGTTGGCTGACTGGCTGCGCTCGACATAGCCCATGGCGATGGCGCGCCCCAGGGTGGGCGAGAAGCCGCCCGACGTGACGGTGCCGACAGTCTTGCCGTCGATCACGATCTCCGCGCCCTCGCGCGCGATCGCCTTGCCCTCGGGCAGCAGCCCGACCCGCTTGCGCGTCGAGCCCTCGGCGATCTGCTTCTGGACGACCGCGGCGCCGGGGAACCCGCCCTGCACGCGCCGCTCCTTGCCGACGCTCCAGAGCAGCACCGCTTCGACCGGCGTGGTGGTCGTGTCGATGTCATGCCCGTAGAGGCAGAGCCCGGCCTCGAGCCTGAGCGAATCGCGGGCGCCGAGTCCGATCGGCTTGACCTCGGGATGGCCGAGCAGCTTGCGCGCGATGGCGTCGGTCTGATCGGCCGGCGTCGAGATCTCGTAGCCGTCGCCGCCGGTGTAGCCCGAGCGTGTGACGTAGCAGCGCGCGCCGTCGATCACGACATAAGCGCCGGTCATGAATTTCATGGTCGCGACCTGCGGCACCAGCCGCGACAGCACCGCCGACGCCTGCGGTCCCTGCAGCGCCAGCAGCCCGCGCGAAAACATCGGCTCGACCTCGCAGGTCGCCGAGAGATGCTTCTGCATGTGCGCCAGGTCGGCGTCCTTGCAGGCCGCATTGACGACCACGAGCAGGTGGTCGCCGGTGCTGGTCACCATCAGGTCGTCGAGGATGCCGCCGGCATCGTTGGTGAACTGGGTGTAGCGCTGCTGGCCCGGCTGGAGGCCCGCGATGTCGCCCGGCACCAGGGTTTCCATCGCCTTGGCCGCGTTCTGGCCGGGCTTCGCGGTGAGCCGCACCTGGCCCATGTGCGAGACGTCGAACAGGCCGCAGGCGGTGCGGGTGTGAGCGTGTTCGACCAGAATGCCGGTCGGATACTGGACCGGCATCTCATAGCCGGCGAACGGCACCAGGCGCGCGCCCAGCTCGCGATGAAGATCGTAAAGCGGCGTGCGCTTCAGGGGGCCGGCGGGTGCTTCAGTCAAAAGAGTCTCCGTCGAAGTCGCGTTGAACGCGACCGGAGTCGCGCCTTCACGACGCAAGGACTGCGCCGTTCGCGACCCCCTCTGTCCGGAGACCTGAAAGATTCGCCGGGAGCCTCTCTGAGAGGGCCGGCTTACTTCGTCGGTGGGCGTGCGCCGAATGGGGCGCCCGCCACTTTCCAGAGACCCATCCTCCTGCGGTCCGTTTGCCTGAGAGTTTCCGGGGCCGGTTGCTCCTTCGGCGCCATCCTCGCGGATGGGCTCTCCCACAGGGATCGTCTGGGTGGACGGACCATAGGCAGGGCCCTCACCGGCGTCCACGCACAAAGCCGGCGACCCTGCTGAAATCGCGGGAAAAGAGAACGCATTACTTGAAATTGAGTGAACACTCACATATTTTATGAGCGCTTACTCACTTATGGAGGTTGGCATGTTCATCCGCCGGTCATTCGACGAATTCTCAGAGCTTCACACCGATGGAGCGCCACAGGACGCGCGCCCCGACTGGGTGATCGACTGGCGCTGGCTGTCGACGGA
>CANIEC010000206.1 GCA_947466085.1 Rhodospirillales bacterium
AAGGAAGAAGGCGTCTGGGTCGCGGCCAAGCTCTATCCGGCCCATGCCACGACCAATTCGGCGCACGGCGTGACCTCGATGGACCACGTCGCGAAAGGGCTGGAGGCGATGGAGAAGGCCGGCATGCCGCTCCTGGTCCATGGCGAGGTGACCGATCCCGAAGTCGACATCTTCGACCGCGAGGCGGTGTTCCTCGACAAGGTGATGGCGCCGCTGCTGAAGCGCCATGAGGGCCTCAAGGTCGTACTGGAGCACATCACGACCCGCGAGGGCGTGGCCTTCGTCGAGGCCAATCCCGGCCGGATGGGCGGCACGATCACGCCGCATCACTTGAGCTACAACCGCAATGCGATCTTCAAGGGCGGCATCCGTCCGCACTTCTATTGCCTGCCGATCGCCAAGCGCGAGGAGCATCGTCTCGCTCTGCGGAGGGCGACGACCTCCGACAGCGGCCTGTTCTTCCTCGGCACCGATACCGCACCGCACACGACCGACACCAAGGAATGCGCCTGCGGCTGCGCCGGCGTGTTCAACGCGCCGGTGGCGATGCAGGTCTACACGCAGGTCTTCGCGGAGGAGGGCGCGCTCGCCCATCTCGAAGCCTTCGCCTCGCTGAACGGCCCGCGCTTCTACGGCCTGCCGGTCAATGAGGAGAAGGTCACGCTTCACGCCAAGCCCCTCGACATCCCCGACCGCGTAGCGGTGCCTGGCGGCGGCAAAGACATCACCGTCTTCCGCCCCGACACGCCGGTGGAATGGAGCTTTTAAGCCCGCTCAAAGATCGCTCGCGTTGGGATGAATGACCCTTTAACTTTGGTGCCATGAGCAAACGAGGCATTCCCGACGGCGCCGTCGTCCGCGGCACCGACAAAGGCTACGACGAAGCCCCCAAGGTCCCCCTGAAGCCCGGCAGCGAACGGCCGGTCGAGCAGGTCGACAAGGTCTATCCCTACTTGCGGCCGCGCGATGCCGCGACCCTGATCCTGGTGCGCATGCAGGGCAGCACGCCGGAGGTCCTGATGGGCTGCCGCGCCGCCGCCCACGCCTTCATGCCCAACCGCTACGTGTTCCCCGGCGGCAAGGTCGATCCCGACGATGCGCGCGTTCCGGTCGCGACCTCGCTCGATCCCTTCGTCAACGAGCGCCTGATGCGCGCGGCCTCGGCGCAGCGCGCGCGGGCTCTGGCCGTCGCCGCGGTGCGCGAGACCTTCGAGGAGAGCGGCCTGATGCTGGGCAAGCCTCTCCAGGGCGGCGCGCCCCGAAAGGACTATGGCGAGCACTGGAAGGGCTTCCTCGACCAGGGCATGGCGCCGGCGCTCGACTGCCTCGACCTGATCGCGCGCGCGGTGACGCCGCCCGGCCGGCCGCGCCGCTTCAATGCCCGCTTCTTCATGGCGCGCGCCGAGGACGCGACGGGCGAGATCCGTCATTCGAGCGAGATGGGCGACATCCGCTGGGTGCGCCTCGACGAGGCGCGCGAGCTGCCGCTGCCGACCATCACCGGGCTGATCCTGGGCGAGATCGGACGGCTGGTGAAGGAACCGCCGGACCGCACGGCACAGCGCAAGATCCCGCTCTTCACGACGGTGCATCGCAAGCATCTCATGATCGAGGAATAGGATCGTGGCGGTGCGTGACGACGACGCGCGCCGATCTGCAGAGCCTCCGCTAGCTGCTCCCCGGCGCTCCGGCGCCGTGCCCGTGCTGCGCGGTGGCGTGCGCCTGCGCACCCTGGTCCTCATCCGCTGGGGCGCGGTCGCGGGTCAGGCCTTCACCGCCGCCGTCGTGCACTGGGGGCTGGGGTTCGGCATGCCGGTCCTGGCGGTCGGCGGCACGATCGCGCTCTCGGCCCTGCTCAATCTCACGGTCAGCATCGGCCGGCCGGGCTCGGCGCGCATCGACGACCGCGAGGCGGCGATCTTTCTCGCCTTCGACATCCTGCAGCTCGCCGTGCTGCTCTACCTCACGGGCGGTCTCACCAATCCGTTCGCGCTGCTGCTGCTGGCGCCGGTCGCCATCGGCGCCACCATCCTGTCGCTGGCGAGCAACGTCGCGCTCACGCTGCTCACGATCGCGAGCATTGCGGTGCTGGGGCTGTTCTATCAGCCGTTGCCCTGGCGGGGCCCGCCGCCCGATCTCCCCGACATCTACCAGGTCGGCGTCTGGGCCGGCCTTTCGCTCACCACCCTGCTGATCACGCTCTACGGCTGGCGGACGGCGGAGGAGGCGCGCCAGATGGCCGATGCCCTGGCCGCCGCCCAGGCCGCGCTCGCGCGCGAGCAGCAGCTCTCGGCCCTGGGCGCGCTCGCGGCCGCCGCGGCCCACGAGCTGGGCTCGCCGCTGTCGACGATTGCCGTGGTCACCAAGGAGATGCAGCGCGAGATCGAGTTCGACGATCCCCTGCGCGAGGACGTGGAGCTGCTGGCCGCCGAATCGGAGCGCTGCCGATCGATCCTGGCGCGACTCTCGATGGATCCCGCAGGAGACGTTTCCGATTCCTACACGCTCGTGCCGCTGCCGGCGCTCATCGAGGCGGCGGCGCAGAACTATGCGCGCGAGGAGATCGCCATTGCCTTCGAGGCCGGTCCGGTCGGAGAGAGCGTGCCGAAGACGGCGCCCATTCAGCTGCGCAGTCCGGAAATCATGCAGGGTATCGGAAACATCGTGCAGAACGCCGTTTCCTTTGCGCGGCGCGAGGTCCGGGTCACCACCCGCTGGACCCGGGAATGGTCGGAGGTCGAGGTCGTCGACGACGGGCCGGGCTTCTCCGAGGCGCTGCTCGACGAGCTCGGAACCCCGTTCATTTCGACCCGCCAGGGCCAGGAGGGCCATATGGGCCTGGGCGTCTTCATCGCCAAGACGCTGCTGGAGCGCACCGGTGCCAACGTGACCTTCGGCAATCGCAGCGCCACGGGCGGTGGGGCCGCCGTTTCGGTGCGCTGGCCAAGTCCGGTCTTCAAGGCTACATAGCGGCCGATGTCGAAGGAGTCGCCATGACCCAGGACAGCGGCGCCCCGCGCCCCTTGTCGCCTGTGATCGCCGGCACGACGAACAGCAAGGACCGTACCTTGCTGATCGCCGACGATGATGCAGCTTTCCGCAACCGTATTGCGCGTGCGCTCGAGCAACGCGGTTTCATCGTCACCGCCGTGGGCTCCGTGGCCGAAGCGCTGGCCCAGACCGCCCGGCCGCCCGCCTTCGCCGTGCTCGACCTGCGGCTGGCCGACGGCAACGGGCTGGAGTTGGTCGGGCCGCTGCGCCAGGCGCGTCCCGACATCCGGATCGTCGTGCTGACCGGCTACGGCAACATCGCGACCGCGGTGGCCGCCGTGAAGGAAGGCGCCGTCGACTATCTCGCCAAGCCGGCCGACGCCGACGCCATCGAGCAGGCCCTGACCGCGCACGGCCGCAAGCTGCCGCCGCCGCCCAGCAACCCCATGTCGGCCGACCGCGTGCGCTGGGAGCATATCCAGCGGGTGTTCGAGCAATGCGACCGCAACGTCTCGGAGACGGCGCGCCGCCTCAACATGCACCGCCGCACCCTGCAGCGCATCCTGGGCAAGCACGCCCCGCGCGAGCACTGAGCAACACCGCGAAAAAAGTCACGTCGTCCTGAGCGAAGTCGCCCGCAGGGCGGCGTAGTCGAAGGACCTTTTTTCGGGCGCACGGTGTGTCGAAACGAAAAGAGGTCTTTCGACTGCGCGCCTTCGGCGCTCCGCTCAAGACGACGGTGTCTTTTTAATCACGCCCGCCGGCTCGCGGCGTTCCAGTACTGTTCGAGATTGGAGATCAGCGCCGGGCTGAAATGGCAGTAGGCCTGCTCGCGCGCGTAGAGCGCGGCGTAGCGTCGGAACGTGTCGAGCGGCTCGACCCCGAGACGCAGCGCGCGGCGGTTGCCGATGGCGCCGACCGCGCCCGATCCGGTCAGCCGGTCGATGACACGGGTGATGGTGGCATCGATCTCCTCCGGCGCCACGACCTCGTCGCAGATCATCCGGCCGACCTCTGAATCGCATTCGATGCGGCGCTCGTACATGATCGCCTGGCGCGCGAGCCGGTCGCCCACGAAGCGCGACAGGCGCAGGTTCGCCATGGCCGGGATGATGCCTTCCTTGCGCGCCGGCAGGGTCATGTAGGCGTCGCGGCCGGCGATGTTGAAGTCGGTCGCCAGCAGGATCTGGCAGCCGCCGCCGATGGCGAAGGTCTCGACCGCCGAGATCCAGAGCTTCTCGATCGAATCGCCGGCCACTTCGTCGGGGGCGACGTCCGGCCGGGCGAGGCCACGGAACATCTTGTTAACGAAGCCCATGTCGCGGATCAGGAACCACAGGAACGGGATCTTGCCGTAGTAGAGGTGTGTGAGGTTGATGCCGGCATTGTAGACGCGGCGGCCGGCATACTTGCCCTCCGGCACCACGTCGCCGCGCAGCACCGCGACCTCGCTCTGCCGGTCGAGGATGCAGACGTCGGCGCCGATCTCGGTCGCGGCCTGGGTCGCATTGTCTTCCGAATTGAGGAAGCGCCGGTTGGACAGGAGCAGCACCGCCGCCTTGCCCTGCCGTTCGACTTTCGCGCAACCAAGATCGAGGCTGCCGTCGCGCTGGAACTTCGCCAGCGCGTCCGACGACTCCTCACGGGGCAGCAGCATGGCGTGGCAGAGGTGCAGGCCGCACTCGGGATCGGCAAGGAACTGGTTGCAGAGGATGCCCTGGTCGATCTCCACGCCGTCCTTCTCGGACTGGCGCAGTTCGGCTTCTGCAGCGACCTGGGCTTGCGTCGGCGCGAGGCCGGGCACGAGGGCGGCAGCGTCGTAGACCAGCCGCTCGATGCGCACGAACTTGGCGCGGCCGTCGGTCAGTCTGTCGTAGAGCGTGCGCGCGTGCCGGCGCAGGAAGGCGAAGCGGGCCTCGCGCGCGGCCTGCTTCAGGGACTCGGCCTGATCGTACGTGGCCGCGTCACGGTTCGGCTTGGCGGGCAGTCGCGCGAGTCGCTCGGTAGTCTGGCGCCAGTAGTTGGAGAAAGCGGCCACGTCGGCCGCGAAATCGCCGCTGGCCGCGGCCGGCGCCATCCCATCCATCACGTCCCTGCCCACGACGATTGTTCGTTCAGCTACCGGAGCGGGGCGACGGCGTTGCGCCTTCCACTCGCGGCTATTGCACCCAGTACCGCAAACTTAGAGGCAGTATTCGGTGCCCACAACCCCGCGGCATCCACGGCGGTCGTGTCGCTCCACGAATGGCATCCTCAGACGACCAGGAAGCTCTGATGCGAGAGGGCGAGGCCGGGTGACAGGATGGCGAATTCAATCGCAAGGGCAGCGCCTGCGCCATCGGCGTCGAAGTACAGCGTACCCGTTGGGGAATCGTAGATGATGCGATCGTCGGCATCCATTGCGGCAGAGCCGTTCCGGAACATGCCGGCCAGCAGGTTGCCCGGCGCCGGGCCGGTGAAGATGTCGTTTTCGAGTACGATCCGGTCCATGCCGACCGTGAAATCGAGCACCGTGTCGACGTTGCCTGCTCCGAGGGTGGTATCGAACACGAACCGGTCCTGGCCGGCGCCACCCGACAGGGTATCTGCACCCAGGCGCCCATAGATCCTGTCGTTGTTTAGGGAGCCGCTGATGACATTCGCCTCATCGTTGCCGATGCCGGTCAGGTTGCGAAGTCCCTCGAGCGACAGGTTCTCGACGTTGGCGCCCAGCGTGAAGCTGACTGTCGTGCGCACGGTATCGACGCCCGCTCCCGGCATCTCGACGATCGTATCGTTCGCATTGTCGACGGAGTAGGTATCGTCGCCGCCGCCGCCGGCCATCCGATCGCCGCCGGCGCCGCCATGGAAGTAGTCGGTTCCGGCGGTGCCGATGAGTGAATTCGCGTGCTTTGTCCCGAAAATCTGAACCTCGTCGATGTCGACGATGATCTTGCCTGAAAGATCGAGTGTGCCGCTGGACGCCGACTGGACAATGAGAGCGTGCAGGCTGTCGCCGCCGCGTGGCGCGGTCACGCCGGGTTCGGGCTGGTTGCCGGCGAACGTGCCGATGCCGGCGATCTGGGCCTGCGTAAAGGTCGCACTGCCGTCAACCGTGGCGTCGAAGTGCACCTTCTCGATGCCCGAGAGCCTGGCGCCCCGCAGATCGGCGGAGCCGCCGATGAACAAGGTGTCAGTTCCGGCGCCGCCGTCGACCCGTTCTCCGACCGGTACGGTTTCGTAGCGGAAGATGAAAGCGTCATCCCCGTCGTGACCCCTCATTCGGTCGGTGCCCGCCGCACCTTCGAGGACGTCGTTGCCGTCGCCGCCGCTCAGAGCGTCGTCGCCGCCACCGCCGAACAGAATGTCGTCGCCATCGCCGCCGATCAGTGCATCCGTGGCGCCGGGGTCGAAGGTGAAGCGGCGTTCGCCGTAGAGGCGATCGTTCCCCTCCCTGCCGTACAGCGTATCGCTGCCAATACCCCCGAAGATCACGTTGTCACGGGCGTCTCCGGAGACGATTTCCGACATCTCGTCCTGGACGAATACGGAAAAGTAGAGCGGGCCGGTGACCACGCCGTTGCGGGTGGAGAGGACGGCGCCGCTGAGTGCGCCCAGATCTCCCTCTGCGTCGAACATCAGGCGGTCCCGAACGAAGACCTGACCGGAGGCGTTCAGGCCGAAGGCGCCTCCCCCGTCGTCCACCAGCGTCAGTATGTTGATATCGAGAGGATCCTGATCGACGGCCTCCAGCAGACCGACGATAGCGCCGTTGCTCGGATTTTCGGACATCAATATCGTGGATGATCCGCTCGACGCAAAGGCGACGCCGCTTGGAATGTCGTTGGCGTCGGCGACCTGGAACGACACGATCCGCTCGATGGCATTCCCGGACGAGTCGGTGGCGCGCACGGTCAGGCCGTGGAGAGGAGACGTCTCGAAGTCGAGGACGGTACCCGTCAGATGCAAACTTGTGCCGACAATCGTGAAGCGGTCGAGATTGTCGACGAGTTCGAAAGTGGCGGGGAGCGGGGAGTCGGGATCGACGGCCGACAACGTGCCGACCAGCGTGCCGGCACCTGCGTCCTCGGGTATCGGCGCGACCGTCGACAGGGAGATCGATTGAGGGGCGATGTTGGACGTAACACCGCTCACGATCCGGTACTCCATCGCCTCGTTGCGCGAGACGACGATCAGGTCGCCGTCCGCCTGCTGGGCGATCTGCGGATGATCGCCGATGGCGATCGCTGTCGGCGACATCGTCAGGCTGCCATCGTGGCCGAAGGCGGCCAGATAGACCGTGCCGACGACAGCCGGACCCGATACCCACGTCAATGCGAAGCCGCCATCGATCAGGCCGATCGCTTCGAAGTCGTGGCTGGGACCGGGACTGAGGAGGGTCACGATCGGCGTCACGGCATTACCCAGGGGATCGAAGACGCGTCCGCGCGTCGTGCCGCTCGGCCCGTCGGCCCAGGTCACGATGAAGTTGCCGGTGCCCAGCGCCGCGACTTCTGGTCCGGTCTGATTGCCCGCGCCGACGGCCACCGGGAACAGGGTGCTGTCGCCACCCGGCCCGCCGACCACCTGGGCGAAGATATCGAAGGTAAAACCTGCCCCGTCGCGCTGATGCAAGGCGAGCACGTGACCGCCGCCGGAGAGTGTGGCGAGTGTTACAAGGTCCTCAAAGACCAAGGTCCCGATTACCTCGTCCCGGCCGTCGACCATGGTTGCTTGCGGCTGTCCCTGGACGATGGAGCCGATCTGCTCGAATAGCGTGGAGTAGCGATCCTGGGCAAAATTCCAGGTGCCGTGGTAGTGGTCAATGGCGGCGACCCAGTGTCCGTCTGCATCTATCGCAAGTGCACGGAGGAGTGTCCGGGTGTCTTCATTTGTGGGTCTTCCGGGAATCGAGTGGGTGATTTCGGAGGATCGTGGGGTGGGAAAGCTTGTGGGTGGTGAGCTTTCGGGCGCTTTGCAGGCCTCTGGAATTTGGCACAGTGCGGGATGGGCAAAACAAGGACGCGACAGCGCCGTCTGTCGGATGCATACCGGTTTGCGGGCTTTCGACCGCAAGCAACGGTGCGC
>CANIEC010000207.1 GCA_947466085.1 Rhodospirillales bacterium
CCCGAACATGGCGACCTGCATGACGTGGAAGGTACTGTTCTGCAGGCTGTAGGCGCCGATGCAGCAGAACAGCAGGATGGCGGGTGCCAGGTAGCGGTATGGCACGGTGAGCAGCTTCACCCACATCCCGATCATCGGCAGGTTGATGATGACCAGCATCGCGTTACCGATCCACATCGAGACGATCATGCCCCAGAACAGATCCGGCTTCTTGGTCATGACCTCGGGCCCCGGCTGGATGCCCTGGATGATCATGGCACCGACCATCAGCGCCATGACGGCGTTCGACGGGATGCCGAGGGTGAGCATCGGGATGAACGAGGTCTGGGCGGCCGCATTGTTGGCCGCCTCCGGCGCCGCGACGCCCTCGACCGCACCCCGGCCGAACTCACCCGGCGTCTTGGAAAGCTTCTTCTCGAGCGTGTAGGCCGAGAAGGCGCCGAGGGTAGGTCCACCGCCCGGCAGCACGCCGAGCAACGATCCCAGCAAGGTGCCGCGCAGGATGGCCGGAATGGAGCGCCTTACCTCCTCTCGCGTTGGCCATAGCGATCCTACTTTGATCGCTCCCCCTCGTTCCAGGTGTCGCTCTAGGTTGACCACGATTTCAGCGATACCGAAGAGGCCCATGGCAATGGGCGCGAAGTCGATGCCGTCGCTCAGTTCCGGGACGTCGAAGGTGAAGCGCTGCGCGCCCGTGTTCACGTCGGTGCCGATCAGGCCGAACAACAGGCCGAGAAACACCATCGCGATCGCCTTGGTGACCGAGCCGCTCGCCAGCACCACCGCGGCAACGAGACCGAGCGCCATCAGCGAGCAGTAATCGGCGGGGCCGAACTTCTGCGCCATGCGCGTCAGCGGCTCGGCAAAGATGACGATGATGATGGTACCGACGGTACCAGCAAAGAACGAGCCGACCGCGGAGATCGAGAGTGCCGCACCGGCACGTCCCCGCCTCGCCATCTGGTAGCCGTCCAGACAGGTCACGACCGAGGAGGCCTCGCCCGGCAGGTTCACCAGGATGGAGGTCGTCGAACCACCGTACTGCGCGCCGTAATAGATACCGGCCAGCATGATCAGCGAGGCGGTCGGCGGCAGGTGGAAGGTGATGGGCAGCAGCATGGCGATGGTCGCCACGGGACCGATGCCCGGCAGAACGCCGATCAGGGTGCCGACCATGCAGCCCAGCAGGGCATAGGTCAGGTTCTGGAAGGTGAAGGCGACACTGATGCCGAGGACGAGATTGTCTAGGAGATCCATGTCACCAAATCCCCTGCACGACAGATATGTTCATACCCAGTCCGACCTTGAAGACGATCGTGCAGAGGATGGAGAGGACGACGATGTTGCCGATCACCTCGATGAGCTTGAATTCCTCGCCGGCCAGCGACGAGATCATGACCAGCACGACCAGCGCCGGGATCAGGCCCGCGCGCTCGAACAGCAGCGCGAAGCAGACGATGCCGAAAGTGACCAGCGTGATCGGCTTCCACTTCGGCCGTTCGACCGGATCGCTGCCGCTCACCAGCGCCACGATGCAAACCAGCACCCCCAGTGCCAGCAGGATCATGGAGAGCATCCGCGGGACGTAGCCTGGCCCCATACGAACGGGCGTGCCGACGGCAAGATGCTGCCCGAAATAGAGGGCCGCCAGACCGAAGGCGACGAACATCAACCCGGACAGGAAGTCCTTGGTCAGTAACCGATTCACGGTGTTTCGCTCCCCAAACATTTACGCTGTGTTGCGACGGCGTAATCGCGAAACACAGGCGCGGACCGTACTGCCAGATGCTTACGCCAAGCTGACGCCGGGACCGGGCAACCCGCTCTCCGGAATGAAGGGCCATTCAGGGAGCCGTCCGACAGCCCTCGCCCGGGTTTGACGGGACGCCCGGGTGAGTGCGGAATGGCGGTGTGAGTTATCGAGCCACAGGGAGAGCTGCGTGAGCGACAAGACCTACGGATTCGAAACACTGGCCCTACATGCCGGCGCGGCTCCCGATCCGACGACGGGCGCCCGCGCCCAGCCGATCTACCAGACGACCGCCTATGTCTTCGAAGACGCCGACCACGCGGCCGCCCTCTTCAATTTGCAGACAGTGGGATTCATCTACTCGCGGCTGACCAATCCCACGAACGCCGCCCTCGAGACCCGACTGGCGACACTGGAAGGCGGCCGCGGCTGCACCGTCGCCTCGTCGGGCCACGCGGCGCAGGTCCTTGCCCTCTTCCCGCTCATGAGTCCCGGCGCCGAGATCGTCGCCGCGTCTCGTCTCTACGGCGGCTCGCTGCAGCAGATGAAAAACACCTATCCGAAGTTCGGCTGGACGGCGAAAATCGTCGACGCCGACACGCCGGACAATTTCAAGCGCGCCGTCACCGACAATACCAAGGCGTTCTTCATCGAGAGCCTCGCAAATCCGGGTGGCGTGATCAGCGACATCGAGGCGATCGCGCGCATTGCCGAGGATGCAGGCGTCCCGCTGCTGGTCGACAACACGCTGGCCACGCCGTGGCTCTGCAAGCCGATTGAATACGGGGCCACGCTGGTGGTGCATTCCACCACCAAGTTCCTGAGCGGCACAGGCACATCGATGGGCGGCGCCGTCGTCGATTCAGGCAAGTTCGACTGGTCGAGGGGCGGCAGGTTCCCGAGCCTCGCCGGGCCGGAGCCCGCCTATCACGGTCTCAATTTCTACGAGACCTTCGGCGACATGGCCTACACGTTCCACAGCCATGCCGTCGGCCTGCGCGATCTCGGCCCCACCCAGGCGCCGTTCAACGCCTGGCTCACCATGCTCGGCATGGAGACGCTCGGCCTGCGCATGGAGCGCCACTGCGCCAATGCGCTGGCCGTCGCCCAGCATCTCGAGCAGCATCCGGCCGTGGCCTGGGTGAACTACGCCGGCCTGCCCTCCAACAAGTACAACGCGCTTGCGAAGAAGTACCTGCCCAAGGGCGCGGGCTCGGTCTTCACCTTCGGCGTCAAGGGCGGCTACGACGTCGGTGTGAAGGTCGTCGACAGTGTCGAGCTCTTCTCCCACCTCGCCAACATCGGCGATGCAAAAAGCCTGATCATCCACCCCGCGTCGACCACGCACCGCCAGCTCTCCGAGGAACAGCGCGTGGCCGCAGGCGCCGGCCCCGACGTGCTGCGCCTGTCGATCGGCATCGAAACGGTTGCAGACATCATCGCGGATCTGGATCAGGCTCTCGAAAAGGCGACGCGCTCCTAGCCCGTCGCCCCTACGCCGGGGAACACGGCGAGGCAGGAGGATGGAATGCTCAGCAAGGCGGACAACGAGTTCCTGACCCGTGCCGGCAAGGGCACGCCCATGGGCGAGATGTTGCGGCGTTTCTGGATGCCGGCGCTGCTCTGCGAGGAATTGCCTGAGCGTGACGGCCCGCCGAAGAAGATCCGTATCCTGGGCGAGGACCTGCTGGCCTTCCGCCAGACCGACGGACGAGTGGGCATCGTCGAGCCGCACTGCCCGCACCGTGGCGCCAACCTCTACTACGGCCGCAACGAAAATTGCGGACTGCGCTGCTCCTTCCACGGCTGGAAGTTCGACATCGACGGCAACTGCGTCGACCTGCCGACCTCGCCGCCGGAATCCACCTACAAGGACACGATCAAGCTTCTCGCCTATCCGACGCGCGAATGGGCCGACATGATCTGGGTCTACATGGGCCCGCGCGAGACGATGCCCGAACTGCCACAGCTCGAACTCGGGCTGGTCCCCGCGGCCTCGCGCTTCGTCACCAAGAAGTGGCAGGACTGCAACTGGGTGCAGAGCCTGGAAGGCGCGATCGACACGTCGCACTTCTCCTTCCTGCACAAGGTCCTGGCAACCGACGACGAGGCGGCGCGGCGCGCCATGAGCCGCGCTGCCCTGAGCGACCAGGCCAAGCCCGACGATCGCGTCCGCTGGGTGCAGAACGACCCGCGGCCGCGTTTCAGCGTGCTGGGCCACGACACCGGCCTGGTGATCGCCGGCGGCCGCAAGACCGACGGGGCCGACCTCTACTGGCGCATCGCGCAATTCCTGATGCCCAACCACGCCTACACGCCCGCCGCCTTCCCGGGCGAGATCTACTACGGCCAGTCGTGGGTGCCGGTCGACGACGTGAACTGCTGGATCTACACCTACTGCTGGCAGCCCGACCGGCCGCTCAGCAATTCCGAGCGCGCCAAGTTCCGCGGCGGCTTCAACGTCCATTCCGAGGTCGACGCGGACTACAAGCCGCTGCGCAACCGGGACAACGACTACCTGCGCGACCGCAGCGTCCAGCTCAGCGAGAATTTTACCGGCATCACCGGCGTCTCCGAGCAGGACGCCGCCATCCAGGACAGCCAGGGGCCGGTCCAGGATCGCACAAAGGAGCATCTCGGGCCGACCGACATCGGCATCGTCGAGTTCCGCAAGCTGGTGATGGGCACGGCCCGCCGCCTCGTCGCAGGGGAGCCGCCGGCCGCGGCCCACAAGGCGCATCTTTACGCGGTGCGCTCCGGCGGTTGGATTGCCGCGCCGGACAAGGATCTCGCCACGGTCATGACCGAGCGGTTCGGCCATGATCGCGGCTATATTGGAAGCCATTACGGATTGGGTGACTGATGCTCGGCTCCGACAACGCGCTCCTGACGCAGGGTGGCCCCGACACGCCGATGGGCGACCTGCTGCGCCGCTTCTGGATGCCCGCCCTCCTTTCCGAAGAACTTCCCGACCGCGACGGGCCGCCCAAGAAGATCCGCATCCTGGGCGAGGACCTGCTGGCTTTCCGCCAGACCGACGGAAGAGTGGGTATCGTCGAGCCGCACTGTCCGCACCGTGGCGCCAATCTCTATTTCGGCCGCAACGAGGAGTGCGGCATCCGCTGCGCCTTCCACGGCTGGAAGTTCGATATCGACGGCAACTGCGTCGACCTGCCGACCTCGCCGCCGGAATCGACCTACAAGGACACGATCAAGCTGCTGTCCTACCCGGTGCGCGAATGGGCCGACATGGTCTGGGTCTACATGGGCCCGCGCGAACACATGCCGGAGCTGCCGCAGCTCGAGCTCGGCCTCGTTCCCGCCGGCCATCGCTTCGTCTCCAAGAAATGGCAGGACTGCAACTGGGTGCAGAGCCTTGAGGGCGCCATCGACACAGCGCACTTCTCCTTCCTGCATGCCATCCCGACCAAGGATGAAGCGGCGCGCCTCGACATCCTGCGCAAGACCTCGGCGATCGGACAGGAAGGCGGCCTCGCCGACCGCAGCCGCTGGGTGACCGACGATCCGCGGCCCAAGTTCAGGATCCAGGGCCACGAGGCCGGGCTGGTCATCGCCGCCGGCCGCAAGACCGATACGACCGACGTGTACTGGCGCATCGCGCAGTATCTCGCGCCCAACCATGCGCTGGTGCCGGTCGCCTTTCCCGGCGAGGTCTATCACGGGCAGACCTGGGTGCCGGTCGATGACACGAGCTGCTGGATCTACACTTACAGCTGGGTTCCCGACCGGCCGCTCACCAACGCCGAGCGCACCAAGTACGCGTCGGGCCTCAGCCTCCACGCCGAGATCGACGAGCACTACGTGCCGAAGCGCAACATGCACAACGACTACATGATCGATCGTGAGCTGCAGAAGACGCTGAGCTACACAGGCATCAGCGGCGTCTCCGACCAGGATGCGGCGATCCAGGACAGCCAGGGCGCCATCCAGGACCGCACGGCCGAGCATCTCGGGCCGACGGATGTCGGCATCATCGAGTTCCGCAAGCTGTTGATGGCGGCCGCCCGCGCGCTCCAGCAGGGCGAGCCGCCCCGCGCGGCGGCTGCGGCCGCACGCTATGCCGTGCGGGCAGGCGGATGGATCGCCGCAGCGGAGAAGGATCTCACGACGGTGATGAGCGAACGCTTCGGTCACCGGCACGGTTATGTCGGCGGCGAATACGGGCTCCCAGAATAGAGGGTTAGACCGGCGCGAGGCGGTGCACTATCGTTCGCCGCTTCTTCGATTTGGGGAGATTTTTCGTGACCATCAAGATTTACGGGCCGACGGCCTCACGTGCGGCGCGCGCCCTCTGGATCGCGCATGAACTCGGCATTCCGTACGAGCACATCGCCATCGAGATGAAGGACCTCAAGAATCCCGACTATCTCAAGGTCAATCCGAACGGCAAGGTGCCGGCGCTGGTGGATGGCGAGTTCAAGCTCTTCGAGTCGATGGCGATCAACCTGTACCTCGCCGCCAAGCACGGCAAGGACGGCTTCATGCCGGCGAGCCTCGAGGATCAGGCCCTGTGCAACCAGTGGAGCTTCTGGGGCATGACCGAACTGGAGAAGCCGCTGCTGACGGTCCTGATCGACATGTTCATGACTGCTCCCGACAAGCGCAAGCCGGAGGCCGTCGCCGAGGCACAGAAAGCGTTGCCGAAGCCGCTGGCGGTGCTCAACGGCGCACTGGAAGGCCGCGACTACCTGCTGGGCTCGACCTTCACCGTCGCCGACCTGAACCTGGCCTCGATCATGAGCTGGGCCAAGCCGATCAAGGTCGACTTCAGCCAGGTCCCGAACGTCAATGCCTGGCTCGACCGCTGCCTGTCGCGCCCGTCCTTCAAGGCGGCGCGCGGCTCGAAGTAGCCGCTACTCCGCGGGCGCGGCCCGCGGCGCCGGCAGCGCGGCAGCGCGCTCGCTGCCGGGCAGAAGCAGCGCCACCAGTGTGATCACGACCGAGGTGGCGGCGAGGCCGAGGAACAGCAATTCGAGGCTTCCCGTCGTCTCACGCACCCAGGCGATCAGCAGGATCGCCAGTGGCCCCGCCCCAAAGGCCACCACGAACTTCGCGCCGAAGCCCAGCCCGTGATAGCGGCTGGGCGTATAGCGGGCGATCAGGATGTTCTCGATCGGCCCCGCCGCCGCGCTCAGGACCGCCGAGCCGATGGCGCCCAGCAGCGCCACGTAACCGTTGCCCATGGCCAGCGCCAGCATGGCGATCACCTGCAGCGCCGACGCCGCGACATAGGTCGCCTTCAGCGGATAGCGGTCGATGATGCGCCGACCCATCGCATACTGCGCCACACCCGACACCACGTAGATCGTCGACGTGGCGAGGCCCACCCACAACACGATCTGCGTGGCGACGCCCCATGACGCCAGCCCGTCGCGCAGCGCCGAGATCTCGGGCGCGAGTTTCACCTCGAAGACCATCGCCGCGCCGAACATCACCGCCTGCCAGATGACGCCTTCCAGCGCCATGGTGACGGACAGAACCGAGAAGACCCGCCAGAAGTCACGGCGGCCGACCTGGGTGCCCTTGGCCTGCGGCATCGGCCGGTCGCCGACCTTGCCCTGACGGATCTGGATCCAGAGGACGATACCGACGATCAGACAGACGATGCCGGGAACGATGAAGGCCGCGCGCCACGAGGCCAGCGTGATCAGCACGCCGGGCACGATGCCATAGAGCGCAAGGCCCGCACTCCCCCACAGGCCGTTTACACCCATGGCATGGCCCTGCTCCCTGGCCGTGCGGATGACCCAGCCGATTCCGACCGAGTGGTAGAAGGCACCGAAGGTGCCGATGCCGCAGAGGGCCAGCGACAGCGCCAGCGTGTCCCCGGTCGGCACCAGGCCGCAGGCGATCGACGAGAGGCCGAGCCCGAGGAACATCACGACCATCATGGCCGGCGCACCGAAGCGGTCGGAGGCCCAACCGGCCGGCAGCGAGACGACGCCCAGCAGGATCGTAGCCGGCGCGTAGAGGCGCAGCAGGTCCTCGGCGGGCAGGTTCCAGGACACCGCCAGGGTGAGGACGATCACGGCATAGAAGGCCGTCATCATGTGCATCAGCGCGTGGCCGATGGAGGAAAAGAGCAGGACGCGCCGTCCGGGATCGATCATGCAGCCTGTATCCTTTGTCGCCCTGTTCCCTGCAAGCGCGGCTTGCGGCAATGCTGCCATTCGCGCTAAAGCCCCCGTGCCGCGGGCCTACCGGCCGGCGGCACCGGTCGGGGCGTAGCGCAGCCTGGTAGCGCA
>CANIEC010000208.1 GCA_947466085.1 Rhodospirillales bacterium
CCTGGGATCGCGGCTCGCCGCCATCGGCCGCAAGAACCTGATCGTCGGCGGTTTCATGACCCATATGTGCGTTTCGGCGACGGTGCGCGCGGCCACGGACCAGGGTTTCATGAGCACCATCGCCGCCGATACCGTGGCGACGCGCGATCTGCCCGATGCCACGGGCGGGGATACGATCGCCGCGGAGGCGATCAACCGGATCACTCTTGCGGCGCTCTCGGACCGCTTCGCCTGGATCGTGCCGTCGGCCCGCCAGATCGCCTGATGCACGACCGCCGGTGAAGGGCCGGCCTGGCAGGCGGTTGAAATGCCGGTCCTTGGCGAATAAACGAAATAAATGAAATAAGTGAATCAAACGAATCGAGAGTCGCACCCCCTGATGCAGGTATCCTGGTACCGCTGGCGGGTCGATGTTGCTCGCCGGTACCTGCAAAAAAGCCTGCTTCAACAGCCCTTTAGAGGCCCCTGCCGCTCACGGTGCTGATGGCGGTGATCGCCGCGACGGCGATCAGGGAGGCGATCAGCGTGTATTCGATCGCGGTGGCGGCCTTGTCGTCCGCCATCAACCGGCGAAAAAAGGACAGCATCGGTATCTCCGGATTGAAAAAATGCTGGGGACTGATTGCAGTCCCGGTCGAACAATAAGTTTAAAAATCGCCCTTAACGTATTGGACCGGCACACCGATACAATGTGAGAATTGTATCAAGTTCGTCGTGGCGCGCGCTGCGGCGGGCCTCGTGTTATCGTTGGTCAAGCAAGGAGGGGGCGTGTCATGAAGTCCATTCTGACAATGGCCTGGACGTCGGAAGATCCAGCCGCGTTCGATCTGGCCGCCAAGATCGCGCGCACATTCGGTGCGCGCCTGATAGGCCTCGAACCGCCTTCCTACGGTGTCATGAGCATGGCGTGGGCGGATGCCGGCATGGGCGCGCCGATCGGCGGCGGCCTCGCCGAGGACGCCGAGGAACGCCAGCGGGTCGCCGCTGTCAGGCAGGCCTTCGAAGAACGGGCGACGGGCCTCGTCTCCGAATGGCGATCGGCCGACGACAGCGGTCCGACGGCGATCGGCACGATCGGCCGGGCCTATGACCTCATCGTACTGCCGCAGCCCGGCGCCCTGCCGAAGATGCCGGAAAGCGTCTTCGAGACGGCGTTGTTCGATTCGGGCCGACCGGTCCTCGTCGTGCCGCCCGGTTTCAGCGGCATGGTCGGAAAGCGCATCCTGTTCGCCTGGAACGGCTCGACCGAGAGTGCGCGCGCGATTTCTCTGGCCATGCCCGTCCTGAGCGGCGCCGAGACCATTGAGGTGCTGAGCGTCGAAGGGGCGATGGTGCCCGGTCCGACATCCCTGGAGATTGCCGATTCGCTGAGGAGCCACGGTCTCAACGTGACAGGCCAGCATGTGAAGCCAGGATCAAGGACGGCCGGGCAGACCATCGTCGACCGGGCGCAGGCGTTGGGTGCCGACCTGATCGTCAAGGGAGCCTACACGCAGAGCCGGTTGCGCCAGATGATCTTCGGTGGCGTGACCCGCGATCTCATCCTGTCGTCGCCCCTGCCGGTGCTGTTCTCCTACTGATCAAGACAATCCGCCGCCGGTGCTGTCACCGGCGGCCGTGTTAGAAATCGCCGCATGACGGCTGGCTCGCCCGCATCCGGATCGCTCTGGACCCGCACTCTGGTGCTCCTGCTGCTGCTCGTGGTCGTCCTGGTCATGGGCGCCGAGCGGGCGTACGCCCAGTCGTCCGAGGACCGAAGCGTCCCGCCCCCGCCGACGATCGCGGAGAAACTCGTCATCCTGCAGGCGGAGCGCGCCGAACTGCAGGCGGTTGCCGACAGCCTGGCGCGTATCGAGATGCTGTCGTCCTTCCGGGCGGCGAGCCTGCTGTTCGACGCGCTGGCGTCGCGCTACGAGTCCGAGCGCGAGCAGCCGTTCGACCGGTTACCGGCCACGCGACGGGAGGTGTTCGCCAGGCTCGAGGCGGTGAATGCCGCGTTGCGCGCCGCGATCGATCGCCCCGCCACCCCCGGCGGGGCCGCTGCGGTGTCGCAGGCGGCGAGCGGCATTCCGGCGGACCTGGAGTGGATGGCGTCCTTCGATCCCTCGCCGGTCATTCTTTCCTACACGCCGAAGTTCCTGGCGCCCCAGCGCACAGTGGCGAGCCACGGGCCGGCTGCCGGCGCTCCGGCCGGGGACGATCCCGTGATCGAAATCGAAATTCTGGGTCTGCGCCTGGCAAGGGGCCGAACGCTGCCGGTGCTGACGATCGGCTCATGGCGCGGCGAGGCCGTCGTGACGCCTGAGCGCCTGAAGTTTGTCGTACCGCGCAGCGCCTTCCCGACGGACGCCAAGCACGCCAGGCTTGCCTCCGGATCGCTTTTCCTGCGCCATGACTCGCGCACTGTGGCGTTCCAGCTGCTCTTCACCTCGATCCCTGAAAAAGCGGGCGGGTTCGCGGTCGACCAGAAGGTGCGGTCCGCCGTACCGGAGTCCAACACGCTGGTATCACCGGAAATATTGGCGCGCGCGCCGGTCGGCGAGGCGCGGACCGTGCGGCGTTGCTTCGATCCTCCGCCGGGATGGCGATTCGACAAGAGCAAGAGGCGTGTGGTCATCGTCGAGCGGCTGGGCTGGATCGACGAGATTCCCGACGAGACGATGAACAGCGGATCGGTCGACTTCGTGCGCGAAGACCGGCCCAGCCAGATCTGCGTCGCCGTCGTCGCCAAGGCGGCCACGAAGGCGGCACGCACCGCCACGATCGGCCGCTTCGAAGCGACGCTCGTACGAGAGGTTGCCACGGATCGCGTCGTGCAGAGCGGTGTTCGCACCCTGGACTGGAGCGAGCCGGTTCGCGTGCCGTTCGAACCTGGGATGATCGATTGGAAGCTCTACGTCCGGCTGTTCGACGAGATCGATCGCGAGTTCGAAGGCACTGCCGCCGCCACTGCCGTTCCCTCCGGTTTCACGTTCCTGCGCATTGCCGTCGACAGCGACAAAAACCTGACGATTCGAGCCGACCCCGAGGCGTTTCGTTAACGGCCTCGAGCCTCGAGGCGCATGCGTCTCTTGTCCGTCCCGTCAACGAGATCGAGCGTCGTTCCGGAAATCTGCGCGGTCCTGATCGCATCCAGCGCCGCGACGAAGCGTTTCTCGATCGCCGTTTCAGCCGGCGGGCAGGCCATCATCGTCATCGGCCCGGGCGTGAAGCGAAGCCCGGCTGGGTCGAGAACATAGTCGCCATTCAGTGTGTTGCAGCCGGTCGAGGCGGTAAACTTGCCGAGCTCGTCAAGGCGCATCAGTGGCCGCCGGCGCCAGTCGTCGAACGTGAGACGATCGCCGTCGAGCTCGACAAGGCGCCACTCCGTGTCGCGCAACGCCGACCCGCGAGACGCCAGCGCCGGGCAGGCGCCGCCGCGCTTCAAACCGAGGAAGCGATCCACCGTGACGGAGTTGTTGTTGTCGAAGCGGCCGATGATCTCGACATAGAGGCTGGTTTCACGAGAGGGCGTGGCGTCGACCCATGCCTTCTCGAGGTCGGGCTCGGCGCCGCCCGGTGCCACGCCATAGGTGCGGCCGACCAGGCAGGGCGCGAACAAGCCGCCGTCCTGTGCGTCGCGATACATGCCCGAGAGCTGAAAACGGCCGTCGATCGGGTCGGCGGTCGCGGCCTGCAGAAGCTCGCTGCCGTCGTCTGCGATCAGCTTGTCGGTCCCGATTTCGCGGAACGCCCGCCGGTTGCCCCCGCTGCCGCGCAAGACCAGTCGTACGCCGCCTTCGACTTCCTGCGCCCACTCCCCCAGATCGAGCAGGGGTTCGCCAGATCCGTCGCGCTTCTCGCGCAGCCGGAACGTCCCGTCGGGAAAGAGGGTGACCGTAAGGCCGCCGCCCCCGTAGGTGCGCGGCGGATTGCCCGGCCGGCCGGCGGCGTGGCACCGCATAGAACGTCCGCCGGCGGTGAGCGTCACTTCGCGGCCGCGTCCGCGCAACTCGTAGTAGGAATCCGAATAGGCAAAGCCGGAACCCGCGGGTACGCGCGACAGCTCGATGTCGGGTTGGCCGGGCATGCGTAGCGTCGCCAGCTCGCCGTCGCTCGAAAAGGAAGAGGCGAAATCCATGCCCCCGGGACACGAGTACATGACCTCGCCCTGCGGCACGGGCATCGGCGAGGGTCTCGGGTCCGACGGGGATACCTGCGCGACGGCCGCAGACGCGCCGAGCAGGATGACGAGAAGAAATAGTCGCTTCATGGCGTCGATTCCGGGATCCGGCCATCGGCGGACAGCAGGACGGCGACCGGGCGTGTCGTCTCGAACTGGGCGAGCACGATCAGTGCCACCACCATGATGGGGACGCACAGGAACATGCCAACGACGCCCCAGATCGTTCCCCAAACGATCAGGGACACGATGACCACAAGCGGCGAGAGATTGAGCGAGCGTCCCATGATCGCCGGCTCGATGACGTTGGCCGTCACGACCTGGATCGAGCCGAATACCAGCAACACGATCAGGAAGGGCGTGAGGTTGTCGAACTGGATCAGGGTGAGCAGCGCCGGCGCGATGATGGCCATGATCGAGCCCACGGTGGGGATGTAGTAGAAGAAGAAGACCATTACGGCCCAGAAGCCCGCGAAGTCGACACCGACCGAGGACATGACGACATAGGCGAGCGCCGATGTTGCCGTCGCGAGCGTGGTCTTGATGCGGATGTAGATGCGGATCTCACGGTCGATGCGGGCGAGCACGGCCAGTACGCGCGCTTCCTGGCCGTCGCCGTGAAAGATGACGCCGAGCTTGCGCTTGAAGTGAGCCTGCTCGACGAACAGGAACAGCGTGTAGATCAGGATGAGGCCGGCGATGCTCACCACCGACGCGGCGGCGGCGGCGACGCTGCCAACCGTGTCGGCGAGACTTATCCGGGCCACCAGCTCCGACAGGGTTGGTGCCTGCTCGATGCCGGCCAGACGGGTGGCTTGCTCGACGAGATGGGTGAGGCGGGCTTCATAGCTCGGGACCGCCTCCGCGACGGCCTGCACGTTGCGCCCGATCGTGCGCCCGACGATCCAGAACAGGCCGCCGATCATCAGGACGGCAAGGACCATCGGCAGCGGCTTTGGCAGGCGCAGATCGCCCAGTCGCGGCTGGGCGAACGTGTCGGCCAGCGAATCCACCATGTACCAGAGCACGATGCCCAGAACGAACGGCAGCAGCAGGCCACGCCCGGCGACGAGCAGGAAAATCGTCGCGGCGATAACCACGGCCCAAAGTGCGGCGCGTTGCAGCGTCATGGCGTCATTATACGCGCTGTCGTTTGCAGTTGGGAGGCGGTGTGCGCGGCGCCGCGGATATCAGGCCCGGTCGAGCATCGCGCGACCGCGTTCGGTGAGCTCGACCCGGTGTTCGCCGGCCTCGCCGCCGCATTGGCGCACAAGCCCGTCCGCCCGCGCGTCTTCCCAGACCGGGAAACGCGGGCAGGAGCTCTGCCAGGCGTCGAGCACATCCTCGCGACGGCGCGGCCGGGCCGCCACCCATTGAAGGAACTGGATCATGATCAGCGTCGGGCTGGCTGACACGACGCCTCCTACTGGAAACCGCACGCCTGCGCCGTGGCACCGACGGTCGCCCAGCGCTGGTTTTCGCGGAAGCAGCCGTTGGTCCATGTGCCGGTGAAGACCTGGCCGCCGGGACCTCCGGACTTGGTGCCCCAACCGTTGGCCCGGTCATCCATCCATTCACCCTCGTAGCGCCCCCCGTTTGCCCAGACGCGCACGCCGCGTCCCTGCATCTTCCCGTTGACGAATTCGCCCTCGTACCGGCCGCCGTCGGCGAACAGCATCGTGCCGCGGCCGGTCCGCTGATTGTCCCGAAAGTCGCCAATATAGCGGTTGCCGTTGCTCCAGACGTACATGCCATGCCCTTGTGGGCGACCCTCGCGGAACTCTGCGGTCAGTCTGGCGCCGCTCGGGAAGACATAAGTACCCTTGCCGTCGCGTTCGCCGGCCTTGAACTCGCCCTCGTAACGAGCCTTGTTGGCGTAGGTCAGCTTGCCTTGGCCCTCATACAGTCCGTCCTTCATCTCGCCTTCATAGCGGTCGGTGGGGACGCCGTTCCTGGTCCACTGCAGCACGCCCTTGCCCTGGGCCAGCCCGTAGTCGCAGTCGCCCGACCAGCTGATGCCCACACTGGGTTCGGCGTTCATCATCACCGCGCCGCAGCCGGTCTTCGGGTCCTTGACCTCGTCGCTGGCCGCCGGGGGCTGGCCCGGCGTCGGCAGGGTGGGGAGTTGTCGCGGTGCCGGCGCAGCGCCGAGTTCTGGCACCGGTCGCGAAGTCTGGGCCATGCCGGGGAGCGCGGCCGCGGCAAGCAAGAGTGTCGAGAGAAGGAGGGTACGGCTCATGCGACGCAATTCTAGCAGCGACTGGTAACATCGTCCTGCCCGTCGTCCCTGTCATCTTTTCTGACGTTCTTCGCCTCGTTGCCCTTCCTGTCCGCGGCGATACCGAGCTTCACCTCGAAGGAGTGGAGCAGGCCCATGACAACCAGGATCAGGAACGTGCCCAGTCCGGCAATCTGCCACAGGCCGAAGCCGCGGGAGAGACCCACCGCGCCCCCCAGCCACATGCCGGCGCCCGTGGTGAGACCCTGGACCGTGCCCCGTGTGAACAGGATCGAGCCCGCGGCAAGGAACGCGACACCCGCCGTCACCGCCTCTACGGCTCGGACGGGGTCGACCTGCACATCACGCCCGATGAAGGCGGTGGAATGGGAGATCTCGACTGTAAGAATGCCGAACGTCGCGGCGGCGACGCAGATCAATATGTGGGTGCGCAGTCCCGCCGGCCGTGCGCGCCACTCGCGCTCGAAGCCGATGAGCGCGCCGAGCAGCGCGGCGAACAAGAGCCGCGCTGCGATGACGGGAAAGGAGAGGAATGTCGGGTGCGCGAATTCCTCTCCGAGTGCGCCCATTTCTACGAGGCGTACTTGAACTCGGGGAGGGCCTTCAGCGAGTCCTTGGTCGCGCCCGGCAGCATGATCTTCTTGCCGTCGGTCCTCATCTGTTCGTAGGGCAGGACAACCAGCTTGTCGCCGACGCCCAGGAAGCCACCGACGGACAGGACGACGAACGGCGCCTTGCCGTCCGGCCCGACGATGATCTCGTCGATCTTGCCGACCGTGTCGCCGGCTTCGTTGACGACCGAGGCGCCGAGCACCTTGCTGGCGCGGTAACCGGTCGACACCTTGACGATGTCGACCTTCACGAGCTGGATGGTCTGCGGGGTGCCCTGGCCGAGCACGACGGGGACGGTGAAGGCAGTGGCCGCGGCAATTGCGGCTGTGGCGAGAAGGATGCGCATGGGAGAAACTCCGTTGAGGGAAGGCCCACTCAACGGGACGCCATCGGAAGCGTTCCCTTGCGGTGATATTTTGCCGCTAGATCTGGTGCAGGGTCTGGTGGGGCGCTTACAGCGAGCGACGCCACAGCGCGACGGCACGGCCTGTCAGGTAACCGGCGCAAGCCGCGACCAGGGCCGTCGCACCGACCTCGAATGCGGGATTGGGCAAGTTGGCCAGCGGCGCGCCGATTGCGACGAGGGTGAAGCAGGCCAAGATGCACGCGGCCCAAAGCCCGTCGCGGCCATTGGGCAGTCGCAGGCGGGCGTACATGCGGTCGAGTTGGAACCGCAGGAACGATCCGCGCACTGCGCCGAGTGCGATGCCCACAAACAGCCCGGCCAACCAGAGGCGTGGCTCGCGGGTCTCGGGCGCTGCCATCGCCAGCAACAGGAGGGCCGTGGCCAGCGCGAAGGGTACCGCGCCGAACAGCCTGAACCGCCCCGGGTTTGTCGGAGGCTCCAACCCTTGAGAAAGTGGAGCCATGGCAAGCAAGACAGCGAACAAGTTTTCGACCGAGGTGCGGGAGCGTGCGATCCGGCTGGTGCTGGATCACGAGGCTGAGCATGGATCGCGGTGGGC
>CANIEC010000209.1 GCA_947466085.1 Rhodospirillales bacterium
GCGCGCGAATTCCTGCTGGCCCATCGCGGCGACTACGCGACGGCCTATCGCGATTTCCGCTGGCCCGAAATGCAGCACTTCAACTGGGCGCTCGACTGGTTCGATGCCGAGCTGGCGCGCGGACCGCTGGCCAACAAGGCGGCGCTGAAAATCGTCGGCGACGGCGCGGCGAGTCTGACCTTCGCCGAACTGTCGGAACGGTCCAACCGTGTCGCCAACGGGTTGCGCGCGCTGGGCGTGAAGCGCGGTGACCGCATGCTGCTGATGCTGGGCAACGTGGCGCCGCTCTGGGAAGTGATGCTGGCGGCGATGAAGCTCGGTGCCGTCGTCATCCCGGCGACCACCCTGCTGACGCCGGTCGATCTCGCCGACCGCTTCGAGCGCGGCCGCGCCCGCCATGTCGTGGCTGCCGCCGGCGAGGCCGCGAAGTTCGACGGCTTCGATCCCTCGCTGACGCGCATCGCCGTGGGCGACGCCCCCGCCGGCTGGCACGACTATTCGAAGCTGCTCGCTCATCCGGCCGAGTTCACGCCCGATGGCCCGACCCAGGCCGACGATCCGATGCTGCTCTACTTCACGTCGGGCACGACGGCGAAGCCCAAGCTCGTCCTGCATTCCCATCGCAGCTACCCGGTCGGCCATCTCACCACGATCTTCGTGCTGGGGCTGCGCCCGGGCGACGTGCATCTCAACATCTCCTCGCCGGGCTGGGCCAAGCATGCGTGGAGCTGCTTCTTCGCGCCCTGGATCGCGGGCGCCACGATCTTCATCGCCAACCAGCCGCGCTTCAACGCGCGCTACCTGTTGGACGCGGTCGTCGCCAACCAGGTCACCACGCTCTGCGCGCCGCCGACCGTGTGGCGCATGCTGATCCAGGAAGACCTGAAGTCCTGCAAGACCTCGCTGCGCGAGGTGCTGGCCGCCGGCGAGCCGCTGAACCCCGAGGTGATCGAGCAGGTCGAGAAGGCCTGGGGGCTCACCATCCGTGATTTCTACGGCCAGACCGAGACCACGACCCAGGTCGGCAATCCGCCCGGCCAGCCGATCAAGCCCGGCTCGATGGGCCGCCCCCTGCCCGGCTACACGATCAGGCTGCTCGATGCCGACGACAAGGATGCCGAGGAAGGCGAGATCTGCATCGACCTCACCCACCGGCCGGCCGCGCTGATGCAGGGCTACCAGCAGGATGACGGCTCGATCATGCCTCTAACTGGGGCCGTCTACCGCACCGGCGACGTCGCCTCGCGCGACAGCGAAGGCTACCTGACATACGTCGGACGCGCCGACGACGTGTTCAAGGCGTCGGACTACCGGATCAGTCCGTTCGAGCTGGAGAGCATTCTGATCGAACATCCGGCCGTGGCCGAAGCCGCCGTGGTGCCGGCGCCCGACGCGATGCGCCTGGCGGTCCCGAAGGCCTACATAACGCTGACGGCCAGCGGCAAACCCGACCGCGCCACGGCGCTGTCGATCTTCCAGCACCTGCGCGGCCGCCTCGCCCCCTTCAAGCGCATCCGACGCCTCGAATTCGCCGAGTTGCCCAAGACCATCTCCGGCAAGATCCGCCGGGTCGAGCTCCGCCGCGACGAGGAAAAGCGGGCAGCCGACAACCAGCGCGGCCCGGGCGAATTCCGGGAGGAGGACTTCCCGGAGTTGGCGAAGTAGCGAAGGGTCCCTCGCTGGGCTCGGGATGACAGCGTTTTCTCGATGGGCGAACTGCGTCGAACCCGACACCTTTGTCATCCCGAGCCCAGCGAGGGGCCTTTAGAAGGCCTATCAGCGAGGCCCACGGCCCGCTAATATCCCCCCATGCTTCTCCTGATCGATAACTACGACAGTTTCACCTACAACCTCGTCCACTTCCTGGGCGATCTCGGCGCTCGCTGTGTCGTGCATCGCAACGACCAGATCACGGTCGACGAGGCGCTGGCGCTGAAGCCGGCCGGCATCGTGCTCTCGCCGGGCCCCTGCACGCCCAACGAGGCCGGCATCTGCATGGACCTGATCCGCGCCGCGGCGAAGGAACAGGTGCCTCTGTTCGGCGTCTGCCTCGGCCACCAGGCGATCGGCCAGGTGTTCGGCGGCCACGTCGTGCGCGCGCCCGAGCCGATGCACGGCAAGCTGTCGGGCGTCGCCCACAGAAACCAAAGCGTTTTCGAAGACGTGCCCTCGCCCTTCCAGGCGACGCGCTACCACTCGCTGATCGTCGACCGGAAGGATTTCCCCAAGGACCTCGAGGTCACCGCCGAGACCGGCGACATCATCATGGGCCTGCGCCACCGGACCCTGCCGATCCACGGCGTACAGTTCCACCCCGAGAGCATCGCCTCGGAGCACGGCCACAAGATCCTCGAGAATTTCCTCAAGATCGCCGGCGACCATCCGAGCCAGCAGAACAAGAAAAAGGCGGCCTGATCCGCCTGAAGGAAACGTCATGATCGATCGCCGCACGCTTCTTGTCTCGCTTGCGGCGACCGCCGCGTCCTCTCAGGCCTTCGCGCAGACGTGGCCGGCCAAGCCGATCCGCATCATCGTGCCGTTTCCGGCCGGCCAGGCGACAGACATCCTGGCGCGCATGATGGCCGAACAGCTCACAAAGGCGCTGGGCCAGCAGGTGATCGCCGAGAACCGGCCCGGCGCGGGTGGCCAGATCGGTGCCGATGTCGCGGCCAAGGCGCCCCCTGACGGCTACACGTTGCTGATGGTGACGATCTCCACGCACGGGATCAGCCCTGCCCTCTATCCGAAGCTGCCGTATGACCCGCAGAAGGACTTCGCGCCGATCGCCAATATCGGGCTGACTCCCCAGGTGCTGATGACCAGCCTGACAAGCGGCATCGGCTCGGTCGCCGATCTCGTCGCCAAGGCCAAGGCCGGCGCCGATCTCAACTACGGCTCCTCGGGCAATGGCTCGGCCAGCCATCTCGCGGTCGAGATGCTGAAGAGCGCGGCCGGCATCGAGCTCACGCACGTGCCGTTCAAGGGCAATGCCGAGGCCCAGCTCGCGCTGCAGAGCGGCGACATCCAACTCCTGTCCGATGCCGTTCCCGGCGCGGTCGGCCCGGTGCGCTCCGGCAAGGTGAAGGCGATCGGCATCGCCGACGAGCGCCGCTCGCCCTTCCTGCCCGATCTTCCGACGGTCGCCGAACAGGGCATCTACGGCGTCGTCGCCGTCGGCTGGATCGGCCTCTCCGCCCCCGCGAAGACGCCTGAGCCGATCCTCGACAAGCTCAGCGCCGAGGTGATGCGCATCCTCAAGGATCCGGAGGTTCTGGAGAAGATGAAGAGCCTCTCGTTCGTCCCGGCCAAGGAATCGCGCCAGGAGTTCGAGGCCTATATCGCGATCGAGAACACCAAGTGGCGCAAGATCATCCAGGATGCCGGTGTGAAGATCGAGTGAGTGAGTCGATTGTTCCGGACCGCGAGCGTCCCGCTCGCTCATGAAGTCCACACCCTGCTCGCCCTCGGGTTCAGAGCCGAAAGCGGCGGGAACTCCAGAGCCAGTCGGCATTGCTTGAAACAAGCCCTGCTTTCACCGGATTGTTCTCGATGTACTCGACGGTCCGGGCCAGATGCCCTTCGTCCCGTATGTACCTGTCGAAATAGTCCCTATGCCAAAACGGCCCACTTCGTCCCAGGAGCCGGTTCGCCTCTTTGGCCGTGAACGACTTCCATGAATGGACGGTACTACCGAGGGCGCTTCCGGCCGTTGGCTCAACGAGCACGTGCACGTGGTTCGGCATGATGCACCATGCGAGAAGCCGATATCTTTGCCCATCGAAGTGCATGAGCGCATCCTCGGCGACTTTGGCCACCGATGGGTCCTTGAGGCAGCACGACCCGAAACCGGAATCCAGTTTCCCATCGGTTTCCGCAAGGTTATCCGCCAGCTTGGCGAGGGACTGGGCAACCGCGCTGGGCAGGCTGTCGGCAAGCCGGAAGGTTACAAACTGTATGATTTCGGCCGAGTCGAAATGGGGTAGATACCCTCGCGAGTGCCAGCCTCTGTGGGTCATGCCCTTTGGGACCGCAGAGATCACACGCGATCTCACATGAGCGAGCGGGACGCTCGCGGTCCAAAGACGATAATATGTTGATTTATCAACATATTGAACGGCTTAGTTAAGGCTGCGACGCAATTCCGAATCCGGCGCGCTGGATCGCCCGGGTAATCGCCGCGACGTCCGCGCCGTCGGGAAGACGCATCTCCCCGCTCTTGAGGTCGACGGAGAGAGGCGCGGTGCCCGCACCGGTGGCGGCACGGGTGACGGCCTTTACGCAGCCGTCGCAATCCATGCCAGTGACCTTGAGGATGAGTTCTTGAGCCATGTGATATAGCTTCGCGCCGGCCGGGCGAGCCGGCAAGAGGCAAAAAGCGCGGGGTTCTGGTGAGCGGCGACATCGATGATTTTCGCGGCCTTCTGGCCAAGGTGGGCAACGGCGAGACCCTCGGCATCGACGAGGCGGAGCGCGCCTTTGACATCATGACCTCGGGCGACGCGACCCCGGCCCAGATGGGCGCCTTCCTGATGGGGCTGAAGGTGCGCGGCGAGACGGCCGAGGAGCTGGCCGGCGGGTCGCGGGCCCTGCGCGCCAAGGTGCTGCGCGTGAAGGCGCCGGAGGGCACCATCGACATCGTTGGCACCGGCGGCGACCATCACGGCACCTACAACGTCTCTTCCTGCTCGGCCTTCGTCGTGGCCGGCGCCGGCATTCCGGTGGCCAAGCATGGCAACCGCGCCTTCACCTCGAAGTCGGGCGCGGCCGACGTGCTGTCGGCCCTGGGTATCGGTCTCGAAGTCCCCATCGACAAACTCGAGAAGGCGCTGGTCGAGGCGAAAGTCTGCTTCCTGATGGCGCCGCGCCACCACAGCGCCATGCGCAACGTGGCTGGTCCCCGGGTCGAGCTGGCCCCGTCGCGGACCATCTTCAACCTGCTCGGCCCGATGTCGAACCCGGCCCTGGTGAAGCGGCAGCTCGTGGGCGTGTTCGACCGCCGCTGGCTGAAGCCGGTCGCGCAGGCGCTGGGCCAGCTCGGACTGGAGCGGGCGCTGGTCGTCAACGGGCAGGACGGTATGGACGAGCTCACGACGACGACCAAGAGCTGGGCCGCCTCGCTCGAGAACGGCAAGGTGACCGAGATCGAGATCGCACCCGAGGAGATCGGCGTGAAGCGCGCCACGCTCGACCAGCTCAAGGGCGGCGACGCAGCTCACAATGCCGAGGCGATTCACGCGCTGCTGGGCGGCGAGAAGAACGCCTTTCGCGACATCGTCCTGCTGAACAGTGCCGCCGCGATCATGGTCGCGGGCAAGGCCAGGGATCTCAGGGAAGGCGCGGCCATGGCCGCCCAGTCGATCGACAGCGGCAAGGCCAGGGACGCGCTGGCGACATTGAAGAGGATTTGCGCATGAGCGACACGCTCGACAGGATCGTTGCCGACAAAAAGCGCCATGTGGCCGGGCGCATGTCGCAACGCTCGCTCAGGGTCGTCGAGAACCTGGCCCGGGATACCGATTCGCCGCGCGGCTTTGCCAAGGCGCTCAAGGCCACGATCGCCGCCGGCCGCTACGGGCTGATCGCCGAGATCAAGAAGGCCTCGCCCAGCAAGGGGCTGATCCGTGAGGATTTCGACCCGCCTTCCCTCGCCCGGTCCTACGAGCGCGGCGGCGCCACCTGCCTGTCGATCCTGACCGACCAGCCCTATTTCCAGGGCAAGGACGAGTTCCTGACCCAGGCGCGCGCGGCGGTGAAGCTGCCGGTGCTGCGCAAGGATTTCATGATCGATCCCTACCAGGTGCCGGAGGCCCGTGCGCTGGGTGCCGACTGCATCCTGCTCATCATGGCCTGCCTCGACGACGCGATGGCCGCCGAGCTGGCGAAGCTCGCGCACAAATGGGGCATGGACGTCCTGGTCGAGGTGCATGACGCCGACGAACTCGAACGCGCCCTCGAGGTCGACGCCGACCTGATCGGGGTCAACAACCGCAACCTCAAGACGCTCGCTGTCGATCTCGCCACGACCGAGAAGCTGGCACCTCTGGTGCCGAAGGACCGCGTGCTGGTGGCCGAGAGCGGCCTCGGCTCTCCCGCCGATCTCGCACGCATGGCGAAGGTCGGCGCCTCGGCGTTTCTGATCGGCGAGAGCTTCATGCGCAAACCCGACGTCGAGGCGGCGGTGCGCGAGATGCTGGTGCGCGAGGCGGCATGAAGCGGAAAGCCGCGCTCACCCATTTCGACGAGGGCGGCAATGCCCGCATGGTCGATGTCGGCGACAAGGAGATCACCGAACGTGTCGCCGTGGCCCGAGCCAGCGTCACCATGCAGGCCGCGACCCTGAAGCTGATCCGCGACAAGAAGGCCAAGAAGGGCGACGTCCTCGCGGTGGCGCAGCTCGCCGGCATCATGGCGGCGAAGAAGACGCCGGACTTGATCCCGCTCTGCCATCCGCTGGCACTGTCGTCGGTCGACGTGAAGCTGTCGCTCGACCCGAAGCGCAAGGCGGTCGACATCGAGGCGACCTGCAAGCTGAAGGGTCGCACCGGCGTCGAGATGGAAGCGCTGACCGCAGCTTCCGTCGCCGCCCTCACCGTCTACGACATGTGCAAGGCGGTCGACCGCGGCATGGTGATCTCCGAGGTGAAGCTTCTGCACAAGTCCGGCGGCAAGTCGGGGACGTGGGAAGCTCGATGAGGCCGGGAATGCTTTCCGTTCGTGATGCCCATGCCCGCGTGATCGCGGCCTTCTCTCCGCTGCCGTCGGAAACCGTGTCCGTCGCCGATGCCGCGGGCCGTGTGCTCGCGGTCTCGCCGATGGCGCGGCTGACGCAGCCGCCAACGGATCTTTCGGCGATGGACGGCTATGCCGTGCGCGCGGCCGACGTGCCGGCCGCGCCGGCGACGCTCACGCTCGTGGGCCAGGCGCCGGCCGGCGGGTCCTACGATCAGGTTCTGCAGCCCGGCGAAGCCGTGCGCATCTTCACCGGCGGCCCGCTGCCGATGGGCGCCGATTCGATCGTGATCCAGGAGGACACGAAAGCCGACGGGACGAACATCACCATCCTCGAGGCGCCACGCCTGGGCCGCCACGTCCGCAAGGCCGGCCTGGATTTCTCGGTCGGCGATACGCCGCTCGCGGTGGGCCGCACGCTGACGACGCGCGACCTCGCATTGGCCGCCGCGATGAACCATCCGTGGCTCTCGATCCGTCGCAAGCCCCGGGTCGCGATCCTCTCGACCGGCGACGAGCTCGTGATGCCGGGCGAGCCGGTCGGCCGCAACCAGATCGTTTCCTCTTCCGGCATTGCGGTCGCGGCGCTGGTACGCGGCTGGGGTGGCGAGGCGACGTTGTTCGACATTGCGCGCGATGACGCCAGGCTGATCGAGAGCTGCATCGAAGCCGGCGCGCAGCACGACCTGCTGATCACGCTCGGCGGCGCCTCGGTCGGCGACCACGATCTGGTGCAGGGCGCGCTCAAGGCCCAGGGCTTCGACATGGATTTCTGGAAGATCGCCATGCGCCCCGGCAAGCCGCTGATGTTCGCCGCCCGCGACCGCGCCCGCGTGCTGGGCCTGCCGGGCAATCCGGTCTCGACCATGGTCTGCGCACTGCTGTTCATGAAGCCCGCCCTGGAGCGGATGCTCGGCCAGCCCGGCGACCTGGTCCGGACCCAGCCCGCCCGCCTCGCGGTCGACGTCAAGCAGAACGACCAGCGAGAGGACTATGTCCGCTCCCACCTCGCCCGCGCGTCCGATGGCTGCCTCACCGTCGACCCGCACCCTGTGCAGGACAGTTCGATGCTGTCGGTTCTGGCTGCCTGCGATGGGTTGATGATCCGTCCGCCCCACGATCCCGCACGCAAGGCGGGTGACATTGTGCAGGTCGTCGATCTCGCGAGCCTGCCCGGAGGCTATTGATCCACCGATTCTCC
>CANIEC010000210.1 GCA_947466085.1 Rhodospirillales bacterium
CACGATCTCGACGATCTCCGTCGGGTTGAGCCCGGCCATCACCTCGTCGAGCAGGAGGAGCCGCGGCCCGGTCGCCAGGGCGCGCGCGAGTTCGAGCCGCTTGCGGCCGGCGACGGTGAGGTCGGCGCCGCGCTGGTCGAGCTGGTCCTTCATGCCGACCAGCGCCGCCACCGCCTCGGCCTCGCGTGCGGCGAGCCGGCGGTCGGCGGTGTGCAGATAGGCGCCGACCATGATGTTCTCGCGCACGCTGATGCCGGCGAAGGGCTGCGTGATCTGGAAGGTGCGAACCATGCCGGCGGCGCAGATGAGATGCGGCGCAAGGCCGGTGATCGGCTTGCCTTCGAAGGAAACCGTGCCGGCGTCGGGCCGGTGGAAGCCCGCAATGGTCGCGAACAGGGTCGTCTTGCCCGCACCGTTGGGCCCGATCAGGGCCACGATCTCGCCCGAGGCCACGTCGAGCGAGGCGCTGTCCACGGCCTTGAGGCCGCCGAAGGATTTCGAGATGTCGCGCACCTCAAGCATGGCGCGGCCGTCTCCGGAACAGGCTCATCAGCCCGTCGGGCAGTCGCGCCACGATCAGGATCAGCATGATGCCGTAGACGATCAGGCTGAGCGGCTGGACGTTCTTGAGGGCCGGCACGACGCTGGCCAGCCAGCGCGTCACCTCGTTGATGCCCATCAGGGTGAAGGAGCCGATCAGCGGCCCGAAGATCGTGCCCGCCCCGCCCACCATGCTGACCAGCAGCATCTCGACCGACTTGTCGACGCCGAAGGCGATGCCGGGATCGATGTAGAGGTATTTCTGGGCGTAGAACGTCCCGCCGGCCGCGCACATCGCGCCCGACAGAGTGAGCACCTTTACCTTCTCGGCGAAGACGTCGATGCCCAGCGCCCGCGCCGCATCCTCGTTCTCGCGGATCGCCACCAGCCGCGCGCCGAAGCGGCTGCGCGTCAACTGCCAGGCGATCAGCAGCGAGACGATGCAGAGCAGCAGGGCGAGATAGTAGATCCAGATCGGGTCCTTGAACTGGAAGTTCTCGGGCCGCGGGTCGGCCTTGATCAGCATGCCGAGCCCGCCCTTCGTGAAGGGCACGGAGTTGGCGAGGATGCGGAACACCTCGGCAAAGGCCAGCGTGATCAGCGCGAAATAGGAGCCGCGCAGCCCGGCGCGGAACGAAAGCACGGCGATCATCCAGCCGACTGCGCCGCCCGCCGCCATGGCGACCGGCCAGGCGAGCCAGGGGTTCCAGCCGTAGGTGACCTGCAGGATGGTCGAGGTGTAGGCGCCGGTGCCGAAGAACACGACATGCCCGAAGGAGGTCTGGCCGGCGAAGCCGCCGGCGATGTTCCAGGACTGGCCGATGAAGGCGGTGAAGAAGACCAGCATGCCGATCGTGACGAGATAGTTCGGCACCAGCAGTGGATAGGCCAGGGCGGCCGCGAGCCCGACGACGCAGAGGAGCGCAGCGCGGCTCATGCCTTGCTCCCGAACAGGCCGGTGGGCTTCAGCAGCAGGATCAGGATGAAGATCAGCGAGATGCCGATCTGGCCGAGCTGCTCGCCGAGGAACAGGCCGCCCAGCGATTCGGTGATGCCGATGATGAAGCCGCCGACGGCGGCGCCCGCGAAGCTGCCCATGCCGCCCAGCACGACGATGGTGAAGGCCACGAGGACGAAGGCATGTCCCGACGACGGCGTCACGTAATAGGTCGGCATCAGCAGGCAGGCCGCGGCGCCGAGGCAGGCGATGCCGATGCCGTAGGAGACGGCGAAGACGTTCTCGACGTCGATGCCGACCAGCCGCGCGCCCTGCCTCTCCTTGGCGACGGCGCGGATCGCCTTGCCCATGTCGCTGCGCGCCATGTAGAGGCCGAGCGCCGCGCAGATCACCAGCGAGGCGCCGAACGAGATGATCTTGGGCAGCGGCAGGAAGGCGGCGCCGATCTCGACGAAGGTGCCGGCGTACGGCACGTCGATGGTCTGCGTGTCGCCGCCGAAGAACAGCAGCGCGACATTGTCGATCACGATCGAGAGGCCCAGCGTGATCAGCAGGATGTTTTCGTCGCGGCCGTGATTGTAGCGTCCGATCAGCAGGCGGTAGAGCACGAAGCCGAACCCGAAGGCGCCGGCGATGACCACCGGCAGGGCGGCGTAGGGATCGATGCCGATCAGCCGCCAGAGGTAGAATACCGCATACATGGCCAGCATCAGCAGGCTGCCATGGGCGAAGTTGATGATGTGCAGCACGCCGTAGATCAGTGTCAGGCCGACGGCGACCAGAACGTAGATTCCGCCGGCCAGAAGGCCGTTCAGGACGCCCGCGAAGAGAAAGGCGGGATCGAACACGCCTTCAGAGTCTTTCGGCTTCGGGTTGAACCATATCCCTCATCCTGAGGAGGCCCGAAGGGCCGTCTCGAAGGATCGGCAGCAGACGCGATGCTCGTGCCCACCCTTCGCGACGCTCCCTGCGTTCGCTCCTCAGAATTTGTGAATCTATTCGACTGCAAAACGTAAGCCCGACAACCGCGCAACTTTGATTCTCGCGATCCACGGGAGACGAACGAAATGGAATCGCGAGAAGGCGGTCAGGATTCGAAAACGTCTCCAAAGTGACGTCTCTCCATGCCTTGCTCAAAGATTCACAGGCTCTCAGGGTGAGGTCTTCGTTGGGAAGTTCGACGCCATCCAATATCACCCGCAATCCCTTAGAGCTTCGGCTTGGGGAACACCGCCTTGGCCGAGGCGAACTCCTCGGGCGCGATCACCTCGATGTCGCCCTTGAGCGACTGCATGGTGGCCGGCCGCCCGCCCTGGTTCTGGCCGTTGACGAACTTGGTCGGTCCGTAGGGCATCAGCTCGGCCTTGAAGGTCGAGGCGGCCAGCGCCGCGATGAGCTTCTCCTTGTCGGCCGAACCGGCCTTTTCCAGCGCGTCGGCCAGCAGCATGACGTTGGTGTAGGTGAGATAGACCTCGAAGGTGAACAGCGCGCCCGTGGCCTCGACGCGCTTCTTCAGCGCCTGGGCCTGCGGACTCCTGGGATTGTACCAGTGGTTCACGTCCATCATGTACTGGGAGACGTCGGGCATCTCCTTGACGAACTTGTAGTTGAAGCCGCCGCCCAGGATCGAGAAGAAGCCCGCGACGTTCACCTTCTGCTGGTAGAGGGTGCGCGCCAGCAGCATGTACTCGTTGCCGTAATTCGACATCATGACGATGTCGGGCGCCAGCGAGCGGATGCGCAGCGCGATATTGTCGAAGTTGCGCGTCGGGTTGTCGTGCGCGATCAGCTCCTTCGCCGCGATGCCGATCGAGGGCAGCTTGCCGGCCAGCAGCTTGGCCGTGCCGGTGCCGAATTCGCCCGATTCGTGGACGATCACCGCTGTCTTGGCGACGTCGTTGGCGGCCTTGTTCAGCGCCCCCAGCGAGGCGATGCCGTCATCGACGCAGACGCCGAACCCCGGCTTCAGGCGGAACACGTTCTTGAGGCCGCGGTTCATCAGCAGGTCGGAGGCGCCGACATCTACCAGGAAGGGCGTGCCGTACTTGGCGGCGGCCTGGCTGGCGGCGATGCCGACCGGGCTCTGGAAGCAGCCGATATAGGCGGCCACACCCTGCTCGTTCATCTTCTCGACTTCGCTGACGCCGACCTCGACCTTGGACTGGCTGTCGCCCAGCAGAGCCTCGAGCTTTGCGCCGCCCATCGACTTGATGCCGCCCGCCTTGTTCACGTCCTCGATCGCCATCGTGCCGCCGAGCCGGCTCTGCTGGCCGTTGTAGGCCACGAAACCGGTGACGGGATGGATCATGCCGACCTTCACGGCGGCCGGCTGGGCGCCGACCAGCCCGGGTGCGCCGATCGCTCCAGTCGCCAGCACGGTGCCACCCGCGATGAAGGTCCGACGCGAAACCCCAGACTTCCGTTGCTTGGTCATGAAACCCTCCCGGCAGATCAACGAGCGAAAATCGAGCGTATGTCGGCGATGCTATCCAATTCCAGAATCTTCTTCCGCATGTCGTCGGCGATCTCGTGAGGCAACATCCGTGCCGTCAGCGAGAAGTACTTGCCCGTGAGCTCGTCGCGCGAGTAGGGATCCTGGTCGTCGCCGCGATTGGCCTCGACGGATGCCGAGAGCGTGCGGCCATCGCGCAGGCGGACATCGACCCGGGCTGGGCGGAACTGCGGCAGCCTGGCCGTCATCGCCTCGTCCTCGGTCACGAAAACGCGCTTGGCGAAGGCTTGCACCTTCTCGTCGCGCAGGGCGTCCCAGGTGAAGTTCTCGACCCGCGAGGAGCCACGCACGAGGCGCGTGGCCACGGCGAAGGGCACGGAGAACTTGCCGGCCAGCGTATTGCGCGGCGCCTGGTCGTCGAGCTCGGCGGCATAGAGATAGCTGGCCACATCCACGCGCTCGACCGCTTCCGCGGCGACGGCGTCCTTCGCGAGCAGGATCTCAAGCGCATCGAGCGCGCCGTGATTGTAGCGGCAGCAGGAATGGAGCTTGAAATAGTTCTGGTCGATCTGCCAGTCGCGGCCGAGCCCGTCGATCATGCGCGCCGTGTCGAAGCGCTCCGACACGACCTTGCCGAACACGCTGGACAGCCCATCACGCTCGCCGATGAAGCCCGTTTCGACGAGATCGATCGCCATGAGTGCCATGCGGTTCGAGATGCCGGCATAGGCGTTCCGCACCGTGCCGCCCTCCAGCATGGTGCGCTTGGAGCTGGCGAGCGTCAGCGAGGAGGCGACGTTGATCGTCTCGCGGATCCGCGCTGCGTCGTAACCGAGCAGCTTCGCGACGGCGGCCGCGGCCCCCACCGTGCCCCAGGTCCCATGCGGGTGCATGTCGGGCCGCAGGGAGGCCGCGATGCCGATGCGTGCACCGACCTCGTAGCCCAGGACCAGCGCCTCCATCGCCGCCTTGCCGGAGAGGCCCTTGATCTCGGCCATCGCCCAGACGGCGGGCAGGGCGTGGATCGAGGGATGGCCCTTGGCGAAGCGGTTGCCCTCGTCCATTTCCAGGAAGGTGCCCGCCGTGCCGTTCAGGAAGGCGGCCGCCGCCGACACGGCCGTCTTACCGGTGCCCATCACCGAGGCCTCGCCGACCGGGCTGACCGTGAGCCTGGCCGTCAGCGCCTGCATCTCGGGCTCGGCCGCGCCGCCCACGATGGCCCCGATCGTGTCGAGGATGACGTAGGCCGTCTGCTCGACGGTGGCGGGCTTGAGCGTCTCCAGACGGAAGTCCGCGATGAACTCCGCAAGCGTATCGAGCCAGAACCTGGTCACGCGATCAGCCCATCATCGTTTCGCGATAGTGCCTGGCCACCTCGCCCGGAGTCGCCTGCCAGATATTGCCGAACCGCTCGACGCGCCGCAGCGCCTCGTCGAGATACTTGATGCGATGCGCCATGCCCATCAGCCAGGGGTGGATCGACAGGTTGAACACCTGGCCGCCCTCGTGATGCAGCAGCTCGAAGGCATCGCCCACGATGTCGGGATAGCGCGCGGTGTTGATGCGCCGCAGCCAGAGCTGCTGCACGTCGTCCCATTCCGGCTGGTTGGGCAGCGAGACGAACTTGGCGCCGTCGCCGACATGCATCGGATAGGGCTGGTCGTCGTTGGGCCAGTCGAGAACGTAGTCGAGGCCGGCCTCGGCCAGCAGCTTCGGCGTGCGCTGGCTCTCACCATACTCCTGGCCAAGCCAGCCCTTTGGCGCCGCGCCGGTCGCCTTCTCGATCGCGGCGATCGACGTCGCGATCTCCTGCTTCTCCTCGGCCTCGCTCATCTTCGAGCTGATCATGCGATTGGCCGAGACGCCGTGGCCGATGATCTCGTAGTTCCGCTTGCGGAACTGCTCCATCAGGAAGGGATAGCGTTCGGCCGCCATCGCATTGACGGCCACGCCGGCGCGGATCTGGTAACGGTCGAGCACGTCCAGCACGCGGAAGATGCCGGTACGGTTGCCGTACTCCCGCTGCGTCCAGGTGCGGTAGTCGGGATGGTAGGTGCCGAACTCGCCGGTGAAGCGGCTGTCCTTCACGATGCCTTCGGGCGGCAGCAGCTCGTAATATTCGAGATGGAGCACGACGTAGAAGGCGACGCGCGCATTGCGCGGCCAGTTGAGCTTGGGCCGTTTCGGATAGGGGGCGTAGTCGTACCAGGGATTGTCCATCCCGGCGGGCAGCGGCGGCGGATTCTTGGGAACGGTGCTCATGTCACGCCTCCTTCCCGAGATGCTGCTGGTAGGGTTTCAGCCCGTTGGCGACGTACCAGTCGAGGATTTCCTCGGCGGTGCAGACCCAGGCATCCTTGTGCTGGCGGATATAGGACAGCGCACGGTCGAGATGCTTCAGCCGGTGCGGTGCGCCCATCATGTAGGGATGCAGCGCGAGGCACATGACGCGGCCGTTCTCGCCGCCCTCGCGATAGACCGTGTCGAAATGGTCGATGATCATCTGGGCGAATTCCTCGGCCTCGACCGGCTGGCGGTAGATCATCGCGTCGTTGAGGTCCATCGAGTAGGGGACGTGGATCAGCGGGCCGTGCTTGGTCGCGAGCGGCGTCGGCTGGTCGTCATGGTAGAAGTCGCAGAAGTAGTCGAGGCCGGCTTCCTTCACGAGGTCGGGCGTGTTCAGCGTGTTGGAGACGGCGGGCGAGAACCAGCCGCGCAGCTTGCGGCCGGTGAGCCGCAGGTGCGTCGCCTTGCTGTGCTCGATGACCTCGAGCTCCTCCTGTTCGCTGTAGCCCCAGTGATAGCGCGTGTTGAAGTAGCCGTGGCTCATATATTCCCAGCGGCGCGCCTCCATCGCCTCGAGGATCTCGGGATACATCTCGATCACCGACATCGAGAGCGAGACGGTGCAGCGGATGCTGTGCTTGTCCAGCACCTCGAACATGCGCCACAGCCCGACCCGGTTGCCGTAGTCGCGGCCGCCATAGCCCAGCACGTCGGGATGCGGCATGCGCGGCCACGGGTTGCGCACGCGGACCTCGGCCGGGAGGTATTCGTAGTGCTCGATGTTGGGACAGACCCAGACCGCGACCCTCGCATTGTTGGGCCAGGAAAGCTTCGGCCGTTCGACGATGGGGGAATAGCCGAAACGATAGGGGTCCATCCGGGGACTTTCTTTCTTGGGTTGGCATGCGGAGTGCAACACGTGTTGCGTTGCACTTCAACGCCCAGCATCCTGTTCGCATGGCGGATAACGTTCGTTTCACCCTCAATGACAGGCCAGTGGAGATCGTCGGCATCCCGCCGATGACGACCCTGCTCGACTGGCTGCGCGACCATCGCGGGCTGCGCGGGACCAAGGAGGGCTGCGCGGAAGGCGATTGTGGCGCCTGCACCGTGGTGCTGGAACGCGAGGGCCACCGCGACGCGGTCAATTCCTGCATCGTCCTGCTGGGCCAACTCGACGGCCTGTCGGTCCGCACGGTCGAAGGCCTGCGAGGTGCCGACGGCGGGCCGCACCCGGTCCAGACAGCGATGGCCGAAGCCGATGCCACGCAATGCGGCTTCTGTACGCCGGGCTTCGTCATGTCGGCCATGGCCTACGCCAGCAGCGGCGGGACCGCGGATCCGGAAGCGATCCACGAGGCGCTGGCCGGCAATCTCTGCCGCTGCACCGGCTACCGGCCGATCGTCGAGGCGATGACGCGGATCGCCGGTCTTGCCGTCGAGCCGCCCCCATCGCCTCCCGGGTTATCGCCTGTGCCCCAAAGGTCCCTCACTTCGTTCGGGATGACAGCGTTTTCTGCATCGGCGCACCACTCAAATCCCAACAATGGTGTCATCCCGAACGAAGTGAGGGACCTTTCGCTTTCCTCGACAGGTGAACCGCTGGG
>CANIEC010000211.1 GCA_947466085.1 Rhodospirillales bacterium
CCCCGAGCCGCCGAAGCCGGCGGCCGCTCCGCCGGCCCCGTCCGGCCGCACCCTGAACCTGAGGAGCGGCGGAAGCAGCTCGTCCGGATCCGGGCCTGGCCGTGCCCCGGGGCCTGTGCGCTCCGGTACGACTGGCGGTCGCGGCATCGTGCTGCGCACCCTGACCGAGGAAGAGAAGGAAGCGCGCACCCGCGCCCTGGTCGACGCCAACCGCGACGCCGAGGTTGCACGCAAGCGCGCCGCCGAGGAGGCGAGCCGTCGCGCGGTCGAGGAAGAGGCGCGCCAGAAGGCCGACGAGGAGCATCGCAAGCGCCTCGCTGAGGAAGAGGCGCGCAAGAAGGCCGAGGAAGAGGTCAAGCGCAAGGCCGACGCGCTCGTCCAGAAGCGTCTCGACCAGGCCTCGACGGCTGCGCCGGAAACCCCGATCGCCCGTCAGACCCAGGAAATCAGCGCCCGTCCGGCACCGCCGCCCGCGGCTCCCACGCCGGCGGCGCCGGCTACGCCGATTCGCCGTCCGTCCGCGTCTCCTGCAAATCGCCCGCCGCCGCGGCTTCCGGTGGTCGTCAAGCGTCCCGCACAGCCCACGGGTGCGCGTCGCGAGGCGCCCAAGCGCCGCAATGACAAGGTCGACGTCGGCCGTGCGGTTGCGGGCGAGAACGACTTCCGCAGCCGGTCGGTGGCGCAGCAGCGCCGTCGCCTGGAGCGCGAGCGTCGCCAGCAGTTCGGCAGCGAGCCGCAGCAGAAGGTCTATCGCGAAGTCACGATCCCTGAGTCGATCACCGTCCAGGAGCTCGCGGCGCGTATGTCCGAGCGCGGTGCGGACGTCATCAAGACGCTGATGCGCATGGGCGTGATGGCCACCATCAACCAGGCGATCGACGCCGACACGGCCGAGCTGGTCGTGACGGAAATGGGTCACCGCTACAAGCGCGTTACCGAAAGCGACGTCGAGACCGGCCTTGCCGATGTTCCCGATGCCGACGAACTGATGGTGTCGCGTCCGCCCGTCGTCACGATCATGGGCCATGTCGATCACGGCAAGACGTCGCTGCTCGACGCGCTCCGCGCGACCGACGTGGCGGCGCACGAGGCCGGCGGCATCACCCAGCACATCGGCGCCTACCAGGTGACGCTGCCGTCACAGCAGAAGATCACCTTCCTCGACACGCCGGGCCATGAGGCGTTCACCGCCATGCGCGCCCGCGGCGCCAAGGTGACGGACATCGTCGTGCTGGTGGTGGCCGGCGACGACGGCGTCATGCCGCAGACCAAGGAGGCGATCGCCCACGCCAAGGCGGCGGGCGTGCCGATCATCGTGGCCATCAACAAGATGGACAAGCCGGGCGCCGACGCGAGCCGCGTGCAGAACGAGCTGCTGCGCGAGGAGATCCAGGTCGAAGCGCTGGGCGGCGACGTCCAGTCGATCGAGGTTTCGGCGACCAAGCGGATGAACCTCGACAAGCTCGAGGAAGCCATCCTGCTGCAGGCCGAAGTGCTCGAACTCAAGGCCAATCCCGGGCGCGCCGCCGACGGTGTCGTGATCGAAGCCAAGCTCGATCCGGGCCGCGGTTCGGTCGCCACGGTGCTGGTCCAGCGCGGCACCCTCAAGGTCGGCGACGTCATCGTCGCCGGCGCGGTCTGGGGTCGCGTGCGTCGTCTCGTCGACGACCACGCACAGCAGGTCGAGAGCGCGGGCCCGGCCTTCCCGGTCGAGGTCCTCGGCCTCGCCGGCACGCCGCTGGCGGGTGATGAATTCCACGTCGTGGAAAGCGAAGCGAGAGCGCGCGAGATCTCCGATTTCCGCGTCCGTCGTGATCGCCAGAACGAACTCGCTCGCGTCGCAGGCGGCCGCGGCACGCTCGAGGAGATGATCAAGGGCATTCGCGAGGGCACGGCCAAGGAACTGCCGGTGCTGATCAAGGCGGACGTGCAGGGCTCGGCGGAAGCGCTGGCCGGCGCACTGTCGCGGCTCGGCACCGAGAAGGTCATCACGCGCGTCGTCTACAGCGGCGTCGGCGGCATCAGCGAAGCCGACATGACGCTGGCCAAGGCGTCGGGTGCACTGATCATCGGCTTCAACGTGCGTGCGAACCCGCAGGCGCGCGAGATCGCCAAGCGCGACAAGGTCGACATCCGCTACTACTCGATCATCTACAAGGTGACCGAGGACATGCAGGCGCTGATGGTCGGTCTCCTCGACCCGACCTACAAGGAGACCCTGGTCGGCAACGCGCAGATCCGCGAAGTCTTCAAGGTCACCAAGTCGGGCAACGTCGCCGGCTGCATGGTCACCGACGGCAAGGTCACGCGTGGCAACAAGGTTCGCCTGTTGCGCGACAATATCGTGATCCACGAGGGCACGCTGAAGAGCCTGCGTCGCTTCAAGGACGAAGTGAAGGAAGTGCAGCATGGCTTCGAGTGCGGCATGGCCTTCGAGAACTACGAAGACATGAAGGTCGGCGACATCGTCGAATGCTTCGACGTCGAGCAGGTCCAGGCGACCCTGTAGTAAAGTTCCCTCCCCCGTAAGCGGGGGAGGTGAGAGACAAGAGGAAAGCCCCATGTCGCGACGTCGCTCGTCCGACAAAGAGAATCGTGCTCCCGGCCAGCGTCAGCTGCGCGTCGGCGAGGAGATCCGCCATCTGTTGGCCGATCTCCTCGAACGGGGAAACATGCGCGATCCGGACCTGCGGGACGCCACGATCACCGTGACGTCGGTCGATATCAGCCCCGACCTGCGCAACGCCACCGCCTACGTCATGCCGCTGGGCGGTGGGGACAAGGAACGGCTGCTCGCCGCGCTGCGACGGGCGGCGCCGTGGTTCCGCGGCCGGGTCAGCGAGAAGGCGGGCCTGCGCACTGCTCCCGAGATCCGCTTCGCGATCGACCGCACCTTCGACGAGGCCGACAAGATCGGCGCCCTGCTGCGCCGGCCCGACGTCGCCCGTGACATCAAGGACGACGATTGAGGTAGTACTCGTCGCGCGGAAAGAAATCGGTGTTGGGCGAAGGCGTCGGTACGGTCCTGCCGTCGTTCAGCACCTCGACCTTCTTGTCCTCGAACCACTTCGCCAGTTCGGCCCTGTCGATCCGTGCCACCGAGAGATGCGCGGCCACGTCGGGCTGCGCCAGCAGGGCGGCGATCTTCTCGCGGTTGTAGGGAATGGGCCGGTCGCTCCCCAGCATCGCCGGATGAACCATGGTGACGTAGGGAAAGACCGAGCGGAACGTCGCGACCGAACGCTCGGTCGGCGCCCATTGCACATAGATGCCGCCGGGCGCCAGCTTGGCTCTCACCTGCTCGAAGAATTCGCGGCTGTTCAACAGGCCCGACAGCGCGGTCTTGGGCAGGATGGCGTCAGCCTCGATCACGTCGTAGCGCATCGGATCGAGCGCCAGTGAATGGCGGCCGTCGGCGACCGTCACGTCGAAGCGCCGGCTCGACAGGAGTTCGTCGACACCAGACTTGCCGCCGGCAGCGGTGTAGCTCTTCAGCGTCTCGATCACCGGCGCCACGATCTCGATCACCTTGACCTTCTCCGTCGCGGGATTGAGCCCCGCCGCATAGGGCGTTCCGCCGGTGCCGGAGCCGATCACCAGCACGCGCCGGGGCATGCCGTGGGTCAGCGGGCCGATGGCGCCGAGATAGGAGTGGACGGTGTCGAAGGGCAGCCTGCTCTGCGAATGGCCCTGGATGTACAGTCGGCCATCCTCCTTGCCGGCGTCGCCGCCCGACATCTTGAGCAGGCTGAGGCCGGTCTTGTCCTCGGCGACGATGGCCTTCTCGGTGGTGAGGCCGTGCAGGCGCCGCCAGAAGGCCTCGCCGCCCGGAAAGAACAGCAGCCCCGCCACCAGCACCCCGGCCGGCAGCCAGGCCCAGCGCGTGGCGCGCGGTCCCGCGAACTGCAGGACCGAGAAGGCGAGGCCGATCGCCACCAGCAGCTTCAGCGTGCCGGCCGTGCCGACGAGATCGAGCAGCAGCAGCCCCGCCACCAGGCTGCCCATGCTGTTGCCGACGATGTTGGCGAGCTGCACGAAGCCCACCCGGCTGCCCAGCCGGTCGAGGTCGCGCTGCACCGCCTTCTGCACCACCGGGAACGAGAAGCCCATGATGAACGAGGCCGGCAGCACGACGATGGCAAGCAGCAGCAGGATCAGCGCCGGGTTGGCGGTGTTCGGTCCCATGATGTCGCGGTCGACGAAGGTGGCGGGCAGGATCCCCGCGCCGATGCCGAGATAGACGAACCAGGCGCCGGCCAGGGCCAGCGCCGTGGCGATGCCCTGCATCAGAAAGAAGAAGCGGCGCGGGTCGGCGATGCGGTCGATGACCCGCGCACCGACCATCAGGCCGGCGGCGTCACCCAGCAGGAACACCGTCAGCACCAGCGAGAAGCTGTAGCCGTTCGATTGCAGCAGTACGCCTATCAGCCGGTACCAGACGATCTGCAGCGCCACGATCAGGAAGCCGCTGATGAACACCAGCAGCGACCAGCGCCACACGACGCCGTCCGCCGTTTCGGAACTCTTCATTCCGTTCGGTCGACTCGTGTCTTCCATGTCGAGGCCGCGCGCCAGCAGGAGACCGCCCACCGCCACGACGAGGTTGATCAGGGCGCCGAGATAGACCGCCTTGTCAAAGCCCACCGTGCCGATCAGGTACCAGCCGCCGAAGAAGGCGCCGACGCCCGCGCCCAGCGTGTTGAGGCCGTAGAGCCAGCCGATGAGCTGCGCGGAGCCCGCGATCTGGCTGACGATCGCCTTGGAGAGGAAAGGCAGCGAGCAACCCATCAGGAAGGTCGGCCACAGCAGGCCCGCGAAGACGATGGCGAAGATCACGCCGCGCGATTCCGCGAGCGGCAGCAGCTCGCGATAGATCACGTCGTAGTAAAGCCACGGGCTGAGCACGGCAAAGACCGCAATGCCGACTTCGCAGATCGCGAAAGCGATCAGCGAGGCGCGGCGCGACAGGCGATCGGCATAGAGGCCGGCGGCGAGGCTGCCGATGCCGAGACCCAGCAGGAAGGCGCCGACGACCAGCGCGGCCGCGATCGTGTCGGCGCCGGCGAACAGGCCGAGCAGCCGATGCCACGCGGTCTGATAGATGAGGGCGGCTGCTCCGGAGAGGAAGAACAGTCCGAAAAGTGTCGTCTGCCGGATGCGATCCGACTGCAGCCCTGATGTCATCCCCGCACCCTGCCTGAGGTAACGACTGGCGTGCAATGCCTTGTGGGCTTAAAGCCGTCCGCCATGGCGCGCAGAAAGAAGGGCGAGAAGGTCGACGGGTGGATCGTGCTCGACAAGCCGGTCGGGCTCGGCTCGACGCCGGCCGTAAGTCGCGTGCGCCGGCTGTTCGGCGCCCAGAAGGCCGGACACGGGGGCACGCTCGATCCTCTGGCCAGCGGGATCCTGCCGATCGCGCTGGGCGAGGCGACCAAGACCGTGCCCTTCATCATGGACGCGCGGAAGGAATACCGGTTCACCCTGCGCTTCGGCGAAGCCCGCTCGACCGAGGATGCCGAGGGCGACGTCACGGCGACCAGCGATCTCCGGCCCACCGACGCCGCCATCGAAGCCGCCCTGCCGGCCTTCGTAGGCGAGATCGAACAGCGGCCGCCCGTCTTCTCGGCGCTGAAAATCGACGGCAAGCGTGCCTACGATCTCGCCCGTGCCGGCGAATCAGTCGAACTGAAACTGCGCCGGGTCCAGATAGAGCGTCTGGAGATGATCGGCCGCCCCGACGCCGACCACGCAGATTTCGTGGTCCAGTGCGGCAAGGGCACCTATATCCGGTCCCTCGGGCGCGATCTGGCCCTGGCGCTCGGGACCGTCGGGCACCTCTCGGCCCTGCGTCGGACGGTTGTGGGACCCTTCCGGGAAGAAGGGTCCATTTCGCTTTCCAAACTGGAGGCCCTCGGGCATATTCCCGCGCTCTTCGGGGCCTTGGCTCCCGTTGCGACCGCGCTGGACGACATCCCGGCGCTGGCCATGACGGAAGCCCAAGCGGACCGGTTGCGCCAAGGCCAGCCGGTGCTCTTGACCCGGGACGCACCTCCGTCCGGCGCACTCGTTCGCGCCGAGGTCGGCAGCAGGCTCGTGGCGCTGGTCCGTTCGGACGGCGTCGCTCTCCAGCCGGTGCGCGTGTTCAACCTTTAGTTTTTCAGGAGATGACCGATGTCGATTACAGCCGACCGCAAGGCGGAGCTGATCAAGACGTATGCCCAGGTCGAAGGCGACACGGGTTCGCCGGAAGTCCAGGTCGCGATCCTCAGCGAGCGCATTTCCAACCTCACCGAGCACTTCAAGGGCCACGCGAAGGACCACCATTCGCGCCGCGGTCTGCTGAAGATGGTCGGCCAGCGTCGCCGCCTGCTCGACTATCTCAAGTCGCGCGACGGCCAGCGCTACGCCACGTTGATCGAGCGTCTGGGTCTGCGTCGCTGATCCTTCGGCCCCATCCTCGGATGGGGCCTTTTCGCGTCGCGTCGCCCGGTCCCCGTGAGTTCGGCCGGCTGACGCGACTTCGCAGTAACCGGGAAGGCAGGGGCGAGAGCAAACGCCTGGCCCGGTCCTGTCGGCGCAAGGGCGCCGATGGGCGGTCGCAGCCAAACGGGGGCGCGTGACCGTGATGGAAAGGATGAATGAGATGTTTGAAGTATTTCGCAAGGAAGTCGAGTGGGCCGGGCGCAAGCTCGTGCTCGAGACCGGCAAGATCGCGCGCCAGGCCGACGGCGCCGTCATGGCGACCTACGGCGGCACCACCGTGCTGGCCGCCGTCGTGTTCGAGAAGAAGCCGAAGCCCGGCCTCGATTTCTTCCCGCTGACCGTGAACTACCAGGAGAAGGCTTTCGCCGCGGGCAAGATCCCCGGTGGCTTCTTCAAGCGTGAGGGCCGTCCCAGCGAGAAGGAGATCCTGACCTCGCGCCTGATCGATCGCCCGATCCGCCCGCTGTTCCACGAGAGCTATCGCAACGAGACGCTGGTCGTCGTCACGACGCTGGCCCACGATCTCGAGAACGATCCCGACATCCTGGCGATGGTCGCGACGTCGGCGGCTCTGACGATCTCGGGCGTGCCCTTCATGGGCCCGATCGGCGCGGCCCGCGTCGGCTACATCGACGGCGAGTACGTCGTGAACCCGACCAAGGTCCAGCTCGAGAAGAGCACGCTGGACCTCGTCGTCGCCGGCACCAAGGAAGGCGTGCTGATGGTCGAGTCGGAAGCCAAGGAGCTTTCCGAGGACGTCATGCTGGGCGCCGTCATGGAAGCCCATCGTTCGTTCCAGCCGGTGATCGACGCGATCATCCAGCTCGCCGAGCATTGCGCCAAGGAGCCGCTGCCGCTCACCGATCCGTCGGAAGCGTCGAAGACCGTGGCGGCCAAGCTCAAGGCCGAGATGCACGGCAAGCTGGTCGAGGCTTTTGCCGAGACCCAGAAGCAGGCTCGCCAGGCCAAGATCAGTGCCGTGAAGACCGAAGCCAAGAAGCTGTTCGAGGGCGACGAGGCCGCGCTGGCCGCGTTCGGCGAGCAGTTCGGCAATCTCGAGGCCGACGTCGTGCGCACCGCCATCCTCGACACCGGCAAGCGCATCGACGGCCGCGACACCAAGACGGTCCGTCCGATCGTGGCCGAAGTCGGCATCCTGCCGCGCGCCCACGGCTCGTCGCTGTTCACCCGCGGCGAGACGCAGGCGCTGGTCGTGGCCACGCTCGGCACCGGCCAGGACGAGCAGATCATCGACGCGCTCGAGGGCGAGTACCGCGAGCACTTCATGCTGCACTACAATTTCCCTCCC
>CANIEC010000212.1 GCA_947466085.1 Rhodospirillales bacterium
CGGCCAGGATGCAATTTCAGGGTCGGCGTTCCTTCCTCGCGCGGCAATCGTCGAGGGCGGCGAGCGCAGACTGCCAGAGCGCGTGCGCCGCTTCCACGACCTGCACGTCATGGAAACTCTCGAGGCGCAGGTATCTATCATGAGCCGCCTGCGCGGCTTTTTCGAGGCGCTCCCGCTCGGGATCCATTTCGGTCATTGCTCACAAAGACGCGCCGGAAATCAACGTTGCACCTGTTTCGAGATATTCCGGCACGTCACCTTCGGAGCACACTCGAAGAATATCCCTCGCCATTGCCCCCCTTAATCACCATGTTACGGATAGGCGCCGCACCGCGGCCCGATCAGGTCTGCCCGTCAGACCGACCCATTCAGAACACCTCTCGGGGGCGAAACTCCATGTCCGCTAAGGAAGTCCGCTTCGGCGGCGACGCGCGCACGCGCATGATGCGCGGGGTCGACATGCTGGCCGATTCCGTGAAGGTGACGCTCGGCCCCAAGGGCCGCAACGTCGTGCTGGCCAAATCCTACGGGGCGCCGCGCATCACCAAGGACGGCGTCACCGTCGCCAAGGAGGTCGAGCTCTCCGACCGCTTCGAGAACATGGGTGCGCAACTCGTCCGCGAGGTCGCGACCCGCACCTCCGACACGGCGGGCGACGGCACCACCACCGCCACCGTGCTGGCCCAGGCGATCACGCGTGAAGGCCTGCGATCGGTCGCCGCCGGCATGAACCCGATGGACCTCAAGCGCGGCATCGACCTCGCCGCCGGCTGGGTGATCGAGGAGCTGAAGCGCCGCGCCCGCAAGGTCTCGACCAGCGAGGAGATCGCCCAGGTCGGCACCGTGTCCGCGAATGGCGACAAGACGATCGGCAAGATGATCGCCGAGGCCATGAAGAAGGTCGGCAACGAGGGCGTCATCACCATCGAGGAGGCGACAACGCTCGACTCCGAGCTGGAGGTCGTCGAGGGCATGCAGTTCGACCGCGGCTACCTCTCGCCCTACTTCGTGACCAACGCCGCCAAGATGAGCTGCGAGCTCGAGAACCCCTACATCCTGATCCACGACAAGAAGCTCTCCGGCCTCTCGACCGTGCTGCCGCTGCTCGAGCTGGTGGCGCAGTCGGGCAAGCCGCTGCTGATCATCGCCGAGGACATCGATGCCGAGGTGCTGGCCACCCTTGTGGTCAACAAGCTGCGCGGCGGCCTCAAGGTCGCGGCCGTCAAGGCGCCGGGCTTCGGCGACCGCCGCAAGGACATGCTGGGCGACATCGCCATCCTGACGGCGGCGCAGGAGATCAGCGAGGATCTTGGCACCAAGCTGGAGGCCGTGACGCTGGCAATGCTGGGCACCGCCAAGCGCGTCCACATCGACAAGGACAACACCACCATCATCGACGGCGCCGGCAAGAAGAAGGACATCGAGTCCCGCGTCGCCCAGATCCGCGCCCAGGTCGACAAGGTCGAGTCGGACTACGATCGCGAGAAGCTGCAGGAGCGGCTGGCCAAGCTCGCGGGCGGCGTCGCCATCATCAAGGTCGGCGGTGGCTCGGAGTTCGCGGTCAAGGAGAAGAAGGACCGCGTCGAGGACGCCATGCACGCCACCAAGGCGGCGGTCGAGGAGGGCGTCGTCGCCGGCGGCGGTGCCGCTTTGCTCTACGCCACCCGCGCACTCAAGGACTGCCGCGGCGCCAATCCCGACCAGCAGGCCGGCATCGACATCGTCCGCCGTGCGCTTCAGGCGCCGGTCCGCCAGATCGCCCAGAATGCCGGGCATGACGGCGCGGTGATCGCCGGCCACATGCTCGAGCAGAAGGACGCCAACTTCGGCTTCGATGCCCAGAAGGGCGAGTATGGCGACATGATCAAGGCCGGCATCATCGACCCGGTGAAGATCGTCCGCACCGCCCTGCAGGGCGCCGCCTCCGTGGCGGGCCTGCTCGTCACCACCGAGGCGATGATCGCCGAGTTGCCCGATGCGGGCGGTGCCGGTGGCATGGGCGGAATGGGTGGCGGCGGCATGGGTGGAATGGGTGGCGGCATGGGGGGCATGGGCTTCTAGCCCGTGCCGTCGAGGTCGCGATCGCAAACACGCAAACCTTACGCCGGAGGCCCGATGACCTTGCGTCCGGAATACTCACTCGGCCACTCCGCCTACAACGACTTCCTGTTCGGTTCGCTGGGCCAGGACGCGGCGGGCACGGAGGTCACCGTGCTCTCCGCCCTGTCGCGGCTCGGGATCGATCCGTGGCAGGAGGCGGCGCGTCTCGCATCCCTGCCGCGCGACGCGGCAGCCGAGGCTCTGGCCGCCACCATCCAGCGCCTGCCCGACCGGACGGGGCAGGACGCCGAGCTTCCGAAAATCTCGGCCCGCCTGGTGGCCTTGTTGCCGGAGGGCGCCGTCGCGGACATCCCGCAGACCAAGGAGGCCCGCGTCGCGTCGCGGGAGGCGGCGGTCAAGCCCGGACGGGCGAGCGAGAAGGTGGAGCCGGGCGCGAGCGTGACCGCAACGCGTGCCGATGTCGCCAAGCCGAAAGCCGGTCTCACGACCTGGCTGATATGGGGCGCACTCGCCCTGGCGTTCTATTTCCTCATCGTGCAGCTCTCGCCCACCGGCAGTCTCGAACCCGAGCGAAGGGAAACCCAGCAGGGTTCCTGACGGCCGGTCGACACTGCGCTCTGGCGCTTGACCGGCAGCCGGCCGCGAAGCCTACGTCCCTCGCCGACGATCGATGAGCGCAACGAGGTCGTCGACGGTGACCAGCCTGTCGGATTCGGTGTCCGAGATCTCGACACCGAACACATCCTCAGCCGCCATCACCAGCTCGACGAAATCGAGGCTGGTCGCGCCGAGGTCGGCCACGAGGGCGGCATCGCCGCGCGCCCGATCGGGCGAAATGCCGAGGACGGTCCCGACGATATCGCGCACCTGGGCCGGGAGGGTTTCGAGTCCGGGCGTAGGGACCGAACGTGTCTGCGTGCCGGAGAGCATCATGGCGAACCTCAGGGTGGTTAATCTGGCGGGTGTGTAATACGCCACGCAGTCACACCGGGGCCGTTACATGACTTGTAACGCAAAACGCCCGCGCCGGTTGCGGTGGCGGCGAGCCCCCGCCCCCAATCCCAACGTCCTTCGTCAGGATGCGCCGACCGGTGTCCTAAGCAGAGCGTAGGAAACGACCAGCACCGCGAGGATGACCGGCAACAGGAAAGGCGGATCGTACCAGTGATTCATGCGTGCGCTCCTCCAGTGAGGGCGGGAGCACATGCCTCTCTCAGCCATCGCAAGCCAAACGACACGTGGGCGATGGTGTCCCTGTCTACACGCGGCACCGGTCACTGTCGAGGAAGCCTTCTCCGTGGGGGATGCCCAGGAAAGATGTAACCGCGTGCCCGCGAAATGCTAGAATGGCGCGGCTCCGGAGCAAGCACGACAGGAGTTTTGATGCCCCTCCTCGGCAAGGGAATGCTGCTCACGTTCACCGACGTGGCTGCGCGGGACGAGCGTGACTACAACGAGTGGTACAATCGCGAACATATCGACGATCGTGTGAACCTGCCGGGTTTCCATCGCGGCCGGCGCTATGTCGCGGTGAGCGCCAAGCCCAAGTATCTCGCGGTCTACGAATGCGACACCGTCGCCATCCTTGGCACGACCAACTATTTGCAGACGCTGGACCACCAGACGCCGTGGAGCCAGCGGGTCATGGCGCGCTTCACGCATTTCGTCCGGATGACCCTGCGCATCCATGCCGACCAGACGCACGGGGTGGGCGCGGCACTGGCGACGGTGCGCTTCGTGCCTGACCCGCACCGGCGCAAGGCCCTGACCCAATGGCTCTCCGAGCAGGCGCTGCCGAAGCTGATCGCGCGTCCCGGCGTGCTGGGCGCCGCGGTCGGCGAAAACGATCTCGAAGTGGTCCATGCGCCGCTCCAGGACAAGAGCATGGACCATCCCAGGGCCGACGAGGCCGAATGGGTCGTGTTGATCGAGGGCTCGGATGTCACGGCCGTCGGCGCCGCCGCACGTTCCCTGTTTACGCAGGCAAACCGCAGATCCTTCGACATCGAAGCCGCCCCCACGATCAGCACGTGGCGCTTCCTGTTCGGCAACCAGCGATGACGTATCTTTGACCCGCTGTTGATCGAGCCATCGCATAGGGTCGCCGCGTGTCCAATCAGCGCATCATCTTCTGGCTGAAGCTCGCGACGCTGGTCGCCTTCTGCCTGCCCGCCGTCGATCTCGCCTGGCGCTGGTACGCCGGCGATCTCGATCCACGCCCCGTCACGCTTGCCACCCACGCCACCGGCGACTGGGCGATCGTGTTCCTGCTGGTCTCGCTGGCGCTGACGCCGGCGCGCGCGGTGTTCGACTGGTCGCCGCTGATCCATATCCGGCGATGGGTCGGCGTCGCGGCGGCGCTCTATGCCACAGCCCACCTGCTGATCTACGTGCTCGACCAGAAATGGAACCTGATCGTCGTCGCCACCGAGATCGTGAAACGCTTCTATCTCACCATCGGGTTCGTGGCCCTCCTCGCCCTGGTGGCGCTGGCGATCACCTCGACCAACGGCTGGCAGAAGCGGCTGAAGCGCAACTGGAAGCGCCTGCACTGGCTGGTCTATCCGGCGGTCACGCTGGCCCTCCTCCACTTCTTCATCCAGTCCAAGATCAAGATCGGCGAGGCCGCCTTCGCCGCCGGACTGTTCGCCTGGCTGATGCTGTGGCGCGTGCTGCCCGTGCGGCTGCGCACGGGCTTCGCGGGCCTGTTCCTGCTCGCCGCTGCCGCCACCCTGGTCACGGTGGCCTTCGAGGCCTCGTGGTACGGGCTGGTGAACGGGATCGATCCGATGCGCGTGCTGGCCGCCAACCTCGATCCCGAGCTGGTACCGCGTCCGGCCCAGAAAGTGCTGGCGGTCTCCCTGCTGGTGATCGTGCTGGTCGCGCTGCGGCGCGGGCTCGCTGCGGCGACCGGGCTCTGGACGCAGCGCTATATCCGAAGGACTATATCGCCTTCCTGATCGGAAGAGGACATGACTCCGGACGAATGGACGGCCGTACGGCTGAGCCTCCTGATCGCCACGACGGCGACGCTCTGCAGCCTGCCGTTCGGCATCGCGATCGCCTGGCTGCTGGCGCGCGGACGCTTCTGGGGCAAGAGCCTGCTCGACACGCTGGTCCACCTGCCGCTGATCCTGCCGCCCGTCGTCACCGGCTACCTGCTGCTCCTGTCCTTCGGCCGGCGCGGACCGATCGGCGGCTTCCTGGCCGAGGAATTCGGCATCGTCTTCTCCTTCCGCTGGACCGGCGCGGCACTCGCCTGCGCCGTCATGGGATTTCCGCTGCTGGTGCGCGCCGTCCGCCTGTCCATCGAGGCCGTCGACCAGCGGCTCGAAGCGGCCGCGGGTACGCTCGGTGCCCATCCGCTCTGGGTCTTCGCGACCATCACCCTGCCGCTCTGCCTGCCCGGCATCATCGCCGGCGCGATCCTGGCCTTCGCCAAGTCGATGGGCGAGTTCGGCGCCACCATCACCTTCGTTTCAAACATTCCCGGCGAGACACAGACTCTGCCGACCCTGATCTACACCCTGACCCAGGTGCCGGGCGGCGACGCCGCCGCGATGCGGCTCACCCTGGTGTCGATCGCCATCTCCATGCTGGCGCTGCTCGGGTCGGAGCTGTTGGCCAAGCGCATCGGGGCGAGGCGGCAGACGGCATGAGCCTCGAGGTCGACGTCGACCACAGGCGCGGTGCCTTCCGGCTCCAGGCACGCTTCACGGCCGCGCCGGGACTGACGGCGCTGTTCGGCCGTTCGGGCTCCGGCAAGACCAGTCTGGTCAACATCGTGGGTGGCTTGATCCGTCCCGACCGCGGTCGCGTCGCCATCGACGGGCAGCCCCTCGTCGATACCGACCGGGGCGTCTTCGTGCCCGCCCACCGACGGCGCATCGGCTATGTCTTCCAGGACAGCCGTCTGTTCCCGCATCTCAGCGTGCGGCGCAACCTCCTCTACGGACACTGGTTCGCGCGCGGAGCCGGCGGCGCGACAGCGGACCTCGGCACCGTGATCGAGCTGTTGGGCATCGGCCATCTTCTCGATCGCCATCCGGACTCGCTGTCGGGCGGCGAGAAGCAGAGGGTCGCCATCGGCCGCGCCCTGCTCGCGAGGCCGCGGCTGGTCCTCATGGACGAGCCGCTCGCCTCGCTCGACGAAGCGCGGCGCGCCGAAATCCTGCCCTTCATCGAGCGGCTGCGCGACGAAGCGGGTGTGCCCATTCTTTATGTCAGCCACTCGGTTGCCGAGGTGGCGCGACTCGCCACGACGGTCGTGATCATGGCCGAGGGCAGGATCACGGCGGTCGGGCCGGTCCAGGACATCCTGCCGATGGCTGACGCTGCGGATGGCGGCGCGATGCTGGAGGCGCGGATCGTCCGGCATGACGAGAGGTTCCAGCTCTCGGTGCTGGAAAGTGCCGCGGGCGAATTGCAGGTGCCAAGCCTCGATGCGCCCGTCGGAGCGCCGGTGCGCGCCTACATCCGGGCGCGGGACGTGATGCTCAGCCTGCAGCGCCCCGAGGATATCAGCGCGCTCAACGTGCTGGCGGGGCGCATCGCGTCGATCACCCCGACGGCCACCGCGCAAGCCGATATCCGCCTGGACTGCAACGGCGCCATCCTGATGGCCCGGCTGACGGCCAAATCGGTCGATCGGCTGGCCCTTGTCCCCGGCCGGCCGGTCTACGCGGTCGTCAAGAGCGTGTCATTCGAACGCAGTTAACTGCGCTAGAGTGAGGGCGGGCATCCGGCCCGCCAATGAAGCCCGAGGAAACCGAATGAAATCGATGCCGCTGCCGCTCACGCCGCGATTCATCACCTGGACGCTGGCGACCGCCTTCGCCGTGCTGCTGGGCGTCGCCTGGGCCGTCGATCCCCGTTCCTGGTGGATCGGCGTTGGCTTCCTCATAACCCTCTTCCTCGCCGGCGTCGGTTTCTACGACTATTTCCAGACCAAACACGCGGTGCTGCGTAACTATCCCATCGCCGCGCACCTGCGCTTCATCTTCGAGGCAATCCGGCCCGAGATGCGCCAGTACTTCTTCGAGGGCGAGAAGGACGGCATGCCGTTTCCGCGCGACCGGCGCGCGATCGTCTACCAGCGGGCCAAGCTGGTGCTGGACGTGCGGCCCTTCGGCACCAACTACGACGTCTATGCCGAGGGCTTCGAGTGGATGACGCACTCGATCTCGCCCACGCCGGTCAGCAAGGAGCCGTTCCGCATCACCATCGGCGGGCCGGACTGCACGCAGCCCTACTCCGCCTCGATCTTCAACATCTCGGCCATGAGCTTCGGGTCGCTCAGCGCCAACGCCATCCGCGCCCTCAACGGCGGCGCCAGGTTGGGCCGCTTCGCGCACGACACCGGCGAAGGAGGCTACAGCCCCTATCACCGCGAGGGCGGCGGCGACATCATCTGGGAGATCGGGTCCGGCTATTTCGGCGCCCGCAACCCAGACGGCACCTTCTCGGCCGAGAAGTTCGCCGCCGGCGCCGCCAACCCGCAGGTCAAGATGGTCGAGCTGAAGCTCAGCCAGGGCGCCAAGCCCGGCCATGGCGGTGTGCTGCCGGCGCCCAAGGTCAGCGAGGAGATCGCCCTCACGCGCGGCGTGCCGGTCGGTGTGGACTGCATCTCGCCCTCGAGCCACAGCGCCTTCACGACGCCCATCGAGATGATGAG
>CANIEC010000213.1 GCA_947466085.1 Rhodospirillales bacterium
ACGACGCGCAGATACTGCATGAACGCCACCATGCGCATGTCGGCGCCATAGGCCTCCGCCATGTAGGTCATCACCGAGGCGGCGCCGGGGCTCACGCCCCACAAAGCCGTCGTACCGGGCAGCATCTGCCAGCGCGTCATCTGCCAGCCGACCCACGTGCTGGCGGCGACGACCGAGACGACGCCGACCGTGAACAGCGCCCAGTGCCCCAGGATGTCGCCGACGATCGTGAGCGGCACCATCTTGGCGATCATGCTGCCGACGATGCCTTGCGCCACGCCAAACACCGGCACGGGATAGTTCACCTTGCCGCCCCACGAGGCGAAGATGATGCCCGAGATCAGCGGCCCCAGCATCAGCGCCGCCGGCGCATGCAGCCAGAGCATCAGCGCCGTCACCGGCACGGTCAGCGCGATCAGCGCAGACCATGAGGTGAGGTGTCGGCCGACGCCTTTCATGCGCTGGGCCGTGATTTGGACCAAAGCGAAAGGTCCTTCGCTGCGCTCAGGATGACAATTTTATCGTCGGCGGCGCACTGCGCCATGGCCCACAACGGTGTCATCCTGAGCGCAGCGAAGGACCCTTGCCTTGCTCGTCCGGTCAGTTGCTTCAGGTCAGAAATTCCTCGGCCTCGCCGTTCATGTCGCGGATCGTCGCCATCAGCTCGACCACCGCCACGGCGAGCCTTGCATCATCCGTGCCGCGCAGGACCAGCGAGACGCTGGGCTTGCCGTTGCGAAAGGCCGGATAGGATCCGATGTCGATATCCTCGTAACGCTTCTGCAGCGCGCCCAGCGGCTCGGCGATGATGCCCTCGGCCAAGTTGGTCCGCACGGTGCGTGAGAGGACGGGGGTGCCGCCGACCAGCCGATGCTTCATCGACTGGAACATAGCCTCGGTGACCTTGGGGATGCCGGCGAAGGTGAAGACGTTCTCCATCTGGAAGCCGGGCGCCACGGAGACCGGATTGTCGACCAGAACGCCGCCGTGCGGGACCCGCGCCATGCGCCGCCGCGCCGGCGTGAACAGGGCCGGGTCGCCGTAGTGCCGCGTCATGCGGGCCACCGCCTCGGGATGCTCGGAGATGCCGACGCCGAACGCCTTGGCGATGCAGTCCGCGGTGATGTCGTCATGGGTCGGGCCGATCCCGCCGGTGGTGAAGACGTAATCGAACTTCGCCCGCGCCTCGTTCAGGGTCGCCACGACGGTCGCTTCGATGTCGGGAATGACCCGGGCCTCCAGGACCCGGACGCCGAGCTTGCCGAGCTCGGTGGCGAGATACTGGATGTTGGAATCGCGGGTGCGGCCGCTCAGGATCTCGTTGCCGATCACGAGGATGCAGGCGGTGACGATTTTTGCCGGGTCTGACATGCAAGGCCTGCTGATTTTCGTTTGGTTTCAGCAACCTAGCGGACGCAGGCCCATGGGCCAAGCCGCGGTCCCGCCCTTGTTACCGCCGGTATCGCATGCCAAATAATGCGGATGACCAATTCCCGCGAGGCGGTCGACGACAGCGCCGACTATTGGCGCCGCGACGAGCGCACCATCAAGCTGCACGGACCCGAAGGCTTCACCGGCATGCGCCGCGCCGGCCGTCTGGCCGCCGAGACCCTCGACTTCATCACGCCCTACGTCCAGCCGGGCGTGACGACCGAGGAGCTCGACCGGCTCTGCCACGAGTACATCCTGGATCACAAGGCGATCCCGGCCCCGCTGAACTATCGCGGCTTCCCGAAGTCGATCTGCACCTCGATCAACCACGTCGTCTGCCATGGCATTCCGTCGGACAAGCGGCTGCAGAACGGCGACATCGTCAACATCGACGTCACCGTCATCCTCGACGGCTGGTACGGCGACACCAGCCGCATGTATTACGCCGGCGATGTCGGCGTGAAGGCCAGGCGCCTGTGCGACGTCACCTACGAGGCGATGATGCGCGGCATTGCCGCCGCCAAGCCCGGCGGCCATGTCGGCGACATCGGCTTTGCCATCCAGTCCTATGTCGAGGCGCAGCGCTTCTCGGTGGTGCGCGACTTCTCGGGCCACGGTCTCGGCCGCATCTTCCACGACGCGCCGAACATCCTGCATTACGGCAAGAAGGGCACCGGCCCGGTGCTGAAGCCCGGCATGTTCTTCACCGTCGAGCCGATGGTGAATGCCGGCACCTGGCAGGTGAAGGTCCTGAGCGACGGCTGGACCGCGGTCACGCGCGACAAGCAGCTCTCCGCCCAGTTCGAGCATTCGGTCGGCATCACCGAAACCGGCGTCGAGTTCTTCACGCTGTCGCCGACGGAAATGGCCAAGCCGCCCTATGACCTGACCGAGACGAAGCCTCTGCAGGAGACGCCGGCGTAACGAACCGTCCCGGCGGGTTTCATTGCCGGGCCCCGTCGGGCGACCTAGCATCCCCGCCAAGGGAGGCTCGATGAACAACCTCAAGAGACGCGGACTTCTGGTCGGCGCGGGCGCAGCCGCGTCGATGCTGGGTGCAACGGGCCGGGACGCGCTTGGCCAGCCCGCGGCCGGTGCCCCTCGTCCGCCCTCACGACCCGAGCTTCGCGAGCCGGTCACCCTCACTTCCAAGGACGGCGTGCTCGAGGTCCGGCTGACCGCGCGCCAGGGCGAGGTGAAGCTCGACACCGTGGCAAGGCCGGTGAAGAATTTCCTGCTGCTCGACTATCAGCTTGTGCGTGGTACGGCATCCGACGGGCGCCGCGAAGGCAGGAACCTCTATCCCGCGCCGACCCTGCAGGTCTTCCCCGGCGAGCGGCTGATCGTCCATTTCGAGAACGGCCTGAGCGGCCTCACCATCCGCGACTTCTACGATCCGTCCTACACCGCCGTCGGACAGACGGTGCCGCTCTATCCCGAGCAGCTCCGGGAATCGCCGCTCAACCTGCACACGCACGGCCTGCATGTCAGCCCCAAGGGCAATGCGGACAATGTCATGCTGCACATGCCTGCGGGCACGTCGAATACCTACACATACGATATCCCGAAGGAACATCCGCAGGGCGCCTACTGGTATCACAGCCACCTGCACATGCTGACGGCCGCCCATGTCTACTTCGGCATGGTCGGCCTGCTGGCGATCGGTCGCCTGGACGGCGGCCTGCCGGTCGTCGCCGAGAAGCGTCTCCCGGTCCGCAACATGACGCTGCAGTACAACTACGTGTTCGACCGGGCCGGCGGCAGCGCCCAGCTCAACAATCCGTACTGGCCGCAATTCGTCAGCACGATCACGCCGCCCAAGGACGGCGAACTCGCCAAGGGCACCTATCGGCCCCTCATGACGCCGGTCAACTTCGACCAGACCAGCAAGGGCACGAGGTACGCGACGATCTGGTACGCCGGCCCGCTGTCGATCAACAATCGTCGCGGCGCGTTCCAGTACATTCCGACGAACCTGATGAGCTTCACGGCCGCGGACGGACGGACGGACCTCGACATGCCGGCCGATCCCGCCCTGCCGGACGACAAGCGCGACCTGCAGTTCACGGTGAACGGCCAGTTCCAGCCGGTGATCAAGAGCAGGCCCGGCCAGACCGAGATCTGGGTGCTCTCCAACGTGAGCGACATCGCCTACATCACCGTGCAGCTCACAGAGACGGCGACCGGCCGGCATCCGCCGATCGCCCTCGTCGGCCAGGACGGCGAGCCCTACGGGGCAGTCGAGCATCCGCCGACCCATGGCGGCACGCGGCTGCTGATCCCGCCGGCCAGCCGCTTCGCCATCGCCGTCACGATGCCGGCCCGGGGCGATCTCGTCCTGGAGATGCCCGACCGCGGCGGCGGCGCCCGGACCATGACCATGCCCGGGATCCTCTACACCAACGACGGCACCGACAAACCGCCGGCGGTGCTGGGAAGCCTCACCGTGCTGCCCTCGGCGATCAGCTACGCCGATGGCTTCTTCGTGTTCCCGACCCAGGTGCTGGCGCGCGCGACGGCGCCGCAGGGCTCGCCCCCCGGCGTGACGGTACCCTTCCCCAAGGGCCAGCGCCTGCGCGGACGGACGCCCTTCGTCGACCTGTCGCGCGCGACGCCCGACGTCACGCGCAAGATCATCATCAACGGCGGGTTCCTGAACGACCTGGTGAGCAAGTCCGACGCCAAGTCCTTCACCTATGCCTTCGACGGCGCCGCCTTCCCCAACATGCCGCTGGTACAGGCACGGCTGGGTTCGATCGAGGAGTGGCAGTTCATCAACCACAATAACGACGAGCACCCGATCCACGTGCACGTCAACGACTTCCAGGTGACTGCCTATCACGACCCGACCACCGGCCTGCGCACCGGCCCCGACAAATTCTTCGTCGACAATGCCAACGTGCCGGCGCCCGTCCTGATGCCGGACGAGACCGTCGTGCAGCCCGGCTACATGGCGATGCGCACCCGCTTCGACGACTTCATCGGCCTCTACGTGATGCACTGCCACCGCCTCAACCACGAGGACAACGGGCTGATGGCGCTGGTCAACGTGATCCCCGCGGTCTCGGCCTATGCCGTCGTGGTGCCGGGCGGCGCCGGGAAACCCACCACGGTGCGCGTACTCGACGCCAACGGCGACAGGCAGTTGGCCAGCGTCACGCCGTTTCCCGGCCATGAAGGTCCCGTCAGCGTCGCGCTGGGCGATCTCGATGGCGACGGCGTGCTCGACCTCGTGGTCGGCGCCGGCCAGGACCATGCACCGGAAGTCGTCGCCTACGCGGGCGCCGCGAAGCCCGGCAAACCAGCCTTTTCCACCGAGCTGGCACGTTTCCTGGCCTTCGGCGCCGATGCGCGCGGGGGCGTCAGCGTGGCCGCCGCGCAGATCGACGGCGCGACGTCGGACAACATCATCGTGGGGTCGGGCCCCGGCCTCGCGAGCGAGATCAAGGTCTATGGCGCGAAGCTGCCCGGGCCCGGCACGGTCCCGTCGCTCTTCACCTCGTTCGCGCCCTATGCCGGCGAGTCCTCGGGTGTCAGCCTCGCCACCGGCTTCGTCGACTTCTCGACAGGCCGCAACAGCATCGTCGCGGCCCCCGGCCCCGGCAGCACGGCCGAGGTGAAAGTCTTCGTCTTCCCGCTGCTGAACCAGATCGGCGATTCAGCCGTCACGTCGCCGCAGCCGGGAATGACCGCCAGCTTCAGGCCGTTCGGCGACGACTATCGCGGCGGCGTCTCGCTGGCGACCGGCTGGCTGGCCGGCACTCTCGGCGGCGCCAAGCGCATCGTCGTCGGCCGGCTGGCCGACGAGGCGCAGGTGAAGGTCTATTCCAGCGGATCGGCGCTCGATGGCGGCCCTTCCATGTACCTGCACAGCCCGCTCCATCACGGACACAGCGCGGCGTTCCGCGAGATCGCCGCCTTCACGCCCTTCGAGGGCACGGCCGGCGTGCGTGTGGCAGCGACCAGCACGACGACCGGTGCCGATCTCCTCGTGAGCGGTGTGTCCGCCCAGGGCGCGGCGATCGTCCAGAAGTACGATTTCGCCCGTGCCGATCCGAAGGCCACAACGCTCCGGGCCGTGAAGCTCGGCGACGTCGCGGCCGGTATGGCTGGGACCGGGCCGGCGGTACTGGCGGGCGACTGAGCGCCGTCAGGCGCCGGCAGCTGACAGGACCAGCTTCTGGATGCCGGTGTCCGCTTCGGGCGACAGCGTGACCGTGCCGTTCAGCCGGCCGTTCGCGCAGGCCAGCACGAAGCGGCCGGCCAGCGCGTGGATCGGGTCGATTCGTTCGAGCCACCCCGCGCCGAGCCGCTGCTTCAGCGACGCGAGTTCGGCGTCGCGCAGCGGTGCCGGCGTGTCGAGCAGGAAGTTCACCGCGAACGGCCGGTCGCCGCCCTCGATGCGCCCCGAGGCATAAGCCTCCACAACGGCCTTCACCGCGCGCAGCAGCGGCGGCGAAGGGTCCGCGAGGGCGGGCGGCGGCGCGGCGGCATGCAGCCTCTCCGCGACGTCGAGCGTGAGGCGCGACATCGGGGCATAGGTGCGGTTGCCGAAGGCAAAGACGCCCCAGCCGCGTTCGGGCAGCATCAGCACATGTGAGCCATAGCCCGGCAGGCCGCCGGCGTGATGGATCCGCATGCCGAGCAGCGCGTCTGTCGAATGGGTGAGGCCGTAGCCATATGCGCTGGGCTGTCCCGCGCGGGCACTGGGCGCGGACTCAGGCACGAACGGAGGCGCGTGCCACAGCACCATCTCGCGCACGCTCGAGCGACGCACCGGGCCGCACTCCGGCGCGTCGCGCGCCGGCCAGGCACTCAGCAGGAACGACACGTAGCTTGCGTAGTCCGGCACGGTGGTCGCGAGGCCGCCCATGGCGCCGACCTCGCCGTCCGGCTCGATGCGCTCGCGCGACCAGGTCCCGCCGTCCAGCCGATAGCCGAAGGCATAGTCTCCGCGCGCCGCGGCGGCGGGGGCATCGAACGTCGTGTGTGCCATGCCGAGCGGCTCGAGGAAGGTGCGTCGCATATAGGCCTGGTAGGGCTCGCCACTCACATTCGTCAGCACGCGCCCCAGCAGCGCGTAGCCCAGGTTGCTGTACTCGAAGGCGAGGCCCGGCGGGCGGGCGAAAAGATGGCCGGTGGCGATCACCGTGTCGAGTTCCGCCGGCGACAGCCCCAACACGCGGTCGCCCCATGGATCATCGGTGACGAAGCCCGCCGTGTGCGTGAGCAGATGCCGCACGGTGACCGGCGCGCTGTCGCGCGTGGCGGACTTCACCGCCGCGAACTGCGGAACGTAATGAGCCAGCGGCGCGTCGAGCTGCAGCCATCCCCGGTCGCGCAGCGACAGGATGGCCAGCGCCGTCATGTTCTTCGTCATCGAGGCGATGCGGAAGGCGGTCCCCGCCTCCACGCCCCGTCCGGCCTCCCGGTCGGCCAGGCCGACCGTCACCGTATGGACGAGGCGGCCGTCCTGCACGATCCCCAGGGCAAGGCCCGGGATACGTTCCTGTTCGGCGAAAGCGGCTGAGGCCGCGTCGATCTCGGCAAGCACTGTCGCCGGGTACGCTGGGTTGGACATGGCGGCATCGTATCACAAGGCCCGGTCGCCGCGATTTTGCCTTGCTCACCCGGCAAGGTTGCACGGCATGGCAAAGAGTCGCCCTCACCTCAAGCCCGACGAGGCACCCCCTCCCGCACCGGGCCCCGACGACGCGGCATTGCTGACGCTGTTGGCCCAGGGTCTCCGCCTGCAATCGTCCGACGGCCTGTGGCGCGTGAGCGGCAACACCCTGCCCCACCGCATCCTGCTGCGCGAGGCCGGCGGGATCTGGAACCGGCTCGACCAATGCTGGGACTTCGCGGGCGAGGATCCAACCACCAGGCTGGCCGCCGCCCTGGAAGCGGCACCGGCGCCCTCTACCGGCCACAACAGCGGCGAGCCGGCCCCGCCCAAGCCGCACTATTACGGCCATCGCGGCCGGGTGCGGGAGCGCGTGCTGAAGGCCGGCGTCGAGCCGCTGGCCGACTACGAGCTGCTGGAGCTGCTGCTCTTCTATTCGATCGAGCGGATCGACACCAAGCCGATGGCCAAGGCGCTGCTGGAGCGCTTCGGCACCCTGGGCGACGTGTTCGCCGCCGAGCCGGCGCAGCTGCGCGAATTCGAGATCGACCAGCGCACGCTGGTCCACTTCAAGGCGATGCGCGAGGTCGGGCGGCGGCTGGCCGAGCGCAAGGTCAAGGACATGCCGGTGCTGACCAACTGGCAGCAGCTCATCGA
>CANIEC010000214.1 GCA_947466085.1 Rhodospirillales bacterium
CAGGGCCGAAGCGCGTGATGTCGTCGGCCGTCAGGCTTGGCGTGCGGTCAGGGGAATTCATGGTGTCCGGATGGGTCGTCCGGCAGAATTACCCTAGTCGAGCTTGCGCGTCGCTATGAACACGCCGATGGCGACGACGGTCGACACGGTCGACACCACGATGACGACCGGCCAGATGAGACCACCGAGAAAATCCAACATGGAGACTGAACGAGCGCCGCGGCTGTGCGTTCCTGCTTTCCTGGCTCTGCTCTGCGGATCATTGCGGGGCGACACCTGAGCCTGGGCAATGCGTCAGGGACGCCCGATCTCCGCGAGTGCGCGCTTCAGGGGCTCGCCGGAGATCTGCAGCCAGCTGTGATGCATGGGATCGCCGAGCTGCAGGATCAGGAAGATCGCGCCGGTCACCGCGAGCGAAGAGAGGAAAAAGCTGGCGATCACCGTGAGGTTGGGCGGGGCAAACACGCCGAAGCTCAGGAACACCAGGAACAGCCAGAAGATGAGCACGACGAGGAACGGGGCGGGTACCGTCGTGCCGGGATTTTCCCACAGCAGCCAGCGCTCGGCATAGATCTGGTTGGTGAGGTTGAGCGCCTGGGCGGCCAGCGCCGTGTGCCGCCGGTCGGGAAGGTCGAGCGACAGGATGGAATCGGCCAGCCTGTCGAGAAGGTCGGCGCTGATCCGCGCATCCAGGCGCGGCGGCGGGTTGGCGGGGAACAGCTCCTCCTTCTTGTGCCCGGCATAGGCGCGCAGGCTGCCGCGTGCCTCGCTCGCCTCCGGCCCGTAGGAGCGCAGCAGATGGTCGAGCTGGACGATGTCGGCGCCGAGCTTGGTCACGATGCCGGCGTTGACCGAGTAGGCGCCGTTGGCCGCCGACAGCATGAGGGCCAGCACCAGCGAGGTCAGCGATGCCACGATCGCCGCGGCCAGCTTGACCACCGCGCCCGACTCCCTGGTGAGGTGGTGCTGGGGCAGGGCGCGCGCGGCGTAGAGCCCGATCAGTCCGCCTCCGAACATGGCTCCCAGCGCGAGCACGCAGATGATCAGGTACGAGCGATCCAGCATCGCACCTGATAGCAGGTCGGGAGGGGCCACGCCCGCCCGCATTCACGATCGTCTCGCGCCGTCTCGCTGCGCGGCCGGGTTTGTTGCGTCGTCGAAGGCGCGGGCCATAGTATCGCCCCGCCCGCTTGCAGGAGGACGAAGAATGGCCGCGCTGCTGAACGAAATCGACCTGATCGACCGCATCCTGGCGCACATCGACGGCAAGACGACGGACAAGGGCAGCGTGGTCTGGCGTGAGCCGGTCGAGCACTATCATTCGCCCGAGCGCTTCGCGGCCGAGATCGAGGTGTTGCGGCGCGTACCGATGGCCTTCTGTCCGTCGGCGGCCTTGCCTGAACCTGGCTCCTACATCGCACGCACGACGGTCGGCACGCCGCTCCTGGTGGTGCGCGGGACCGACGGCATGGTGCGCGGCTTTCGCAACGCCTGCCGCCATCGCGGCATGAAGCTGGAGGAGGGCGAGGGCTGCACGCGCGCCTTCGCCTGCCCCTATCACGCCTGGACCTACGGTCTCGACGGCGCGCTGCGGCACATTCCGGGCGAAGACGGCTTCCCCGGCCTCGACAAGGAAGCGCATGGGCTGGTGCCGGTGGCGGCGGTGCAGGAGAGGAACGGCATCGTCTTCGTGACGCAGGACGAGCCGCTGTCGGACGGACCGCTCGGCGACCTGCCGGAGGTGCTGACCGACGATTACGTGCTGTTCAACAAGATCGAGTTCGACGACAGGGCGAACTGGAAGGTGCTGGGCGAGACCTCGATGGAGGGCTACCACATCAAGGCGCTGCACAATCAGTCGTTCTTTCCCTATGGCTACGACAACCTCAACGTCGTCGAGCTGCACGGCCGCAATTCGCGCATCGTCTTCCCGTTCCGCCGCATCGAGAAGCTGCGCAACATCCCGCGCGAGGAGTGGAGCACGCAGGGGCGCATCACCGACGTCCACCAGCTCTTCCCCAACACTCATGTCAGCGTGCTGTCGAGCCACGCCATCCTGATCATCCTCGAGCCGGTGTCGCCGTCGGAAACGCATTGGGTCGTCTACCAGCTCGCGCCCCGCCTCAAGAACGGCAAGCCGCTCGACATCGAGCAGGCGCGCAAGGACGCCAACTTCGTGCAGGAAAGCGGCATCCTCGAAGACCGCCACGCCGCCCGCGAGATCCAGGCCGGCCTGGCGTCTGGTGCCAACACCCATTTCACCTTCGGCCACTACGAGCAGGCGATCGGCCACTTCCATCGGCACCTGACGGAACATGTCGAGATGCTGAAGGTGGGACGGAACCAGCGAGCGCGCGCTCTGGCGGCAGTCGAAGGAATCGCGTAGGGCCTGCGCGCGCATCTACCCATCCACTCCGAGGTTCACATGATCCACACGCTCGTCGTCTCCCAGTTCAGCAAGATGCTGGGCAACCTGCTGGCCATCCTGAACGAGGCCGAGAAGTATGCCGGCGAGAAGAAGTTCGATGTCGCCGTCCTGCTGCAGGCGCGCCTGGCGCCCGATCAGTTCAACCTGATCAAGCAGGTCCAGATCGCCTGCGACACCGCCAAGCTCGGTGCCGCGCGTCTGGCGGGCACCGAGAAGGACGCGCCCGCGCAGGCCGATACCGAAGCGACGCTGGGCGAGATCAAGGCGCGCATCGAAAGCACTGTCGCCTATCTGCAGGGCTTCACGACCCAGTCCTTCGCCGGGGCGGCCGAGCGGCGCATCACCCAGCCGCGCTGGAACGGCAAGTCGCTCTCGGGCGAGGAATTCCTCGTCCAGCACGTCATTCCGAATTTCTATTTCCACGTCACGACGACTTACGCGATCCTGCGCCACAACGGCGTTCCGGTCGGCAAGCGGAACTACCTGGGCGACATGCCCTATCGCGAAGCGGCCTAGTGGCCGGATCCGCAGGGCAGCGATCTGCCCTGCGGACCTTGCTCTGGATTGGCCGAGCCTTCGGGCTGCCGGGGCTGGCTCCGCACCGGTCCGTCCGTCACACTTGCGGACGGCAGAGCCTCGGGGGGAGCGTGGTGGTGCGGTCGACCATTCCGATAGTCATGGCGGGCGTGTTGGTGCTCGCGGAAGCGGCCGTCGCCCAGCGGACATCGATCATCGAGGCGAGCAGCCATGGCGAACTTCAGGAGAAGTTCTGCGCGGCCGATCCGAGGAAGGAACTCGTCCTGGTCCTTCCGGCACGCCTCTTCGTCGATAGCGAGCAGGTGATATGCGACGGCGGCCCCTACAAGCTCTACCGGATCGTCTCGACCTATGACACCGACGACTTCGAGTACTGGCTCGATCCTCCCTTCTATGAGCGCGGCAAGCGGCTGGGCTGCGACGGCAAGGCGGGGCGCAACATGCAGACCGTCGCGCTGAATTGCCGTCCGCTGTGAGGCGATGGTCATGAGGCGACGCGCAGCCCTCCAGAAGCTGGCCCTCCTGGGCGCCGCAACGGGATTCGCGTCATGGCCGGTGCGCGCCGCCAATGCCAGGGCCGGCTTCGTCTATGTCGGACCGCGCCGCGACTGGGGCTGGAACGAATCGCACGCGATCACGGCACCCTCGCTCGCACGCCTCTCGGGCGCGACGTCCGAAGCGTCCGTACCGGAAAGCACCGACTATGACAGCGGTAAGGATACGCCCGAGACTCGTGCCTACGCGCAGGCGATCGAGGGGCTGATCGCCGGAGGCGCCGGCCTCGTCTTCTCGACGTCGGTCGGCCACGATCCCTTCCTGCGCGCGGCCGCGACCCAGCACCCCGAGGTGGCGTTTCGCCAGGTCTCGCTGCTGCCGATGGAAGCCAACCCGGCCAACCTCGGCAGCCAGAACGCGCTGATCAATCAGGGCCACTTCGTGAACGGCGTCGCCGCCGGCCTGTGCACGCGGACGAACAGGATGGGGTTCGTGGCCGGCCTGCCGTTCGGCAGCGTCCTGCTCAACGTGAATTCGTTCCTGCTGGGGTGCCGCCGCACCAACCCGAAGGCTACCGTGCAGGTGATCTTCACGGGTGGTTGGGGGGAAGCGGCGCGAGATGTTGCGGCGACGAACGCGCTGGTCGATGCGGGTTGCGACGTCATCACCTGTCATCTCGACGCGCCGAAGGCCGTGATCGCGACCGCCGAGGCCCGCGGCGCCAGGACCTGCGGGCACGCTTTCGATCAGGCGCCCCTGGCGCCGCGCGGCTATGTGACGGGCGCGGACTATCACTGGAGCGACATGTTCACGGGCTTCGTCGAGGCGCGCCGCGCCGGCGGTGTGCCACCGGCCTTCTTGACCGGCGGCTACGACCGCGATTACGTGCGGTCGAGCCCGTTCGGCGCGGGTGCCACCGAGGCTGCCATAGCGGCGGCAACCGGCGCCATCGAAGCCATGAAGAAGAACGATCCGATCTTCGTCGGTCCGCTCGACGACAATGCGGGCAAGCGGGTCGTTCCGGCCGGGACGGTGCACGGTCCCTATGCCGAGCCGCTCCAGCGCATGGATTACCTGCTCGACGGCGTCATCAGTCAGGTCCGATGACGGATGCTCGATTTCCATTTCATTGAGGAAGCAAGACATGTCAAAGCGCGTTGAAGGAAAGATCGCCGTCGTCGTCGGTGCCGGACAGACTCCCGGCGAGACGATCGGCAATGGCGCGGCCATCGCCCAGTTGCTCGCCCGCGAGGGCGCGACGGTTCTCTGTGTCGACCGGAGTGGCGAGCGGGCGGAGAAGACGGCAAAGGAAATCGCTTCCACCGGCGCAACCGTATCGTCGATGGCGGCGGACATAACCGTCGCCGAGGATTGCGCCCGCATCGTCAAGGAGGCGGTGACGCGCTACGGCCGCATCGACATCCTGATCAACAATGTCGGCATCGGCGGCGGCGGCGACGCGCCGGCCCACCGCATCGAGGAGCAGGTGCTGGACCGCATCCTCGACGTGAACCTGAAGGGCATGTGGCAGACCATCAAGGCGGCCATACCTGTGATGCGCGCGCAGAAATCCGGCTCGATCGTCAACATCTCCTCGCTGGCGGCGACCAGCGGCGCGACTCAGATGGCCTACGAGGTGTCGAAAGCGGCCGTGAACCGGCTCACGACCCATGTGGCGCAGTCCAATGCCCGCCACGGCGTCCGCGCCAACGCCATCATGATGGGCTTCATGGACACGCCGATGGCGATCACCGGTATCGCCCAGGCGACCGGCCGCTCGACGCAAGACGTTCGCACCCAGCGCAATGCCATGGTGCCGCTGCGGGGCAAGATGGGGACCGGCCACGACACCGCCTACGCCGCGCTGTTCCTCGCCTCCGACGAGGCGCAGTTCATCACCGGCGAGATCCTGCGCGTCGACGGCGGCATGGGGCTGGGGCTGGCGTAGCGGCTTTCCGACGAGGATTCGCTTCCCCATTCAGATGGGGAAGTGCCCCGTCATACGGGGCGATGGGGTCATGCTCGTCGGCAACGCGCATCCTGACCCCTCTGTCGTCGTGGGACGACGACATCTCCCCATTTGAATGGGGAGAAAGGCGTTTCTACGACGGGCGGAAAGACTCTAGCCCTTCAGCGCCGCCTGCCGGGCGCGCAGTTCGTCGCTGGGGCGGATGTCGCGCGACCGGCTGTAGACCGTTACGGCGAGCAGCAGCACCACGACCATGAAACCGAACAGGGTGCGGTAGGCCTCTTCGGAGCGGGCGCCGTCGGGCAGGGGCGCGAAGGCGCCGACGATGACGCCCGACAGGGTCTGCATGCAGGCCACGCCCAGCATCACGCTGGTGTTCATGGTGGCGATGCCGCGGCCGATCAGCCGGTCGGGGAAGATGCCGCGTCCATGGGTCATCACCATGGTGCTGGAGGCGCTCAGGAAGCCGATGCCGGTAATGGCGCCCACCGCGACCCAGAGCGGCGCCTTCGCCCAGAAGGCGAGCGTCGCCAGGATCGCGGCGATCAGCAGCGTGCCGGTGATGGCGATGCGCTTGCGCGTGTCGAACACCCGGTCGAGCGGGCTGATGGTCAGCATGCCGATCTGGTAGGCGATCACCGCCAACAGCAGCACGTTGCCGGACTCGACGCGCGTCAGCCCATGGACCTCGCGCAGGAACGGACCGCCCCACAGGCCCTGCACGGTGAAGGTGCAGGCGTAGTTGCAGAAATTGAGCGCGAGGATGAACTTGAGCTGCGGGTTCTTCAGCACCTCGCCAAGCCCCTGGATCATCTCGGCCGCCGTCTCGGGCGTGCGCGCGAGGAAGGGATGGCCGGGCGGCGCGTCGCGCACGATCACCCAGACGCCCAAAGCCGCGAGCGCGGTGAAGGCGACCATAAGCCCGAACACGCCACGCCAGCCGATCATCTCCGTGCCCCAGGCGAGCGGCGTGGTGGCGAGCAGGTTGCCCAGCAGCCCGACCGACAGCACGATTCCGGCCAGGGTCGCGAACCGGTCGGGCGGGAACCAGCGCGAGATCACGACCATGCTGCCGATCAGCATCACGCCGAAACCCGCGCCCATCAGAGCCCGGCCCGCGAGCAGCTGCGGCCAGGCCGGCGCCAGGGTGAACAGCGCGGCGCCGATCACGGCCACCACCAGCATACCCGTGACGGTGCGGCGCGGCCCATAGCGGTCGAACAGGAAGCCGCAGGGGATCTGCATGGCCGAGAAGCCGAAGAAGAACGCGCCCGTCAGCGCGCCCAGCGCCTCCGGCCCGATGCCGAGGTCGCGCATCAGGTCGAGCCCGATCGTGACGTTGGCCGCGCGAAAGAAATGGCTCGCGACATAGGCCGTCGCCAGGGTCGCCACGATGATGACGGCCTGCCGCCGGATGCCGGGCGACGTCACGAAGCGTTTCCTCTGTCCATTCCCGCTTTCTCAGCCGGTCGGGCCGGCGGCGCGTTGATCTTGCCTGCCAGTGCTATCGACAGAGGAGGGGCGCTGCAATCGCGGCGCGCATCATCATTCCGCCCGCCGGATGCCGTTGCGGCCATGCGACTGCTTCCGTCGAGGTATGTGGGGCGGCTACACAGGCAGCGACCATGGCTTCCCTCGAACCGCCGCCGCTGCGCTCCCTCGAACGACTGGCGATCCATCCGTGGCTGGTCGTCGGTGTCACCTGCGCCGGCGCCTTCATCGGGCAGCTCGATGCCAGCATCGTGCAGCTGGCCCTTCCGCGGCTGGCGGAGGGATTCGACGTGCCTGTCGACGCGGTGCGCTGGGTGGCCATCGCCTACCTGCTCGCCTTTGCCGCAAGCCTCGCCGTGTCGGGCCGGGTCTCGGAAATGATGGGGCGCAAGCTGCCTTATCTGGTGGGCTTCGCGTTGTTCACGGTGGCCTCGCTGCTCTGCGGCTGGGCCGAGACGCTTGAGCAACTCGTGGCGCTGCGGGCGCTGCAGGGCGTGGGCGGCGGGCTGCTGGGCGCCAACAGCATGACGATCCTGGTGACCGCGGTGCCCCAGGACAAGCGCCCGCACGCGATCGGCTGGTTCACCACGGCGCAGGCGGTGGGCGTCAGCACCGGTCCGATCGTCGGCGGCTTCCTGCTCGAACTGCTGGGCTGGCGCTGGATCTTCTGGGCGGCGGTGCCGTTCGGCCTGCTGGCCTTCGTGCTGGGCTGGCTGGTCCTGCCGCGCTCGCGGGACGAGGA
>CANIEC010000215.1 GCA_947466085.1 Rhodospirillales bacterium
CAGGCCTCGCAGCTGGGCTGGCTGGTGCAGCCCAGTCCGGCCTATCCGACGCGCTCGCGGCGCGCGGGTGAGCAGGGCACGGCGACGATCCGCGTCCTGGTCGACGTGACCGGCCGGCCGGCCCAGGTCTCGCTGGCGGCCTCGTCCGGCCATGCCGATCTCGACCAGGCGGCGCTGAGCGCGGTCCGGGCGGCGCAGTTCCGACCCTATATGGAAGGCGGCCTCGCGCAGGCAGTCTGGGTCCACGTTCCGATCAAATTCGTGTTGCAGTAGGAGAGTATCGCATGGGCGACGCATCGGCCCTGGGCTTCGGCCATTTTCTCGCGCAGGCGGATATCGTCGCCCGGATCCTGCTGGGCGTGCTGGCGGTGATGTCGGCGATCTCCTGGTACCTGATCATCTACAAGGGCATTGGCCAGATCATCCGCCAGAAGCGCAGCCGCAGGTTCCTGACCTTCTTCTGGAGCGCCACTTCGCTGGAGCAGGTGCAGCACGAGCTCAGCGTCCACGGGGCGCAGGAGCCGTTCGGCCATCTCACGGCGCATTCGCTGCATGCGCAGGCACATCATGCGAAGTTCGGCGCGGCCAAGCTCGAGGAGGCGGGCAGCGAGACCGAGTTCCTGACGCGCACCATCAAGAAGGTGCTCGACGAGGAGACGACGTCGCTGGAGAACGGCCTCACCATGCTGGCGACGATCGGCGCAACGGCGCCGTTCGTAGGCCTGTTCGGCACGGTGTGGGGCGTCTATCACGCGCTGGTGGCGATCGGCATGTCGGGCTCTGGCATGCTCGACAAGGTGGCGGGCCCGGTGGGCGAGGCGCTGATCATGACCGGTATCGGCCTCGCCGTCGCCCTGCCGGCGGTCATGGGCTACAACTGGCTGACCCGCTCCAACCGCGTGCTGACGGCGAAGCTAGACGCGTTCGCCTTCGAGTTGCTGACCTTCCTGTCGATGGGCCGCGCGCTGCAGGCCGGCCGTAAGCCGGGCGCCGTGCCGCTCGCGGCCGTGAACTGAGGGAGACGGGCGATGGCATTCGGAAGCTTCGAACGCAAGACCTCGTCCCAGCCGATGGCCGAGATCAACATGGTGCCGCTGATCGACGTGGTGCTGGTGCTGCTGGTGATCTTCATCGTGACGGCGCCGCTGCTGACCAACGTGGTCAAGCTCGACCTGCCCAAGGCGACCGCCAACGCCGACCTGCAGAAGCCCGAGAAGATCGAGTTCGCGATCGACGCCCAGGGTGCGCTGCACTGGGGCGGCGAGCGGCTGACCCGCGAGGAGGCGCAGGAGAAGTTCGCCGAGGCCGGCCGCAAGCGGCCGCAGCCCGAGGTCTATCTTCGCGCCGACGCCACCGTGCCCTACCGCTACGTCATGGAGACCCTGGCCGACGCCTCCAAGGGCGGCCTCTCCAAGATCGCCTTCGTCAGCGAACCGGCAAGATAGGCCTCAGCTCCGCGTTCCAGCGAAGCTCACCGTGGCGACGCCGGCGCCGACCAGCAGGCCGCCGCCCACCTTGTTGACGATGCCGATGGCGCGCGGATCGGAGGCCAGCCGCCGCGCCCGCGAGGCGACCAGCGCGTAACCGAAGGCGTTGGCGAAGGCCAGCACAAGGAACGTGGTCTCGAAGACCAGCATCTGGGTGAGGAAGTCCGCCTTGGGATCGAGGAACGCCGGCAGGAAGGCCACGAAGAAGGTGATGCTCTTCGGGTTCAGCGCTGTCACCAGCCAGGCATGCCCCAGCATTTTCGCGGCCGAAACGGCGTCGGTCCGCGGCGCGGCGTCGAGGGTGCCGCCGGCGCGCCACAGCTTGATGCCGAGATAGACCAGATAGGCGGCGCCCACCCACTTCAGGATCGTGAACAGCGTGGCCGAGGTGGCGAGCAGGGCGCCCAGGCCCAGCATCGAGAGGGTCATGGCGGTGAAGTCGCCCAGCGCCACGCCGATCGCCATGGGAAGTGCGGTTCGCCAGCCCTGGCCCAGCGCATAGGACACGACCAGCAGGACGGTCGGGCCGGGGATCACCAGAAGAACGCTCGACGCCGCAGCGAAGGCGACCCAGGTTTCGAAGGACATGAACACCTCGTGGATTTACGCGATCAAGCCACGCTCCAACTGCGGCGTCAGCCGAAATTTAGCCTCTTTCCAACGTCAAGATTGCGGGCTATTCGATCTTGCTGGAGGCTGAATGACCCGTTCAAAGGCGCGAGGCTATCATCACGGCGATTTGCGCGAGGCGCTGGTCGCGTCGGGCCGCAAGCTGGTCGAGGAAAAGGGCATTCGTGGCTTCACGCTGCGGGAATGCGCCCGCCGCGCCGAAGTTTCCCATGCGGCACCGGCCCATCATTTCGCATCGATGGACGATCTCCTGGCCGAACTGGTCCGCCGCGGCTTCGCGGAATTGACGGCCTCCATGACAACGGAAGCCCAGCGGGTCGCCGACGATGAGCCGGCGGCACGGCTGGTCGGTCTTGGCGTGGGCTACATGGCCTTTGCCGCAGCCAATCCGACGCTCTTCCAGCTCATGTTCAGCCGAGAGGCCAACCACATCGAGGCCAAGGCGGGAGACGAGGGCGCAGCGAGTCTTCGCCGCCTGCTGGCGGCCGTTCTCGACGACGTGCTCGCGGAGGCATCCGACGAAGACCGCCAGCAGGCCGCCGATTTCGCCTGGGCCACCATGCACGGGTTCATCACCCTCGTGCTCGAAGGTGAGATCGGGGGCCGCGACTCCTCCAAGGCGCTGAAGGCCCGCGGACTGGCCGCCCTGGCGGCGATGGCCGAAACCGTGATGCGCTTCGCCCGGCCCTGAGCGGCCCGAAGTTCAGAGAGGAATGCGGAACAGCAGCGCTTCGGAGCCGCCGTGCGCCGCGACCTTGGTGAAGCGCTCGACGAGGACGCCGTCATTGGCCGTGATGACCTTCTGCGAGGGCAGATTGTCGGGATCCGTCGTCAGGTCGACATGCGGCAGCCCGTGCCGCCGGATTTCCGTCAGGAGCATTCCGAGCGCGAGCGTTGCGTAGCCGCGTCGGCGCTTCCACGGCGCCACGGCATAGCCGATATGGCCAAGGACGTAGGAGGGGAGCGCCGCCGTCCCCGGCTGCCAGCGAAAGCCGATCGAGCCGCAGAACTCGCCGTCCCACATCCAGCGCCGATAGCCGGGCATTCGCGCGACCATTGTGCCGTCGGGCAGGGTGATGGGGCCGGCCTTGGCTTCCGGATCGTCCAGCGAGGCCACGAAGGCCGCCGGATCGGCCGCGATGCGCGCCAACTCCTCGCGCGGCGCCTCATTGACCCGAACATTGTCGGGCGACCAGCCGCGCCGGAGCGCATCGGAATAGCCGTCGAGGTGGGCGAGGTCGGGAACGATGAGCTGCAACGGACTTTCCTTTTGACCGGCCGGGTGCTGTAGCATGGCCGGCCATGAGTTCCAGTCCTGTCCTCGTCCTCGACATCGATGGTGTCGTCTCGCTTGCCCAGCCGGGCTCGCCGCATCCCTGGTACGCAACCCTGAAGGAGGATTGGGGGCTCAGCCATGACGAGGAGCTGGCGCCCGAATTCTTCCTGAAACCGGAATTCATGGAGGTCCTGCGCGGCCGGCTCGATCTCTACGTGGCGCTGCACGAGTATTTCGAGACCAAGGGTCTGGCCGACCGGCTCGAGGAGTTCGTTTCCTACTGGTTCGAGAAGGACGCGGATATCGATCGTGGCGTCCTCGCGCAGGCCGACGCCTGGCGCCGGCGGACGGGCGGGCGCGTCTACGCTGCCACCAACCAGGAGCATCATCGCATGGCCTACCTGCGCGACCGGCTCGGCCTCGGCGCGCATTTCGACGAGATCGTCTATTCGGCCGCGCTGGGCGTCTGCAAGCCCGAGCGCGTGTTCTACACCAACGCCCAGGCCCGCATGGGAGTCACGGTTGCCCAGTCGATCCTGTTCGTCGACGACAAGGCGAGCAACGTCGACGGCGCCCGCATCGCGGGCTGGCGGGCCATGCTCTATCGCGGCCCCGAGAGTCTGGAACGGGCTCTGGCAGGCTGGGGCTAGGCGTCGTCGCAGCAGCGCGAGACAAGGAGCGTGCAGGCCAGCAGGTCGGCGCAGCCGCCGGCCGACAGGTTGCGCGCGATGAAGGCGCGGTGCAGCGCTTCCGCCTTTTCGAGCCAGCCAGGCTGGTGGCATCCCCCCTCGGCGAGGAACTCCACCGCCGATTGGCGCACGAAAGAGCCAGCTTCGAGGCCACCACGATAGAGCACCGTCGTGTCGTCGATCGACGACATCAGGGCAAACAGGGTCTGGATGCCGGCCGCATTGTCGTCGAGGCCGGCCTCTCGCGCCTGGCGATAGGCGGGAAGGCCCGTCTCGAACACGGCGGGAAAGGCGCGGGCGGCCTCGCGGCGGGCGCCGTCGCGGCCCGTCCGGCGACGCACGAGACCGCCATGGCTCGCTTCATCGCTCCGGGCGGCGTGGGCGTCGAGCGCGTCGCCCCAGGTTTCACGGAGCGCCGCGCGCACGGCGGCCGGCGAGGGCGACGGCGTGCCGGTCTGGGCGCGGGCGATGGCGGCGACCATCAGGCCGACAGAGAAGATCGCGCCGCGATGCGTGTTGACGCCGCCCGTCACGGCCAGCATGCCGCGCTCCGCCTCGATCCCGAGCGGGATCAGGTGCTGCTCGAAGGAGCCGGCGACACGGCCTGCCGCGGCGAGGGACGCGAAAGGCTGCAGCAGCGAATTCGCCGACTGGCACATCAGGTTGAAATCCATGTCGGCATGGGCGCCGGAATCGACGGGGCTGACGAGGCCTGGCTTGGGATAGGCCTGCAACTCGTCACGCATCGCGGTCACGGCCGCCTCGGCCAGTGCCAGATCCTCGGGCGTCATCATCCGAGCTGGGTGCGCGGCACGAGCTTCAGGGTGTCGACGGATTTCAGCAGGACCTCGTTCCGGTCCTGCAGGAACTCGCGCCACTGGACCTCGCCCAGTCCGGGAAAGGACAGCTCGCCATCGATACGAAAGGCGAGTTCCTGCTCCTCGCGCGCGAGGAAGGCGGCAGCATCGTCTGCCGCGTCGAGGCCAGCGACGTCGATCACGACGTCGAGGTCCGACGCCTCGTGTACATGCCGCTCGCCGGTAAGGGCCTGCCACATCCAGCTCCCGTAGACATGGATGTCATGGCTGGCACGGGCCGCGGCCGAGATCAGACGGGAAAAAGAGTGAGTCTGTGCCGTGGCAGCGGGACAGCGCGTGATCTCCTCGAGGCCCGGCGGCCGCGCGTGGCGAACGATGTGAGCCGGGTCGGTCAGGGCCGCCACGCGGCGCGGCCGCAGTTCGGGATGGAACGGATCGGTGGTGCAGAATCCCAGGCCGATTTCGTTGCCGTCAGTCCGGCGGCGCGTCACGACGAAGGGGCGACCGGCCGTATGCCAGATCGCCGCCCGGGTGCGATCGTCAGCGGTCTCTGCCCCGGGGGCCTGCGACAGCCAGACCAGGGTATGGCGCCGGAGACCGGTCATCGCGCCGATTCGGCGAGGACCTTCTTTCGGATGTCGAGGGCGAGCTTGCGGCCGCCACGCTTCTTACCGAGCTCGGCGCGATTGTCCTCGGTCGATGAGGCGGCGATGGCTGCGGCGAGCTTCGCCTGGATGTCGTCGCTGGCCGACCAGACTTCCTCGACACCGCCCAGCAGCGCAAACGGCGCGGCGCCGAACTCGAGCGAGGGCATGGTCTTCGAAAGCTTCTCAAGGACGGGCGCTGGAATCTTCGTCACGGCCGACATCGCCGCGATCGGCATCAGACCGACGCTGGCCGAGTCCAGGGCGTAGATGCGGTCGGCGAACATGCCGTAGCAGAGGAAGGCGCCGCCCACGGCCTGGCCGGTCGCGACGGTGATGAGCTTGTGGCCCTTGCGCCGCGCCAGTTCGAGGCATGACAGGAGATGGCCGAAATAGCTCGCGAGGCCCAGCATCTCGGCGACGCGGTTGGGCTCCTGGCCGGCGCTGTCGACCAGCATGACGATCGGCGTCTTCGGCGCGCGTTCGATGCACTCGATCACGTGCGCGGCGAGGCGCAGGGCCGCTCCATTGTCGATGTAGGTGCCGTCGCAGGTCCCGATGACGCAGACCTTTTTGCCGTCGACCGCGGCGTATCCGGTGAGGACGGATTTTTCGATTGAGATGCCCTCGACGGTGGCGCCGAACATACGGGCCAGAACTGCCCGGGCGGACGGCTTCTTCTGTGTCGGCTTCTTCATGACCTACTTCCCACGCTTGGCGAGGGCGGCGAATTCCGGCCCGGAGGCCAACGACGCGGCTTGGATATCGCGCACGCCCATGCTCTTCCAGACGGTGTCGGGGTCGCTCGCCGCGCCGAACTTCTTCAACCGCTTTTGCAGCTCCTTCTGGCGCGCCTTGACGGACACGAGGCTGACGGCGCTCGACTTGCCGAGGAACTTCGAGATGCCGTCCCGCACGGCGTCGGCCGTGTCGTGCACGAGGGCATCGGCATCGCCCAGCAGGTACTTGGTCTTGCCGCCGCTCGTCTTCCAGACCAGGGCGCGGTTGGCCGAGTCGTAGGCCTTCTTGCCCATCCACTTCTCGATAACGATCGGACCGGAGATTCCCAGTCGTCCGTGCTCGGTCATGATGCGGAAATCGCAGCAGGTGGACAGGATACCGATGCCGCCAAAGGCACCGATGTCGGTGGCGATGACGGCGATGGTCGGGACCTTCAAGGCGCGGCACTCGAAGATCGCGCGCATCGTCTCGGCGATGGCGATCTCGCCGGACGAGCCTTCGTGCAGGCGCACGCCACCGCTTTCGATGATCAGCACGCACGGCAACTTGTCGCGCGCGGCGGCCTTGAACAGGCCGGTGAGCTTGGCGCCGTGGATCTCGCCGACGGCGCCGCCGACGAACTGGCCGACCTGCGCCGCCAGATAGATCTTCTTGCCGCCGATCCGCGCGTGGCCGATCACCAAGCCGTCGTCGAACGACACCGGAATGCCGAGCTGGGCAAGATAAGGGCTGGTGATCCGTTCCGGCGGCGGCAACAGCTCAGAGAAGGAGCCCGCGTCGACAAGGGCAGCGACGCGCTGGCGTGCGGTCAGTTCGTGGAAAAGAATGGCGCCGGTCATTTGTCGCCCTTGGTGAGATGGTCATAGGCCTGGCGCAGGCGCAGATTGACGAGGACGGGCGGGGCGCCCTGGTCGTTGATCGTGACCTTCGTCCCGCCGGCCGGATAATGATGGGCGAAATCGGAGAGGGCCGCGAGCCACGAGGCCTTGTAACCGGGGATCGAGGTCTCGACGTGGCACTCCATTGCGTCGGAGGGCTTGCCGCCGCGCTCCAGCATCACTTCGAGATTGCCCGAGCCGACGACGCCTGCGAGCGCCCACGGCTTGGCGGTCTTCGACGGCAGCGGCTTGGACGGGAAAGCCTTGGTAAACTTTTCCATGCTGTGGTCCTACCAGTCGACGAATTGCGAGGGCGGGTCGTAGAGGCCCTGGGACCAGCGCACGAGACCCTTGATGTCCTGGGTGGCCAGCAGGCTGCGGCTCGCTTCCGACGGTCGGACGCCGACATCCTCGGGCAACTGGACGATGCCACGGGCA
>CANIEC010000216.1 GCA_947466085.1 Rhodospirillales bacterium
ATCTTCACCGTCGCGGTCATGCCGGCACGCAGCGGCGGTTCCCCGACATGGGGCAGCAGCCGCAGCTTCACGGGCAGGCGCTGCACGACCTTGACCCAGTTGCCGCTGGCATTCTGCGGCGGCAGGATCGCGAACTCCGCTCCCGTCGCCGGGCTCACGCTTTCGACCAGCGCGTCCCACTTCACGTCGGGATAGGTGTCGAGCACCACGGTAGCCTTCTGTCCCACCTTCACATGGGTCAGCTCGGTCTCCTTGAAGTTCGCCTCGACCCAGGGCCGGCTCAGCACCACCAGCGAAAACAGCGGCGTCGACGCCTTGACCTGCTCGCCCTGCTGGAGACGCATGTTGACCACGACGCCGTCGACCGGGGCGCGCACCGTGGTACGGGCGAGATCCAGCGCCGCTCGTTCGCGCGCTGCCGTCTTCTCCCGCACCAGCGGATGCGCCTCGACCGCCAGCTCGGGGTCGCCGTTCAGCGCCGCCAGCACGCGGCGCAGCTTCTCCCGCGCCGTCGACACGCGATCGGCCGCCGCGCGCGCGTCGTTCTGCGATTCGTCGCGCTTGCTGGCGGAGGCCACGCCCTTCGCCGCGAGTTCCTCCTGGCGCTGGGCCTGCCGCCGAAAATAGTCGGCGCGTGCTTCGGCGTCGGCCAGTTCGGCCACAGCCTCCCGCCAGATGCCGCGCAGGTTCTCGACGTGAGACCGCGCCGAATCGAGTTCCGCCTCGGCGCTGTCGAGGGCCAGCCGGAAAGGACGGGCCTCGATGGTGAACAGCTGGGCGCCGGCCTCGACCGCGGCATGGTCCCGGGTGAGGACCCGCCGGATCTGGCCGGACACTTCGGGCGCGATCTGGACGATATGGGCCTTCACATAGGCATTGTCGGTCGAGACGTAGCGACCGCCCGACAGCCACCACCAGCCTGCCCCGCCGGCTGCCAGCAAGGGCACCGCGAACAGCAGCACGAGCCGCAGGACAGGAACCGGGCGGCGGCTCATGTGTCGTGGGCTCCCGCCATCGACTGGAGCCGCCCCTTCACCCGCGCCGCCAGCCGCGTGAACTGCTCACGTTCGGTGGCGGAGAGCGGTGCCAGCGCGTCGTCGACCGTGGCCTCGGCGACCGCCCACATGTCCTTGTGCGCCCGGCGGGCGTCGGCGGTGAGATACAGGCGATTGATCCGGCGGTCGACGCTGTCGGCGCGACGCTCGACCCAGCCGTTCTTCTGCATTCGGTCGATCATGCGCCCGGCGCTGGCGCGGTCGGTCTCCAGCATGTCTGCGAGTTCGGTCTGGCTGGCGCCGGGCCGGCGATAGAGACGGGTCAGGACCAGCCACTGGGCGCGTGTCAGTCCGATGTCGCGCACGCGCCGATCGAACACGGTGCGGATCAGGCGCGCAACGTCGGAAAGCACGTAGCCGATATATTCGTCGTCGTCGGGGCCCAAGGCTGCTCGCTCGAGATTGTTGCCTAGGCTACAATAGCCCAGGCCATGAGTTCAAGCGCGACCACCGCCGACGCCGCCCCGCCTGCCGCCGAGACCGAAACCTCGCTGGGCAGGCGGATCCTGATTCTCGTCATGGTGGTCCTGGGCTCGACCCTGTACGCGACCACCCTGCTGATCGCCTCGACCCTGCTGCCGCAGATGCAGGGCACCATGTCGGCCACCCAGGACGAGATCGCCTGGGCCATGACGTTCAATATCCTGGCCACCGCCGTCGCAACGCCCATGACCGGCTGGCTGACGGCGCGCTTCGGCCGCCGCGAGACCATGATCTGGTCCGTCCTGGCCTTCACGCTCACCACCCTGATGTGCGGCCTGGCCGATTCGCTGGAGAGCCTGATCCTGTGGCGCGTCCTGCAGGGCGCCCTGGGTGCGCCGGTGATTCCGCTGTCCCAGACCATCCTGCTCGATACTTTTCCGAAGCGGCAGCAGGGGCTCGTGACCTCGATCTTCGGCATGGCCGTCGTCATCGGCCCGGTGATCGGTCCGACCGTCGGCAGCATGCTGTCGGAGATCTACAGCTGGCGCTGGGCCTTCTACATGATCGTACCGGTAGGCGTGATCTCGTTCATCGGGCTGCGCCTCACCCTGCCCTACGACCGGCCGACCGGCCATGCCCGCCTCGACTGGACGGGCTTCCTCTCGCTCTCCGTCGCCATCGCCTGCGTGCAGCTCGTCCTCTCGCGCGGCCAGAGGCTCGACTGGTTCGACTCGGCCGAAATCCAGATCGAGACCTTCATCGCCATCGTCTCCTTCTGGATCTTCCTCGCCCACAGCCTCACCGCGGAGCGGCCGTTCCTCAACCTCAAGCTCCTGCTCGACCGCAATTACTCGATCGGCCTCGTGCTGGTGCTGATCTACGGCATGCTGAACTTCACGCCGATGGTGCTGCTGCCGCCGCTCCTGCAGCAGCACGCAGGCTTCCCCGACGCGCTGATCGGCGAGGTCATCGCCGCGCGCGGTGTCGGCGCGACCATCGGCTTCTTCCTCGCCATCTTCGTCGGCCGCATGGACCCGCGCATCGGGCTGATCGCGGGCTTCACGCTGCAGACCCTGTCGGGCGTCTGGCTGATGGCGATCGACCTCAACGTCGACATGACGACGCTGATGCTGAACAGCCTGCTCCAGGGCGTCGCCGTCGGCGTCATCTGGGTGCCGCTCACCCTGGTCACCTTCTCGAACATGAGCGGCGCCAACCTGGCCGAGGGCACGGCGGTCTATCACCTGCTGCGCAACATCGGCTCCAGCTTCTTCATCTCGATCTGCGTCGCCGAGATCGTGCGGGCGACCAGCACCAACTACAGCCGCATGGTCGAGCTGGTGAACCCCTACAACAAGTCGCTGGCCCTGCCCTGGGTCACGGGTGGCTGGGACTACGAAACCGTGTCGGGGCTTGCGAAACTGTCCAGGGAGATCAACCGGCAGGCGGCAATGATCGGCTACATCAATGCCTTCGGCCTCTATACTGCGGCCTCGGCGATGGCGATTCCCCTGATCCTGCTGATCGGCCGGCGCGCCAGAAGATAAAGGAAGGAAACGAGCATGGCGATCAAGGTCCTGGAAATCCATCACACTGGCTACCGGCTCGACACCGGCGCGGAGAAGCTGGAGGACACTGCCAGCTTCTACAGCGACGTGCTGGGCCTGCAGCGCGACAGAGGCCGGCCGACCATTCCCGGCATTCCCGGCCTCTGGATCAATGTCGGCGAGGTCGGCCAGATCCACTTGTTCGGCGGCAACCAGCCCTCGCCGGTCGCCAAGGGGCCTGGCCAGGATCCGACCTTGCCGCATATCGCGCTGGCCGTCGCCGACATCGTCGAGAGCCGCAAGGAACTCGAACGCCTGGGCATGAAATACTGGGCGATCGAAGGCCTCACGAGTCCCGATTCGCTGCAGCTCTTCCTCAACGATCCGTGCGGCAACCTGGTCGAGCTGCACCAGGTCGACAAATGCCGCTGCACGGCGCGCAATCGCCTTTAAGGTTGCGCCGCTGACCGCGCTTCCTGGTAGGCCGCCCGCGCGATCCTGGCGGCCTTCAGCGCTGCCTCGCGCTTGTCGGCCGCGCGGTCGTCCAGCACGTAGAGCAGGCCTGCGCAGAAGATGAAGGCTCCGCCGAGGACGTAGTAATGTTCAGCTTCCAGGTAGAGGCGGAACGTCACGACGACCAGCGGCACCGGGATGAACAACAGGGCGAAGCGGATCCACGAACCGCGGTTATAGCGCCGCACGGCTGCCCTCGCCTGCTTCCGCCGCGTCCACATTTCCCGCCGCAGTGCGTCGAAATCGGGGCGTGGTTCAACGCTCACGCGCCCGCCCTCCTGCACGAGCCATCTCGCGGGCGACCAGACGCGCCGCCGGTCCGCTGCGCGCTGCCGAGTCCGGCTTCACCAGATTGCCGATCTCGAAGCGCAGGAGCTGTACCTCGGGATGCAGAACGGCCGCCTGCCGCATCGCCTCCGAGCCCAGCACGATCTTGGCGAAGTTCGGAGGCCGCTCTCCCACGGTGCGGGGATATTCGAGATCGACCATAGCGGCGAGCGACCAGGCCTGCCGGCTGACCTCCGCCGCCCGCGGCAGGTAGGCCGCTGCGACGCCATCGAGACTTCCACTCCAGTTCGCCAGCACATCGCGTAGGGCAACGGCATGGCAGGCCGCGACCGACATGCCCTGGCCGAACGTCGGATTGAAGCTCGAAATACAGTCGCCGATCGGCAGCAGTCTTGGCGGCAGACCCGTTGCGCGCTCGAAATGCCGCCACCGCGCCTCGGCGATTCGATAGCGGCGCACGGGGGTCAACGGCACAGCCTCGCGCAGACGCTCGGCAATGTCCGGGACCGGAAGGGCCGCAGCGTAGGCGCGGAAGCCATCGAGATCGTCCGGTACCCTGTCGTCGAAGCGGCTGCACAGGGTGATCAGCCAATCGTCATTCTCGACCGGGCAGACCAGTCCGTAGCGATCGTCCGGAGGCTGCGGGATGCAGGCGATGAACCGGCGCTCGCCGCGAAAGCCGGCCGACTTGGCAAAACGGGCCGAGCTGTAGCTCACCTCGATGCCAAGCACCGTCTCGGCGACCGGCACAGGCGCCAGCAGCCTGTCCCCTCGCCCCGTCGCGATCACCGTCAGATCGGCACCGGACGGGAGCCGCTCGACCAGTCTGCGATCGCGGGACACGACATTGCCGAGCTGCAGCACCTGCCGGCGCAGCACGTGTTCGAAAGCCGGCCGGCTCATCATGAGCTGGCTGTAACCGAGGTCGCACGTTGCCTGCCAGGCATCTCGCTCCCAAATGGAGACATCCTCGGTCTGGCGGACCTCGGTCGCCCCGGCGGCCAGCAAAGCCGCGCGTGTGCCGGGGATCAGGCTCTCGAGTGCCAGTTCACCACCCTTCAACAGGATGTGGACCTGCAGGTCCTGCGGAACACCCTTTCGCGAGCGCGGCATGTCCGGCAGCTCGTCCTTGTCTAGGAGCTCGACCGTTTCGAAGAACGGTGCGAGCGCGGCCGCGGCCGCGAGCCCGGCAATGCCGGCTCCCACGATGACGGCGCGTGCGCCCAGCCTGGCCTCGGTTATCATGCGGCAACAATAGACGGTGACGGGAGGTTTCAGGAAATGAAGTCGTTGACGCGACGCACCACGATCGCAGCCCTGCTGGCGGCCCTGCCGGCCGGTGGCGCCTTCGCGCAGGCCGGCTATCCCGACAAGCCCATCCGACTGGTGGTGCCTTTCGCGCCCGGCGGCAATGCCGACCTCACGGGTCGCCTCTTCGCTGAGGCCTTGGCCAAGCCGCTGGGCCAGCAGGTGATCGTCGAGAATCGCGGGGGCGCGGGCGGGGCGATCGGTGCCGAGGCCGTCGCGAAGTCACCACCGGACGGCTACTCGCTCGTCCTGGGCTCCACCGGCACGTTCCTCGTGAGCCCGCGCATGACCGGCGGCAAGCCACCCTATACCCTGGCGAGCTTCTCGCCGGTGGCGTTGCTCAGCACCTCGCCCATGGACATCGTGGTCAATGCCAACAGTCCGATCAAGGACTGGCCGGCCATGCTCGCCTGGCTGCGCGCGAACCCGGGCAAGCTCACGATCGGGCATCCCGGCAACGGCAGCACCAATCATCTCGCGCTGCTGCAGATGCAGAAGGCGCTCGACGTGCGCTTCAACATCATCCCCTACAAGAGCAATGGATTGGCGCTGAACGATCTCCTGGCCGGCCAGATCGATGCGGTGATCGACCAGGTGCCGGCTTCGATCGGGCATATCCGTGGCGGGCGCCTGCGCGCCATCGTCGTGACGACGGCTCGCCGCGCCGGCCAGCTTCCCGATACGCCGACCCTGCTGGAAATGGGCGTCAAGGATTTCGCCGCCACGACACCGATCATCCTGATGGCGCCGGCCGGCACGTCGCCCGAGATCGTGACGAAGCTGAACGAGGCGGTGGCGAACGCTCTCGCCGACCCCGCCGTGAAGGACAAGTTGAACGGTCTCGGCGCCGAGACCGAGGCGCTCACCCCGCAGCAGCTCACCCTCTTCCTGCAGAAGGAAGATGCGGCGATCGAGGAGCTGCAGAAGAGCGGCCTGCTGAAGGCCGAGTAGGCGCTACTCGCGCCGCAGCCACGCCGACCGCATCGGCCGCAGGACGGCGATACCCAGCACCGCCGCGACGGCGTTGGCCGCGACGGCCAGCGCGAAGACGATCTGCCAGTCGCCGGTGGCCCGTACCAGCGGATCCGCCAGCGGCACCAGCATGGCGGCGAAGCCTTTCGCCGTATGCAGCATGCCGGCATTGGTGGTGGCATAGCCCGAGCCGAAATAGTCGGTGCAGGTCGCGGGGAACAGGCTCGCGACCTCGCCCCAGGCGAAGAAGACCAGGCTGACCAGCAGCACGAACATCACCGGCTCGTCGCCCCACCTGGCAAAGGCCAGGATGCTGAGCGCACCCAGGGTGAAGGCGAAGAACATGGTGTTCTCGCGGCCGATGTAATCGGAGAGCCAGCCGCAGAGCGGCCGCGCGATGCCGTTGGTGATCCGGTCGAAGGTCAGGGCAAAGGTCAGTGCCGGCAGAGTAAGGCCCCACATGCTGACCGGCACGTCGGCCACCCCTAGACTGCGGGCGATGCCGGCGAGATTGGCCGTGAAGGTCAGCCCGGCCGCCGTTACCAGCAGCGACATCACGAAGAGCACCCAGAAGAGCGGCGACCGCAGCACCTCGCCCGGCGTGTGATCGTGCAGCGCATGCGGCAGGCGCTCCGGGATCGCCAGCGTCTCGGCCTCTGGCTTGCGCAGCGCCAGGGCCGCGAGGCAGACCAGCACGCCCTGGCCCAGGCCGAACCAGAGGAACGCTGCCTCATAGCCGTGATGGGCGATCGTGTGGTGGATCGGAATGATGGTGAACGCAGAGCCCATGCCGTAGCCCGCGACCGTCAGGCCGGTCGCGAGCCCACGGCGGTCGGGAAACCATTTCAGCGCGTTGCCGATGCAGGTGCCATAAACGCAGCCCGCACCGATGCCGCCCAGCGCCGCGCCGAGATAGAGCAGCGGCAGCGAATCCGCGACCGAGTTGAGGCTCCAGGCGATGGCGACCAGGACGCCCCCGGCGAGCGCGACCGGCAGGGGGCCGAATTTGTCGACGAACCAGCCCTCGAACGGTACCAGCCAGGTCTCGCTCAGGATGAAGATCGTGAACGCGATCTGGATGGCGGCGCGCCCCCACTCGTACTTCGCGTTGATCGGATGCACGAACAGCGTCCAGCCATGCTGCAGGCTGGAGATCATCACCATGCAGAGGATACCGGCGAGAAGCTGCGCCCAGCGATTGTGAACGCGCCCCTTCATGTTCGCCCCTGTACGGATCGATTATCGCGGCACTGGCAGGAACTGGACATTGGCGCGGCTAGTTTTCACTGGAAAGACGGAACGACTTGGGCTGCATTAGGGCCTGCTATCTATCCTGCGGACCGTAAATGAGACAGAGCCTCGCGTCGATCCTCGGACTCTCACTGGCAGCCCTTTGCGCCGCAGCGCCACCGGCAAACGCCCAACCGCCGTCCGTAACTGGCACCTGCGTGAATGATCACGGGTC
>CANIEC010000217.1 GCA_947466085.1 Rhodospirillales bacterium
CGACGAACTGGCGGAACTTCCGGCGCATGGCCTGGAAGGAAATGCTCTGGTCGGCGCGGATGCCGCCCATGATGCGGCCCGTGTCCTGCTGCGGAAAGAAGCCCTTGGGAATCGTGACGTAGAGATGGATGTTGAGAATTACCGTTGCGAGGAAGACCAGCATGGTGAGAAGGGGATAGCGCAGCACCAGCCCGAGGCTGCGGCCATACAGGCGCTGCAGGCCGCCCAGGCCGCGTTCGCTCAGGCGGGCCAGGAAGCCGGGCTCGCGATGGGCACCCGGCGGCCGCAGTACGTAGGCGCACATCATCGGCGTCGTGGTGAGCGAAACGACCATCGAGATCAGGATCGCGATCGACAGCGTCACCGCAAATTCGCGGAACAGGCGGCCGACGATTCCGCTCATGAGCAGGATCGGGATGAAGACCGCGATCAGCGAGACGCTCATCGACACGACGGTGAAGCCGACCTCGCGCGCCCCCTTGAGGGCGGCCTCCATCCGCGACATGCCGGCCTCGATATGGCGGGTCACGTTCTCCAGCACGATGATCGCGTCGTCGACCACGAAGCCCGCCGCGATGGTGAGCGCCATCAGCGACAGGTTGTTCAGGCTGTAGCCCAGCAGGTACATGCAGCCGAACGTGGCGACCAGCGACACCGGCACGGTCACCGCGGCGACGAAGCCGGCGCGGGCCGAGCGCAGGAAGGCGAAGGTCACCAGCACCACCAGCACCACGCTGATCACCAGCGCCTGCTCGACCTCCCTGAGGGCCGCGCGGATCGTCGTCGTGCGGTCGCTCACCACCTGGAGCTCGACGTCGTTCGGCATCGAGGCCTGCAGCTCGGGCAGCAGCGCCTTTATCTCGTCGACCGTCTCGATGATGTTGGCATTGGGCTGCTTGTAGATGATGACCAGCACCGACCGCTTGCCGTTGGCCTGGCCTTCGTTGCGGATGTTTTCCGTCGAATCGATCACCTCCGCCACGTCCGACAGCCGGACCGGCGCGCCGTTGCGCCAGGCGATGATCAGCGAGCGGTACTCGGCGGCAACGGCGGCCTGGTCGTTGGAGTAGATCTGGAAGCGCCGGTCGCCGACCTCGATGGCGCCCTTGGGCGAGTTGGCGTTGGCGGCGGCGAGCGCCGCGCGCACGCTTTCCAGCCCGATCCCGTATTTGTTGAGCGCGGTCGGATTGAGCTCGACCCTCACCGCCGGCAGCGAACTGCCGCCCAGCTGGACCTGGCCGACCCCGCTCACCTGGCTCAGCTTCTGCTGCAGGATGTTGGAGCCGGCATCGAACAGCCGGCCCTGGCCCAGCGTGTTGGAGGTGAGCGCGATCACCATGACCGGCGCGTCGGCGGGATTGATCTTGCGGTACTGCGGGTTGCTGCGCAGGTCGGCCGGCATGTCGGCGCGGGCGGCGCTGATCGCCGCCTGGACGTCGCGGGCGGCGCCGTCGATATCGCGCGACAGATCGAACTGGAGCGTGATGCGCGAATTGCCCACGGTGCTGGACGAGGTGATCTCGGTGACGCCCGCGATCGCGCCCAGCCGCCGTTCGAGCGGGGTCGTCACGCTGGTCGCCACCGTCTCCGGCGAGGCGCCGGGCAGGTTCGCCGTCACCTGGATGGTCGGGAAGTCGATCTTGGGCAGCGGCGACACCGGCAGGCCGAAGAAGGCGATCAGGCCGGCGAGCGCCAGCCCGATCGTCAGCAGCGTCGTGGCGACAGGGCGCGCGATGAAGGGCGCCGACAGGTTCACGGGGCGCGCTCTCCCGCCCCGGTGCGCACAGGATGGCGGGGCGTATCGAGCGGCACGCCGCGCAGGCGGCGACCCAGACGATCGAAAGCAAGATAGATCACCGGCGTGGTGAAGAGCGTCAGGAGCTGGCTGACGATCAGGCCGCCGACGATGGTGAGGCCGAGCGGCTGGCGCAGCTCGGAGCCCGTGCCGGTGCCCAGCATCAGCGGCAGCGCACCGACCAGGGCGGCGACCGTGGTCATCAGGATCGGCCGGAAGCGCAGCAGGCAGGCCTGGTGGATCGCCTCCTTCGGCGCCTTGCCCTCGTTGCGCTCGGCGTCGAGCGCGAAGTCGATCATCATGATCGCGTTCTTCTTCACGATGCCGATCAGCAGCACGATGCCGATGATGGCCACGATGCTGAGGTCGGTCCCGGCCAGCATCAGGGCGAGCAGGGCGCCGATGCCGGCCGACGGCAGGGTCGAGAGGATCGTGATCGGATGGATGTAGCTCTCGTAGAGCACGCCCAGCACGATGTAGACGGTGACGATGGCGGCCAGGATCAGGAGAAGCTGGCTGTCGAGCGACTTCTGGAAGGCCAGCGCCGCGCCCTGGAAGTGGGTCGTGATCGAACGCGGCATGTCGATCTCGTGCTGGGCGGCGACGATGGCGTCGACCGCCTGTCCCAGCGCGAAGCCCGGCGCGAGGTTGAAGGAGATGGTGGTGGCCGGGAACTGGCCGAACCGGTCGAGCCGCAACGGCGCGGTGCGCTCCTCGAACGTCGCGACGGCCGACAGCGGCACCTGCTTGCCGGCCGTCGAACTCGGCAGATACAGGTCGTTGAGCGAGGCGAGCGAGCGCACCATCTCGGGTTCGACCTCGTAGATGACCCGGTACTGGTTCGACTGCGTGTAGACCGTCGAGACGATGCGCTGGCCGAACACGTCGTAGAGCACGTTGTCGACCGTGGCGGCCGTGATGCCGAAGCGCGCCGCGGCATCACGGTCGATCCGGATGAACATCGACAGGCCCTTGTTCTGCAGGTCGCTCGTCACGTCGATGAGTTCCGGCTGCTTTGCCAGCCGGTCCATCAGGCGCGGCACCCAGATATCGAACTCGGCGGCATTCGCCGATTCCAGGACGAACTGGTACTGCGTGCGGCTCACCGTCGAATCGATGGTGAGATCCTGGGCCGGCTGCATGAAGAGCGAGATGCCCGCGACGCCCGAAGTCTCCTGCTGGAGCCGGCGGATCACCTGCGCCGCCGTCAGCGTTCGTTCGCTGCGGGGCTTGAGGTTGATCAGCATGCGGCCCGAGTTGAGCGTCGGGTTGGTGCCGTCGACGCCGACGAACGACGTCAGGCTCTCGACGTCGGGATCCTTGAGGATCGCCTCGGCGAGGGCGCGCTGGCGCTCGCTCATCGCGGCGAAGGAGACGCTCTGCGGCCCCTCGGTCACGGCCTGGATCAGGCCGGTGTCCTGCACCGGGAAGAAGCCCTTGGGAATCACGACATAGAGCGCCACCGTCAGCACCACCGTGCCGACCGCAACCAGCAGGGTCAGCGTCTGGTGCCGGAACACGACGATCAGGCAGCGGTCGTAGAAGCGGATGACGCCGGAGAACCAGCCCGTGCCCATCGTCTCCGACTGGGTGGCGGCCGGGGCTCCTGCGTGCGCAGCGGCGGCACTGTGGGGCCGCCGGCGCAGGAACTGGGCGCACAGCATCGGCACGAGGGTCAGCGACACCACGCCGGAGATCAGGATGGTGACGGAAAGGGTGACGGCGAATTCGCTGAACAGGCGGCCGACAACGTCGCTCATGAACAGCAGCGGGATCAGCACCGCGATCAGCGAGACCGTGAGCGACACGACGGTGAAGGCGATCTGCTTCGAGCCCTTGAGCGCCGCCGTCTTCGGATCGTCGCCGCGCTCGATGTAGCGCGCGATGTTCTCGATCATGACGATGGCGTCGTCGACCACGAAGCCGGTGGCGATGGTGAGCGCCATGATCGACAGGTTGTTGAGGCTGAAATCGGCGAGATACATCACCGCCAGCGTGCCGACCAGCGACAGGGGCACCGAGAGGCTCGGGATGACCGTTGCCCGCGCATCGCCCAGGAAGGCGAAGATCACCGCCACCACCAGGACGACGGCGAAGCCCAGTTCGATCTGCACGTCGCGGACGGAGGCGCGGATGGTCACCGTCCGGTCGGTGAGGATGGTGATGTCCAGTGAACTGGGCAGCGTCTCGCGCAGGGTCGGCAGCAGGGCCTTGATGCGGTCCACGACCTCGATGACGTTGGCGCCGGGCTGGCGCTGGACGTTAACGATCACCGCCTGGGTGTTGTTCGCCCAGGCGGCGATCCGGGTGTTCTCCTGCCCCTGCTCGACCGTGGCGACATCGCGGATGCGCACCGGCGCGCCGTTGCGATAGGCCACGATGATGTCGCGGAACGTGTCGGGATCGGTGATCTGGTCGTTGGCGTTGATCGTCAGCGCGCGCGCCGGGCCGTCGAAATTGCCCTTGGGCGTGTTGACGTTGGCGTTGGCGATGGTAGTGCGCAGATCGTCGATGTTGAGGCCGTAGGCGGCGAGCGCCGTCGGATTGGCGCGGATGCGCACGCCGGGCTTCTGGCCCCCTTCGAGGTTCACGAGGCCGACCCCGGGAAGCTGCGAGATCTTCTGCGCCAGCCGCGTGTCGACCAGATCGTGGACCCTGGTGAGCGGCTCGGTCTTCGAGGTGACGGCGAGCGTCAGCACCGGCGCATCGGCCGGATTGAACTTGGCGTAGATCGGCGGCGACGGCAGATCGCCCGGCAGGAGGTTGCCGGCGGCATTGATGGCGGCCTGGACCTGCTGTTCGGCGATGTCGAGTCCGAGCTTGAGGTCGAACTGCAGGGTGATCGACGAGGCGCCGGCCGAGCTGGTCGACGTCATCTGGTTGAGGCCCGGCATCTGGCCGAACTGGCGTTCCAGCGGTGCGGTGACGGACGTCGTCATCACTTCGGGGCTGGCACCGGGATAGATCGTGAGGACCCGGATCGTCGGGTAGTCGACCTGCGGCAGGGCGGAGAGCGGCAGGAAGCGGTAGGCGATGATGCCGACCAGCATGATCGCGACCATGAAGAGCGAGGTCGCGACCGGCCGTTCGATGAAGATCCGCGACGGATTCATGTCGCGGGCGCGCTATTGATTGGTTTGCGTGGCCGGGCGGCCGGCGCCGCTTCCGGGAACAGCTCCGGTCTCACCGTTGGCCTGCTGACGCCGACGCTGACCCTCGGCCGGGGCCTGGGCATCCGGCGGCGCGTTGGCGACCGGCGGTCCCGCCGAGGCGCGCGGCGCCGGCATCGGCTTGCGGATCTTGGCGCCGTCGCGCAGGCGGTCGACGCCGTCGATCACGACCTGGTCGCCGACCTTCAGGCCCTTGAGGATCGCCACCTTCTCGCCGTCGGTCGCGCCGAGCTCAACGACGCGGATTTCCACCGTATCGTCGGCCTTCGCGAGATAGACGAAGGTGCCGGGCTGGCCGCGCTGGATGGCGGCGACCGGCACAACCACCGCGTCCTTCACCGTGTCGGCCAGCAGGCGGACGTTCACGAACTGGTTGGGGAACAGCGATTCGTCGGCATTGTCGAAGATCGCGCGCAGCTTCACGGTGCCGGTCGTCAGGTCGATCACATTGTCGGTCGTGTCGAGGCGACCGACGGCGAGCTCGGTCTTCTGCGAGCGATCGAGCACGCGCACTTCGAGAGTCTCGCCGGTCTTCAGCCGTTGCCGCACCAGCGGGAGGGAATCCTCGGGGATCGTGAACAGAACCGAGATCGGCTGCACCTGGATGATCACGCAGATGCTGCTCGCATCGCCCATGGTGACGTAGTTGCCCTTGTCGACCATGCGCAGGCCGATCTTGCCGGTGAGCGGCGCCACGATCTTCGTGTAGGCAACGTTGAGCCTGGCGGCGTCGACCTGCGCCTGGTCGATGACCAGCGCGGCCTCGTACTGGCGCACCAGGGAGATCTGCGTGTCGTATTGCTGCCGCGCGATCGAGTCCTGCTGCACCAGCTTGCGGTAGCGTTCGAGGTCCATCTGCGCGTTCTTGAGCAGCGCCTCGTCGCGCTGCTGCTGGCCGATCGCCTGCTGCAGAGCCACGTCGTAGGGCCGCGGGTCGACCTGGGCCAGCAGGTCGCCCTGCTTCACCATCTGGCCTTCCTTGAAATGGACCTCGGTGAGCTGACCCGTGATCTGGGTCTTCACGTTGACGGTCTGGATCGGCGTCACGGTGCCCAGCGCGCGCAGAACGATGGGAATTTCGCCCTTGCTGGCGGTGGCCACTCCCACCGGAACCGACGCGCCCGCGGCGAACCGCCCGGCGCCCGGACGAGCAGGCGGCGCCGAGCCCGACTGCGAAATGTACCAGCCCGCGCCAGCCACAACGGCCAGCCCGAAACCGATCCCGAGGAGGGTTCGCAGCCGCTTCATTCGTCCCATACACTCCAGAAAACTCAGCCCATTTCACATACGAGCTGACGCGGCGGAGTCTCCCCCACGTAAATGGCGGACGCAAGGCGACAGCCTCCGAACGGGGCATTCAACGTCCGAGAGGTCGAAAAGACCCCTCGGACACCGAATAAATGCCCCTATCCGGCGGGCTTGTCGGCCACGTAGAGACTGCCGCCGCCGGCCCGGAACCTGGCGCTCATCTCGTCCATGCCCTTCTTCGCGTAGTCCCGAATGTCCTGGGTGATACGCATGGAGCAGAACTTCGGCCCACACATCGAGCAGAAATGCGCGGTCTTGTGGGCCTCCTTGGGCATCGTCTCGTCGTGGAACTTCTCGGCCGTGGCGGGATCGAGCGAGAGATTGAACTGGTCGCGCCAGCGGAAGTCGAATCGCGCCCGGGACAGCGCGTCGTCGCGCAGGCGGGCGGCCGGATGGCCCTTGGCCAGATCGGCGGCATGAGCCGCTATCTTGTAGGTGATGACCCCGACCTTCACATCATCTCGATCCGGCAGGCCGAGATGCTCCTTGGGCGTCACGTAACAGAGCATCGCCGTGCCGAACCAGCCGATCATCGCGGCACCGATGCCCGAGGTGATGTGGTCGTAGCCGGGCGCGATGTCGGTCACGAGCGGCCCCAGCGTGTAGAACGGCGCCTCGCCGCACTCGCGCAGCTGCTTGTCCATGTTGGCCTTGATCTTGTGCATGGGCACATGGCCCGGCCCCTCGATCATGACCTGGCAGCCTCTGTCCCAGGCGACCTTGGTGAGCTCGCCCAGCGTCTCCAGCTCGGCAAACTGGGCGGCGTCGTTGGCGTCGGCGTTGCAGCCCGGCCGCAGCCCGTCGCCCAGCGAGAAGGAAACGTCGTACTTGCGCATGATGTCGCAGATGTCGCCGAAATGTTCGTAGAGGAAGCTCTCGCGATGCTCGGTGAGGCACCACTGCGCCATCATCGAGCCGCCGCGGCTCACGATGCCGGTGACCCGGCTGGCCGTCAGCGGCACATGGGCGAGGCGCACGCCGGCATGGATGGTGAAGTAGTCGACGCCCTGCTCGGCCTGCTCGATCAGCGTGTCGCGGAACACTTCCCATGACAGCTTGGTCGGGTCGCCGCCCACCTTCTCCAGCGCCTGGTAGATCGGCACGGTGCCGATCGGCACCGGCGCATTGCGCACGATCCATTCCCGCGTGTCATGGATGTTCCGTCCCGTCGAGAGGTC
>CANIEC010000218.1 GCA_947466085.1 Rhodospirillales bacterium
CCCGCCGCGCCGAGGCAGGACTTGCCGGCGGAGCCCCGGCCGCGCCCCCCGCCGCGCCTCCTCCGGCGCCGCCCGCCGGCGGGAAGCGATAGCCTCGCGATGACCGGTCAGGTAAAATACGGGCAAATGAACAAAGCCCTCTCGTCGATCACCCTCCTCGGTGCGCTGGTCCTTGCTGTGCCGGCCTTCGCACAGCCTGCTGCGGCCCCGCAGCCGCCGACTTCCTATTATCCGGCGCCGCCTCCGGAGCGGGCGCCGGTGACCGAGCGCGGCGCGTCTCCTGCCCAACTCTCCTCGCCCCTGCCGCCGGCGCCGCCGAAGGTCGAACGGACGGTCGTCGATTCCGACGCCGAGGCGCAGCTGTTCGCGGACGCACGCAAGATCACGTGGGGCCGCCATTCCAAGATCAAGGGCGCCAAGCCCGGCGAAGTGACGGTGACCCGCCAGGGCAATCTCTGGACCGTGAAGGGCCGTCTCGACAGCGTCGCGCCCGGTACCGAGGGCGACTGGGTTTCCATCGACGGTGTCGTCGAGCGCATCGCGGCGGGCGTCATTCAGGTTCGCGGCGAGGTCGCCTTCCGGGTCGCCACGGTCGAGAAGGGCACGCCCTGCAAGGTTGCGGGCCTGCTCACCTTCCGCCGCTCGGGCAAGTCGCAGGCCTGGCGCCTGGCCGAAGGCGACAATCCCTGCGACGGCAAACGCGAGGGCTTCGATCTCGTGATGGACAAGCCGGGCGAAAAGAAGCCCGTTCCGCCGCAGCCGAAGCGGACCTGATCGAGCCTGGAGTTTTCCAGGCAAGATCGATTTGGATCGACTGCACACCAAAGACCTCATGCTGAGGAGCCGCGCAGTGCGCGGCGTCTCGAAGCATGGGCCACACACGCGACGTCTGTTGCGCATCCTTCGAGACGCACGCCTACGGCGCGCTCCTCAGGATGAGGGGGTGCGGGTGAACCTGAAGCGGAACGCTTAGTCTAGCGCTGGGTCCTGATGGTTGCGATGGCCGCGCGTGCCAGCGCGTCGGCGCGCTCGTTCTCGGGATGGCCGCTATGGCCCTTCACCCAGTGCCACTCGACGTGATGGACGGCACGGGCGGCGTCGAGACGCTGCCACAGCTCGGCGTTCTTTACCGGCTTTTTGTCTGACGTCTTCCAGCCGTTCTTCTTCCAGCCGTGGATCCACTTGGTGACGCCGTCCTTCACATAGGTGCTGTCGGTGAAGAGGCGGACATGGCAGGGCCGCTTCAAGGCCTCGAGCCCCTGGATCGCCGCCATCAGCTCCATGCGGTTGTTGGTGGTCGCGCGGTCGCCGCCGGACAGTTCGCGTTCCTTCTCGCCCATGCGCAGGATGGTGCCCCAGCCGCCCGGTCCGGGGTTCCCGCTGCAGGCGCCGTCGGTGAAGATCTCTACTTTCGGCGTCTCGCTCACGTTTTTCTCACAAGCCGTAATCCGAAAGAGAAGTGACGCCGCGGTGGAACCGCAGCTTGGCGAGGTATTCCTGCGGGTCCTTGCGCTTCACCAGCGCGTTGGGCGGGGTGTGCACCCAGTCGTAGAGCCGGGTCAGCAGGAAGCGCAGCGCCGCGCCGCGCGCCAGCAGGGGCAGGGCCTGCTTCTCGTCGTCGCTCAGTTTGCGCACGCGCTCATAGCCCTGCAACAGGTTGCGCGCCTTGGTGGCGTTGAACGAATTGTCGATCTCGAAGCACCAGGCGTTGAGGCAGATCGCGACGTCGTAGGCCAGCAGGTCGTTGCAGGCGAAGTAGAAGTCGATCAGGCCCGAGAGCCTGTCCTGCAGGAAGAAGACGTTGTCGTTGAACAGGTCGGCATGGATGACGCCGGCCGGCAGGGCGCGCGGCCAGTTCGCTTCGAAGAATTCGATCTCGGCGCCGAGCTCACGGTCGAGCGGCGCATCGATCTCGCGACGGCAGCCTTCCCAGAGCGGGCGCCAGCCCGCCACCGACAGGGCGTTGGGCCGGCTGAGCGCGAAGTCCTGGCCGGCGAGGTGCAGGGCGGCCAGCGCCTCGCCGACGGGTGCGCAGTGCGCGACCGTCGTGCGGCGCGGCCACATGCCATGCAGGAAACTCGTGATCGCCGCCGGCTTCCCGGCCAGCGTGCGCAGCGCGTTGCCGTCGCGGCCGTGGATCGGCTGCGGGCAGGTGATGCCGCGCGCGGCGAGATGGTCCATCAGACCGAGGAAGAAGGGCAGGTCCCGGGGATCGACGCGCTTCTCGTAGAGCGTGACGATGAACTGGCCCTTCGTCGTCGTGAGCAGGAAGTTCGAGTTCTCGACGCCTTCGGCAATCCCCTTGAACGACTCGGCCTGGCCGATGTCGTATTCGGCCAGAAACGCTTCGAGCTCGGTGTCGCCGACTTCCGTGTAGACCGCCACGTCAGGCCACCAGCGCGCGCGGCAGCTTGAACACGACGTTTTCCTCGGTCGTGCGCACTTCCTCGACGGTGACGTCGTAGCGGGCGCGGCAGGCCTCGATCAGCTCGTCGACCAGCAGTTCGGGCGCCGAGGCGCCGGCGGTGATGCCGAGCCGGTGGGCGTCGCCCAGCCACTCCCAGTCCATGTCGGCGGCGCGCTGAACCAGGCGCGACCGCCCACAGCCGTAGTTGGCCGCGACCTCGACCAGCCGCATCGAGTTCGAGGAATTCGGCGCGCCGATCACCACCATCGCGTCGCAGCGCTGGGCGATCGCCTTGACCGCGGCCTGGCGGTTGGTCGTGGCGTAGCAGATGTCTTCCATCTTCGGCCCCTGGATCGACGGGAACCGGCGGCGCAGCACGGAAACGATGCCGGTCGTGTCGTCGACCGACAGGGTCGTCTGGGTGGCATAGGCGAGATTTTCCGGATCGGCGACGACCAGCGTCTCGGCCTGGGCCGCGTCCTCGACCAGCACCACCTTGCCGGGCGGCAGCTGTCCCATCGTGCCGATCACCTCGGGGTGGCCGGCATGGCCGATCAGCACGACGGTGCGGCCCGACTGGGCGTGACGCTCGGCCTCGCGATGGACCTTCGAGACCAGCGGGCAGGTGGCGTCGACATAGAGCAGGTTGCGGCGGGCGGCCTCGGCCGGCACCGATTTCGGCACGCCGTGCGCGGAAAAGACCACGGGGCGATCGTCCGGCACCTCGTCGAGTTCATCGACGAAGATCGCGCCCTGCGCCTCGAGGTTTTCGACCACGAAGCGATTGTGCACGATCTCGTGCCGGACATAGACCGGCCGGCCGTAACGCTCCAGCGCACGCTCGACGATCTGGATGGCACGGTCGACGCCGGCGCAGAAGCCGCGCGGGCTGGCGAGCAGGATCGTGAGCGGCTTCTTCGGGGCAATCATCAAATTCGTTCGACGCGATGCCGACCCGTTCGCTTGCGGGCCTGCGGACCATTGCCTAGAGTCCGTGCAGTACGGATCAGGCGCGGCACCGTAACAAAGCCGCCGCAACGGGGAAAGCAACATGACCGAACCGGTTGTCGCGGCCAAGGCGCCGTCGAAGGTGGCTCTCGAGGCAGGCAAGGACTATTGGTGGTGCGCCTGCGGCCTGAGCAAGTCCCAGCCCTTCTGCGACGGCAGCCACAAGGGCACCGGCCTCGCCCCGATGAAGTACTCGGTCGAGAAGGCCGGTGACTACTGGCTTTGCGACTGCAAGCACTCCTCCAAGAAACCGCTTTGCGACGGCACACACAAGACCCTAGCATGACCCTGAAATCGTATCTCTGCGCCGCGCCTGTCGCGCTGGCGCTTCTTCTCTCAGCCTGTGGCGGCAAGTCCGAGGACTCCGCGACGGCCTACTGTCCGGCGCCGTTCACGGTCCAGGACGCGGGGCGGTTGACGCATTTCAGGGATGGGCCGGGCCGCGATCCGCGCGATGTCGAATATGAAGCGGTGCTGACCGGTGCCGGAACGAAGTGCTCGCTGCGGCGCAATCAGATGGACGTGACTCTGGTCATGCGCGTGGCGGCTACGGCCGGCCCCTCGGCCGTCGCCGGCCAGACGCGCGTGCCGTACTTCGTTCGCGTCATCGGCGCCTCGGGCCAGGTCGTCCAGGGCCAGGACTTCACCGCCGATTTCAAACTGTCGAGCGCCAACCCGCGCGGCCAGTCGCAGGAGGAGCTCAACCTCACCCTGTCGTTCAGACAGATTTCCGAGCTCGGCAGCTATCGCATCGCCGTCGGACTCAAACCCACGATGGAAGAGCTCGAGTACAACTGGCGGCAGGGCCAGCGCTGATGAGCGCCTATGCCGACAGGCTGGAAGCATTGGCCGCCGCGGCGGCCGATCGCTGCACGACCTGCGGCAAGTGTTTCGAGGCCTGTCCGACGGCCCGCGAGAGCGGCCTCGATGCCGGCGACGCCGTGCAGCGGGTCGGCGAACTCGTCGCCCTGACGCGCAATGGCGGCGTCGCGGCGCCGCTCCTCGACAAGTGGCTCGGCGCCTGTGACGGCAGTGCCCAATGCAGCGCTGCCTGTCCGGAGGACATCAACGTCCGGCAGTGGGTGACCATCGCCAAGATGAAGTCGCTGCAGGCGGTGCGGCCGGTGCAGGAGGGGGCGGCCAGCGCCGCCAGCCGCTTCCGCCACATGGCGCAGGCCGTCCGGCTGCTCGCCAGCATGCAGCTTCCGTCCGAGACGCTGAAGCAGATCCTGGCGCCGGCCGAACGACGCACCGCCGACGTGCTGTTCTATACGGGCTGCAACGTGCTGCGCACGCCGCACATCGTGCTGAACGTCATGGACATCCTCGACGCGCTGGAGCTCGACTTCGACGTGGTCGGCGGCACCGCCCATTGCTGCGGCGTCTACCAGTTCCAGGAAGCCGATCTGCCGACCTACGAGCGCATGGGGCATCGCACCTTCCAGCGCTTCGGCCAGTCCGGCGCCTCGAAGGTGCTGACCTGGTGCCCGACCTGCACCAAGAACTTCGACGAGCTGGAAAAAGACGTCGAGGAACCGTCGTTCGATCTGGGGCATGTGAGCGAGTTCCTTGCCGCCAACCTCGAGGCGGTGAAGGCGCGCTTCACGGCGGACCAGCCGAGGCGCCGCGTCGTGATCCACGAGCATCAGGGCATCGGCGCCACGGTCGAGAGCATCCGCAACCTGCTGCGCGCCGTGCCCAACCTCGAACTGGTCGAGTTGCCGCAGGATTCCGGCTTCTCCTATGCCTGCGGCGGCCAGGCCGCGAAGTTCAAGGCGCGCGAGCAGGCGATCCATCGCGACCTGGTCATGGGCGCAGTCGATGCCGGCGCCGACACGATCGTCACCATGTATCATTCCTGCCATCGCTCGCTCTCCGGCGCCGAGGCGATCTATCCGTCGCTGAAGGTCGTGAACTTCACCGACGTGCTGGCCGAGGCAGTGGGCCGTGGCGGCCATCCCGACTACTACCAGCTCTACAAGCAGGGCGGCGCGATGGACGAGGCCGTGAAGGCCGCGCGCGGCTTCCTCGAGAACAACGGCGTGCGCATCGACGAGAACGCCGTGAAGTCGCTCACCGCCGACATCTTCAACGAGACCGGCATCGGCGGCCCGCGCGAGGCCTTCGCCGAAGCCTTCGGCGCGCTGGCCCGCGAAAGCGGACACTCGTCATGAACGCCATGCTCATGAAGGAACTGTCGAAGCTGAGCATCGAAGAGAGGCGGGCGCTGATCGACGATCTATGGGACAGCATCGATAGCGAACTTGCCGCCGTGCCGGTTTCCGAGGAGGTCGGAGCCCTGCTCGATCGGCGTGCCGCGGCTCTGGCAAGCGATCCCAACCAGAGAAAGTTCAAGCTTCAGGAAATCGCCGAGCGCCACAACGTCAAGCTATGACCCTTGCGGTCGTATACACGGGCGACGCAGCTGCGGACATCGACGAGGCTTTTGATTGGCTCGCGGAGAGAGCGCCACATGCAGCGCTGGATTTCCTGCTCGCGATCCGTCGTGCCGAAGTTCATCTGGGGCGAAATCCGACCATCTATCGTATCGTGCGGCGCGGACCACGCATCGAGATTCGGCGGCTCAACCTCCGTCCATTCCGGTACCAGCTCTACTTTCAGATTTTCGACACCGAGGTGATCGTGATTGCTTGCCTTCATGCACATAGGTCTCCGCGCGTCCACGCGGGAATTGTGTCGGATCGAGGCTAGATCGGAGAACAGACACCAATGACCGACGTCTGGCTGTTCTCCTTCGGCACGCTGCAGCAGGAAGACGTGCAGCTCGCGACCTTCGGCCGGCGGCTCGAAGGCCGTGCCGATGCCCTGCCGGGCTATGCAACGTCGCTGCTCGAGATCCGGGACGCCGAGGTCGTGAAGACCAGCGGCAAGACGCATCACCTCATCGCGCTGCCTTCGGGCCGTGCCGAGGACGAGGTGCCGGGCGTGGTGCTGAGGATCACTGCGGCCGAGCTTGCCGCTGCCGACACGTACGAAGTGTCGGACTACAAGCGCGTCGCCGTGCGTCTGAAGTCCGGCCTCGAAGCCTTCGTCTACGTCGCCGCCTGATATCGTCGACCTAGAGAATCACTTCCCCATTCAAATGGGGAAGTGCCCCGTCATACGGGGCGATGGGGTCATGCCCGTCGTCACTCGCGCATTCTGACCCCTCTGCCGTCGTGAGACGACGACATCTCCCCATTTGAATGGGGAGAAAGGCGATTCTGCTTCGGCCGGAAGGACTCTAGCGGTCGGGGACGGCGAGCACCGCCCACGCCGCATCGGCAAAGAACCTTACGTGGGCGGACAGGGGGCCTTCGAAGCGGCCGTAGACCTTGTAGGTCGCGGGCTGCATCACGGTGCCGATGGCGGAGGCGGCCGCGAGGTCGGGGTCTCGCGTGGGAATCTCGCCGGCCGTCATGGCGTTCACGATGACCTCGCGCACCACGTCGACCGGGTTGGGCGTGCCGTCGGGGACCAGCGCCAGGAACAGGTGCTGGGTGAGCAGGTGGTAGGCGAACAGGGACCAGTCCCTGTCCGCCCATTCGCAGTAGCAGCGGACGATGGCTTCGATCTTTTCCCGCAGGCCCGTGACGGGGCGATGCGCCTCCGCCAGCGCCTCGGCCAGCGCTCGGTGATGGCCGAGGAAGATGTCGAGGGCGAGCTGCTCCTTGCTCGGGAAGTAGCGGTAGATCGTGCCCTCGGCGATCGACGCCGCCATGGCGATTTCACGGGTCGTGGTTTCCGCGACGCCGCGCGCCACGAAAAGAGTGAGGGCCGCGCGCGCTACGCGGGCTTTCGTCTCTTCGGCTTTGCCCATGCCCCGCATCCTATGAGGGAGCGCTCACTCGGAAAAGGGGGGCTCTCGCTTTCCGTCGACAGCCAGCGCCAGTCGATCACCCAGTCGGGGCGCGCGTCCTGTGGCGCTCCATCGGTGTGAAGCTCTGAGAATTCGTCGAATGACCGGCGGATGAACATGCCAACCTCCATAAGTGAGTAAGCGCTCATAAAATATGTGAG
>CANIEC010000219.1 GCA_947466085.1 Rhodospirillales bacterium
GAACTGCCTGACGAACGACTACTCGTATCAGGACGTGTTCGACGTCGGCGCCAACTACCTGAACAAGTTCGGCGATGTCACGGTCGCTCTGTACGGCGCGTTCCTGTACGGCAGCTTCATCCCGGGCAATCAGCCGTTCGCTAACGCCGCCAACATGTCGACGGGTGCCAACGCGGCCTCCTGGAAGCAGTGGGTCGTCGGTGCTCAGGTCGGCTTCAAGGGCTTCACCCTCGGTGGCGCGCTTGGCTGGGACAACAACGGTCTCGGCTCGAACTACTACACGGGTCAGAGCAACGACACCCGCTTCTACACCGCTGGTCTGATGTATGAGACCGGCCCGTGGCAGATGTCGTTCAGCTGGGTCGGCTCCTACAACAACAACGGCAACGGCTCGGTTGGCTGCAGCACCATCGCAGTCAACTCCTCGACCTGCGCCGCCAATGCCGCGACCGGCGTCCCGGGTGTGAACTCGACGGCCTTCGGTAACGGCAGCAATCCGAACAACCTCTCGTTTGGCCAGGAGTCGGTCAACAAGTGGGAAATCGGCGTGAACTACGCGCTTGGGCCGGGAGTGAAGCTCACCGGTGGTGGTCTGCTGTACACGGCTTCGGGTCCGTCTGCTGCCGTCTCGGGCAACAGCTGGGGTCTGCTGATGGGTATGGATCTGCGCTTCTAGTCGCAGGACATACGACAAATCGGAAAGAGCGGGCGAAAGCCCGCTCTTTTCTTTTGTGCGGGTCGGCTAGTGTTCTTCCGACTTCGATTGAACCGCCGAGAATCGGGATCAATCTCTTCCCCATTCAAATGGGGAAGTGCCCCGTCATACGGGGCGATGGGGTCACGGGCGTCGCAAAGGCCATGACCCCTCCGTCGGCGTAAGACGCCGCCACCTCCCCATTTGAATGGGGAGGAAGGTGTTTCTACTTCGCCCGGAGGGACTCTAAAGCCCTCCTATCGGGAGACGCGATGGCCGACCAGATTGACGAACAGGCTGGGCAGGTAGGTCCGCGATACCGGCAGGCGCTCGGTCGCCTGGCGCGCCAGCACGGCGCGATTGTCCTCGTGGTCGAGGACGAGCTGGAAGAGGCCCTGTTCGACCGCGCCGGCACGCGGGTCGAGCTCCGGCCTGCCGTCCCGCTCGATCCGATAGGCGACGTCGAGGCCGACATCGCCGCCGCTGTAGAACGACGAAGCAACCTCGAGCTGCCCGAACAACAGCATCAAGCCGCGCACCGAGAAGCGCCAGTAATCATCGGGCGTGGCCTGGAAGGCCTGCGACCAGGCCGCCGACACGAAGGCGAGCCCGCCGGGCCGCAGCGCCTGCTCGATGTTGCGGGCCGCCCGCGCGGGATGGCGCGTATGCTCGAGAACGTGACAGCAGATCGCGAGGTCGAACGGCTCCTCGCCCAGTTTCCCCTTCAGCGTCCGCCGATCGCTGCAGATGTCGGCGACGCAGTCGACGTTGGCGCCCTCGACCAGATCGAGGCCGACGAAACGCGCCCTGGGGCCGAAGCGTGTGGCCACGAGCTTGCGCCAGTTGCGCACGTTGCGGTCGGCGACGAGCGTGCGCGACCCGACCTGCAGGATCCGGGGCGCCCGCTTCCCGACCGACTGGGCCACCCGGTCGAATACCAGGTCGATCTCGCGCGCAACGCTTGTGCCGACGACGCGTAGCTCACCGGGGCGCTGCTCACCAGGAGTGGCGCCGCTGCCCGTCATCAGTCGCGCACCACCAGGATGTGCATGCGGCGCGGACCGTGGGCGCCCAGCTCCATTGCCTGCTCGATGTCGCCGGTGCGCGACGGCCCGGTGATGGTGTTGACCGTGCGCGGCATCAGATCCTTGCCATAGCGCGCGCGCAGGCGGCCCCAGACATCTTCATAGCCGCCAACGATATCGGCCTCGCGCAGCACGACGACATGCGTGTCGGGCAGCAGGTTGAGCGACACCGGGTGGTCGGGCCCGGAGGCCATCACGACGGTACCGGTCTCGGCAATGCCCGCGAAGGCGCCGGTGACCGAGACCTGGTCGCTGCCTTCGCCGCGCCCGCGCCGGATCGAGAGCATCTTCTGGCTCGCCCAGTCGTAGCCGTCGAGGAGGGGTGAGGGCGCCATCGCGACGTTCGCAGGCAGGTTGTTGCGCGCGAGGTAGGCGCTCACTTCGCCCGGCACCTCGGCCGACCCGACCCTCGCCACAGTGGCGTTCAGGGTCTCCGCCCACTGGCAGAACAGAGCGACCTTCTCGGCCTGAGGCAGCTGTCCACGCGCCACCGACGGTCCGCGCGGCGGGTCGGCCAGGCGTGTCTCGACGGCGCCGCGCGCCTCGCCCGAGAGTTCGCCGCGACGCAGCGAGCGGCGAATCCCCCCCAGGATCTGGGCCCGGGCGTCGTTCGGAGCGTCGCTCATGACTTCCTCTTCGCCCAGCGGGCGTGGAAGGTGCCGCCGGGCTGCGGCGCGGGGAAGTCGCGGAAACGCGTCCAGCCAGAAGCGAGCGGCAGTGCCCGGTAGCGCCCGTCGGCGCGGCCGAACAGGGCCAGCACGCGGTTGGCCATCGCGGTGAGCCTGCGATAGAGCGCGGGCCGGCGGGCGGCGAAGCTCCACATCGCCAGACCCTGGCGGACGGCCTTGGGCGTGAGGTGCTTCTCGAATTCCCTTTCGCGCCAGTGACGCATCAGCTTGGGCAGGGGGATGCGCACCGGGCAGACGCTCTCGCACCGGCCGCAGAAGGTCGAGGCATTGGGCAGGTTGCTGGCCTCCTCGACGCCCACGAGCTGCGGCGTCAGCACCGCGCCCATCGGACCGGGATAGACCCAGCCATAGGCATGGCCACCGACGGCGCCGTAGACCGGGCAATGGTTCATGCAGGCGCCGCAGCGGATGCAGCGCAGGATGTCCTGCATCTCGGTGCCGAGCACGGAAGACCGGCCGTTGTCGAGCAGCACGACGTGATACTGCTCGGGCCCGTCGAGATCCTCGCGCCTCTTCGGCCCGGTGTTCAGGGTCGTGTAGGCCGAGGACTCCTGGCCCGTCGCCGACCGCGCCAGCACGCGCAGCAGCACCGCCGCGTCCTCGAGCGTCGGGATCACCTTCTCGATGCTGGCCAGCACGATGTGCATTCTGGGCAGCGTGTTGGAGAGGTCGGCATTGCCTTCGTTGGTCACCAGCATCGACGAGCCGGTCTCGGCCACCAGGAAGTTGGCGCCGGTCAGACCGACATCGGCATCGAGGAATTTCTGCCGCAGGACATAACGCGCTTCCGCGACGAGATCGTTGCGCTCGGTCAGGCGCTTGTCGAAGCCGAGCTTGGCGTGGTGCTCGAGGAACGTGTCGGCGACCTGGTCCTTGGTGAGATGGACGGCCGGCGCGATGATGTGGCTGGGCGGCTCGTTGCGCAGCTGGATGATGTACTCGCCGAGATCGGTCTCGATCGGTGCGATGCCCAGCGCCTCGAGATGCTCGTTGAGCGCGATCTCCTCGGCCACCATCGACTTCGACTTGGCGACGGTGCGGGCGTTCACGCTCTGGCAGAGCTCGGCGATGATGCGCCGTGCGTCGGCGGCGGTCGGCGCCCAGTGGACATGTCCACCGAGGCCGATGACCTTGCGCTCGAACTCCTCGAGGTAGAAGTCGAGATGGGCCAGCGTGTGGTTCTTGATGTCGCGCGCCCGGTCGCGCAGCGCCTCGAACTCCGGCAGCCGCTCGGCCGCCTGGCGACGACGCTCGGAGAAGCCGACCTTCAGCTTGGCCAGCGAATCCTGCAGGTTGGGATCGGCCAGCGCGTGGCCGACATTCGCCTTGAAGGCATGGGCGGTCGATTCCATCAGCTGCGCTCCGGTTCGCCGATCGCCGGCTGGTCGCCCATGCCGGCCAACACTTCGGCGACATGGCGCACCCGTACGGTGCTGCCCTCGCGCTGCAGCTTGCCCGCCATGTTCATGAGGCAACCGAGATCGCCCGCCAGCAGCGTGTCGGCCTCGGTGGACGCGATATCGGCAGACTTTTCGCCGACCATGGCATTCGAGATCTCGGGGTACTTCACGCAGAACGTGCCGCCGAAGCCGCAACAGACCTCGGGGGTCTTCATCTCGCGGAGCGTGAGCCCCTGCACCGATCCCAGCAGATCGCGCGGCTGCTCCTTGACGCCGAGTTCGCGCAGGCCCGAGCAGGAATCGTGGTAGGTCACGGCGCCGTCGTAGCGCGCGGCGACCTTGTCGACACCCAGCACGTCCACCAGAAACGCAATCAGTTCGTAGCTGCGCCCGGCCAGATTCTCCGCGCGGGCCTTCATGGCAGGATCGTCGTCGAACAGGCCGGGATAGTGATGCGACAGCATTCCGCCGCAGGAGCCGGAGGGTGCCACGACCGCGTCGTAACCTTCGAAGGCGTCGATGACCTGGGCGGCGATGGCGCGTGTCGTGGCCCGGTCACCGGTATTGTAGGCCGGCTGGCCACAGCAAACCTGAAGCGGCGGTACGTCGACGGTGCAGCCGGCATCCTCGAGCAACTTCACCGCGGCGAAGCCGACCGACGGCCGGAACAGGTCGACGAGACAGGTGACGAAGAGCGCGACGCGGCGCGGGCGGGTAGATGATTTGGGCGGCGATGTGGACACAGCCCGAACATGGCAGCGGTGAAATTGGCGTGCAACGACCACTTGTCTGGAATTTTTGCAGCCTGAGAGTCTGGCCGGAAATGAATGCAACTAAAACAACGGGTTATGAACGGACCCGATAACCTCACCCTGAGGAGCATCGCGTAGCGATGCGTCTCGAAGGGTGGGCACGAGCACTTCGTCTGTTGCCCATCCTTCGAGACGGCCACTTCGTGGCCTCCTCAGGATGAGGTAAGGGCTTGAATCGATTCAATTCATTTCCGGCCAGCCTCTGAGGGCGCTGGAGCGCCGGCGCTGCCGCCGAAGGCCGGGAATGCGTCCCGGCGGTCAGTTCTTGTTCGGAACCAGGACGACGGCGCGACCGTCGCTGTTCATGCGGCCGGCCCACTCGGCGGCCTGCGTGCCGGCGCCGTAGAACACGTCGCCGCGCGCCGGGCCCTTGATGGCCGCGCCCGTGTCCTGGGCGATCATCAGGCGGCGATAGGATTCGGTGGCGCCGGGCTTGCGATAGACGGGACGGCGCGTGTCGATCCAGACCGGCGTGCCGTACGGCGTGATCGTCGGATCGACCGCCATGCTGCGCTGGGCGGTGAGTGGTACACCCTGGGCGCCGATCGGCGCCGAAGTCCTTGTGTCCTTGAAGAAGATGTAGCGCTCGTTCTTGCGCATCACGTCCCGCGCCTGCTGGGGATTGCGCTTCAGCCAGTCGCGAATCGCGGGCCAGGTCGCGTCTTCCTTCTTCATCACGCCCATCTCGACCAGCACGGCACCGATTGCGGTATAGGGCCGGTTGTTGGAGCCGTCGAAGCCGAGCGTCATGCTGCCGCCCTCGGCGAGCTGTATGCGCCCGCTGCCCTGGACCTGCATTTCGAACAGGCCCACCGGATCCTGCACATAGGCGATCTCGAGGCCCTTGCCCTTGAGCGCGCCCGCTTCGATCTCGGCGCGCGTCAGGTAAGGTTGATCGGTCAGGTCGGGCGGCTTGCGATAGACCGGGACGGTGAAGAGGCGGGACGGCACCTTGCTGCCGCGCATCTCGGGCTCGAAGTAGCCGGTGAACTTGCCCGGCGCCTGGATGATCAAGGGGCGGAAATTCGACTCGAAGAAACTGCGCGCGGCGCGGGCGTCGCCGGCCTTCACCGCGCTGGCGGCATCGCAGATGCGCTTCCACTCGCCGGCGGTGATCGTCTTCTCGCCACCGTCGGTGGCGATCCTGACGTCGGGGCCGGCGGTCAGCCTGGGGCAGGAGCGGCGAAAGGCGGCAAGGGCCTCGGCATGGCGATCCTCGGCCCAGCCGGCGATTTCGTTATAGGAGGTCGGCTCCATCGCAATGCGCTGCTGGGGCGCGGAGCCGGGGGTCGAGGCGCAGGCAGAAAGGAGACCGGCAGCGGCCAACAGGGCCATGCAACCGGCGAGGAGGCTCCTTCGCATTCCCGGAAAAGCCTCCCTCAGCCTTCGCTTTCGGTCTTCACGAGCTGCCAGTTGGGATCGCCCGAAGTGGTGTCGCGACGGAACGTCCAGAGGTCGACGACCTTCTGCACTTCGTTCGGATTGCCATCGACGATCTGGCTGTCGGCATTGCGCACGACGTTGATCTGCTCGCTTACGAACCGAACCGTTACGGCGGCGTTGGTGCCCTGCATCTCGGCCGCGGCGATGTCGGAGGCCTCGAAGCCGATCAGCGTCGTCTCCGCCGTCTCGTTTCGCTCGATTCGGCCGCGAATGGCGGACTCGAAGCTCGCGTAGGTGGTGCTGTCGAGCAGTGGCTTCAGCGTCGCGGTGTCGCCGCGGGCGAAGGCCTCGACGATGGCGGTGAAGGCGGCGCGCGCGCCCCCCGTGAAACCGATCGGCTCAAAGCTCGGATCGGCGGCGCGGATCGCGGCGACGCCCGAGGTGGCACTCGGAATGACGGTCGCGCGAATGCCACCGGGTCCACTGGTCGCCGAGGACTGGCGGGGTGCCGGCGCGTTGGCCGTCGGCAGCGGCACGACATTGTCGTTTCCTTGGGGGGAATCACCCCCCCGCGGCGTGGACGGCGGTGGTGCGGGCGGCGTGAAGGGATCGCGTGCCGGCGGCTGTTCGTTGCCGGTGCGCTTGCCCAGCACCGACCGTAGCCGCAGGATCAAGAAGACCGCGACCAACCCGATCAGGATGATGTCGTAGTTATTTCCCACGATGGCGCTCCACTGTCCGAAAATACATAGGCTCCGAATGGGGAAAGGGCAAGGCAAGCCCCTGCCCGCTTCTCGGGCAGCCGCATATCTCAGGCGGCCAGGACCACAATGTCGACCGATTCGGAGACACCGCCGACGTGTCGCCCGGGACGACGTTCGTGTCTCACCGGCGCGCGGTAGCCTTGCTGTTCGGCCAGAGCGTAGGTGACCCCGTCGGTGAGGGCGCGGGTCCGCTCTTCCTTGTTGTGCTTTTCGAGTTTCGCCGCGAAATTGACGGCCTCGCCGATCACCGTGAATTCGAGCCGTTCGCCGTCGCCCACGGCGCCGAACACGACACGTCCCGCCGCGACGGCCAATCCGATCTCGAGCGGGCTCGCCCCGGCGGCACGGCGCTCCTCAGCCCAGGCGGCGGCCGCGCCGATCACCGCGTCGGCGGCCCGCAGCGCATCCGCGGCGGCCGTCGTCGAAGGCACCACCGCGCCGAACGAGGCCAGGATGCCGTCGCCCAGGAACTTGTCGATGCTGCCGCCGGCGGCCGCTATCAGCGGGCAGACGCGTCCCTGGTAGTCCTGCAGGACCTTCATCACCTCGGCCGGCGGGAGCTCCATCGACAGGCGCGTGAA
>CANIEC010000220.1 GCA_947466085.1 Rhodospirillales bacterium
CGGCTCGGTCGTGTCGGTGGTGATGCGGCCGCCCCATAGAAGCCGGTCGCCGTCGACGACGCGATAATAGTCGCCGGCGCGGCGCGTGTCGGAGATCGCGCCCGTCCAGCGGATCGCCTCGCCGAGGCGGGGGCCGAGCTTCTCCGTGACGGCGACGTAGGTCGCGACCGGCAGCACCGCCCGCGCGATGCCCGGCTGCACGGCGCCGAGATCGGCATTGCCGGCCAGCACGACATGCTGCGCCTTGAGGGCGCCGTGCGCGGCGCGCACCCGCCAGAAGCTGCCGTCGCGCGTCAGCGCGATGGCCTCGGTGCCTTCGTGAATCGCGCTGCCCTGCCGTTCGATATCCTTGGCCAAAGCCAGTGCAAAGTTCAGCGGATGGATGTGGAACGACGTCGGATCATGGATCGCCTGATGGTAACGCGCCGTCGCGAGCACCCCGCGCACGCGCGAGGTCTCCCATGGTTTGAAGGAGGCGCCGAGCTGCTCCGCGAGCCTGCGCGTGCGGTCGGCGAACCCCATGCCCTGGTCGGTGCGCGAGACGCTGAGCTTGCCGCTACCCATCAGGATGTCGGGCCGTCCCAGTTCGGAGATGCCATCGCGGACGATCGCCACACCGCGCTGCGATTGCGCATAGAGCTGGCGGGCGTGATCGAGACCCAGCTGGTCGATCAAGGCGCCGGAGCGCTGGGCGTAGCCCGGCCCGACGAAGCCGCCGTTGCGGCCCGACGCGCCCCAGCCGATGCGCCGCCGCTCCAGCAGCACCACCCGCTTTCCCCTCTGCGCCAGCAGCCGCGCCGTGTGCAGGCCCGCAAAGCCGCCGCCGACGACGGCGACGTCTGCCTCCTCCTGGGTGGCGAGCGGCGCGCGCGCCGTGTCTGCGTCTCGCGTGGCGGCATACCAGCTTGCCGGATAGTCGACCTCAGCCATGTCTATTCTTCTCCGCGAGAAGAGGTGCCATGGGAAGGCTTGCGCGGTCACCTGCTCTCCCGCACTAATTTTGCCAGGGGCTTTCTACCCGCTTCGGCAATTCTGGAGGACGCATGTCGATCGATTTCGATGCGGTGATCATCGGTGCAGGCTTTGGCGGCATGTACATGCTGCACCGGCTTCGCCAGAAGGGCTTCACGGCACGCGTGTTCGAGGCCGGCAAGGGGGTGGGCGGCACCTGGTACTGGAACCGCTATCCCGGCGCGCGCTGCGACGTCGAGAGCGTCCAGTATTCATATCAGTTCGATCCCAAACTGGAGCAGGAATGGGAATGGAGCGAGCGCTACGCCACCCAGCCCGAGCTCCTGCGCTACGCCAACCACGTCGCCGACCGCTACGACCTGCGCCGCGACATCCGCTTCGAGACGCGGGTGGGTAAGGCCGTCTTCGACGAGGCCGCCAACCTGTGGCGGGTCGAGACCGAGAAGGTCGGTGGCGGCGCTGAAAAGGTCGCGGCGCGCTTCGTGATCACCGCGATGGGTTGCCTGTCCTCGCCCAACACGCCGAAGATTCCCGGCCTCGAGGATTTCACGGGCCCAACCTATCACACCGGCAACTGGCCGCATGAGGGTGTCGACTTCACGGGCAAAACCGTGGGCGTCATCGGCACGGGCTCCTCGGCCATCCAGTCGATCCCGGTGATGGCCGAGCAGGCCAGGCACCTCACCGTCTTTCAGCGCACTGCCAACTACACGGTGCCGGCGCACAACAAGCCGCTCGACCCCGACTATGTGCGGCAGGTGAAGGCGAGCTATCCCGAGATGCGCAAGCGGGCCAAGAGCAAGCCGGCCGGCATCGACTTCACCATCAATCCCGCCTCGGCAGCCGAGACGCCGGAGGAGGAGCGCAATCGCCAGTTCCAGGCGCGCTGGGACTATGGCGGGCTGGGCTTCATGGCCTCCTTCTCGGACCTGCTGCTGAACGACGAGTCCAACAAGGTCGCGGCCGACTTCGTTCGGGCCAAGATCGGCGAGGTCGTGAAGGACCCGAAGACGGCAGCGGCGCTGGTGCCGAAGAACATCATCGGCTGCAAGCGACTGTGCGTCGACACCGGCTACTGGGCGACCTTCAACCGACCGAACGTGACCCTGGTCGACATCAGCGACGAGCCGATCGAGCGCATCACGCCGAAGGGCCTGCGCGCCAAGGGAGAAGACTTCACCTTCGACTGCCTGGTCCTCGCGACCGGCTTCGACGCCATGACCGGTGCGCTGCTCAAGGTCGACATCCGTGGCCGGGGCGGCGTCACCTTGAAGGAGCGCTGGAACGAGGGGCCGAAGACCTATCTCGGCCTGACGGTCGTGGGCTTTCCCAACCTGTTCATGATCACCGGGCCGGGCAGCCCCTCGGTGCTGACCAACATGCTCCCCTCGATCGAGCAGCATGTCGATTTCATCGCTGACTGCCTCGAGGCGCTGCGTGCCAAGGGCAAGACGGTGATCGAGCCGGTGCCGGAAGCGCAGGAGGAATGGGTGGGCCATGTCGGCGACGTGTCCAACATCACCCTGCGCTCGACCTGCAGCTCCTGGTATGTCGGCGCCAACATCCCGGGCAAGCCGCGTGTGTTCATGCCCTATATCGGCGGCCTGCCGGCCTACATCCAGGCCTGCGAGAAGGTCGTGGCCAACGGCTACGAGGGCTTCGCGCTGGCGTAACATCACTTTAGTCCGGCGTCAGACCAAATGCCCGCTCCGCCCGCGTCATACGCGGGGGGAGAGGGAGGGGACCCGCGGAGCGGGGAGGGAGAGGTGGGGCATGGCTCTCCAAGCAATCGCTCGATTTCCGCCCAAATGCCTTCGGGATTCTTGACCACCTCATTCGCCCAGAACCGCACCACCCGCCAACCTCGCTGCTTCATCGCGGCAGTTCGGCTGGCATCCGCCTCGACTTGAAAGGCATGGTGCTCACCATCAATCTCGATAACCAGCTTCTTTGAGACACAAGCGAAGTCGGCAAAGTAAGGACCGATAGGATGCTGTCGTCGGAACTTCACGCCGACTATTCGCTTGGCGCGCACCAACTCCCAGCAGATCTGTTCAGCGCGGCTGCTTTCATGACGAAGGCTTCTTGACATCGCGGTTCGATGCTTGGTCATACGACCCACCTCTCCCTCCCCACGCTACGCGCGGGTCCCCTCCCTCTCCCCCCGCGTGTGACGCGGGCGGAGAGGGCGCTTTGGATAAGGAAGTATGGCCATGGATCATTGACGACGGCTATCGTATCGCCCTAAGCGTTAACTCAATGGTTAAGTAATTAGACGCGAGGCCCGAATGCGCAAGATCCTGACGATCGTCGGTGCCGTCGTCCTGGCGACCATTGCGGCGATTCTGGTCTATGCCGCGACGCGGCCCGATTCGTTTCGGGTCGAGCGTTCGACGGCGATGAATGCGCCGCCGGAGAAGATCTTCCCCTACATCGACGGACTGAAGCGCTGGACCGCGTGGTCGCCCTATGAGGGCCGCGATCCCGGGATGAAGCGCGCCTACAGCGGCTCCGAGAGTGGCAAGGGCGCAGTCTACGAATGGGACGGCAACGACAATGTCGGCAAGGGCCGCATGGAGATCGTCGATTCCACGCCGCCGCACAGGGTGGTGATCAAGCTCGACTTCCTGAAGCCCTTCGAAGGTCACAACATGGCCGAGCTGACCGTGGAACCGAAGGGCGGTCAGACGATTGTCACCTGGGCGATGTACGGTCCCAGCACCTTCATGACCAAGCTGATCGGCACCTTCATGGACATGGACGACATGATCGGCCGGGATTTCGCGGCAGGATTGGCAAAGCTGAAGACCGTCGTCGAGAAGTGAAGTCACAATTGTCGAGGAGGGTCGGATGAACCGCATGCTGCGCACGCTCGCCGTCGTGCTGGCGCTGGGCCCCGCGGCCGCGCTGGCCCAGGCGCCGGCGCCGTGGACCCTGCCGCCGGGAGTGTTCGCCGGGGAGCGCGACATCGCGCTGGCGACGGCCGGAACCTACGCGCTCGACGAGCAGCACACCGCGGTGATCGTCCGCGTCTCCCATATCGGCTATTCGCAGAGCGTGTTCCGCTTCGATCGCGCCAAGGGCTCGCTCACCTGGGATCCCGCGGCGATCGAGAAGTCGAAGCTCTCCGCCTCGGTCGAGACCGCCTCCATCACGACCAACGTGAAGGGCTTCGCCGAGGAGCTGGCGGGCGACAGTTTCCTGAAGTCCAAGGCCTTCAGTGAAGCCACCTTCGTCTCGACTTCTTTCAAGCCGGTCGACAAGACGCGCGGCAGGGTCGAGGGGCAGTTCACGCTGATGGGCAAGACCAGGCCCGTCACCTTCGACGTCGAGCTGGGCGGTGCGGGCAAGGGCTTCGAGGGCAAGCCGCGGATCGGCGTCCATGCCGTCGCGACGATCAACCCGCAGGACTACGGCCTGCCGCCGCTGTTCACCGACCCCATCCAGATCCAGATCGATACCGAGTTCGAGAAGAGCCCGTAACCCAGGAGGATGAAATGGCGGTCCAGCCCTATCTGTTCTTCAACGGCCGTTGCGAGGAGGCGCTCGCCTTCTACCAGGAGAGGCTCGGCGCCAAGGTCGAGATGATGATGCGCTTCAAGGAGAATCCCGATGCCGGCGCGGCGGAACACATGAAAGTCGATCCCGAGGCGGTGATGCATGCCAGCCTGCAGATCGGCAATGCGATGATCATGTGTTCCGACGGCATGGCGAACGACGGCAAGACGAACTTTCAGGGCTTTTCTCTTGCCCTCGATGTCGCGACCGAAGCGGAAGCAGACAGGGCCTTCGAGGCGCTGGCCCGGGACGGCCAGATCCAGATGCCGATCGGCAAGACGTTCTTCTCACCGCGCTTCGGCTGCGTCGCCGACAAGTTCGGCGTGTCGTGGATGGTGATGGTGCCGCAGCCGATGTGAGCGTCGCGCTCTTGAGAAAAGGAAAAGGCCCGGCGGTGTGATCCGCCGGGCCTTTTCCTTCGAACGTCGACCTACTTCTTCTCGATGTTGGCCGAGCGGAGCGGCACGCCGAATTCGCGGCGGCAGACTTCGGCCAGGACCTCGACGCCCTTGCGGATCGTCTCGGGCTCGGGATTGGCGAAGCAGAGCCGCAGGCGCGAGCGGGCATATTCCTTGTTGGTCGACCATTCCGGACCGGGATTGAGCGAGACGCCGGCGGCGAGGGCGGCCTGGGCGAGCTTCGTCGTGTCGACCTGGTCGGGCAGCTTGATCCAGAGATAGATGCCGCCCTCGGGATCGCCGAACTCGGCGGCGGTGCCGAACTGTTCGGCCAGCGCCTCGCGCAGGACCTGCAGCTTGGCCGCCAAGGTCTTGTTGAGCTTCGGCACGTGGTTGGCGAAATGCTGCGTGCAGAACTCCGCCAGGACCATCTGCTCGAGCGCGCCCGAACCTGCATCCTGCTTGAGGCCGAGGATGCGGCCGAGGATGTCCCACTTGGCCACGATGTAGCCGACCCGCAGCGCCGGGGCGATCGACTTGGAGAAGGAGCCGATGAAGATGACGCCTTCGCCCTTGGCCATGGCGTAGAGCGAGGGCGGCCGCTTGCCGCTCCAGATCAGGTCGGAATAGCACTCGTCCTCGAAGATCATGACGCCGTACTCGGCGGCGATCTTCAGCAGCTCGGCGCGGCGCGCCTCGCCCATGATGGCGCCGGTCGGGTTCTGCACCGTCGGGATCGTGTAGATGTACTTGGGCGTGATGCCCTTCTGCTTCAGCTCCTCGAGCTTCTGCTTCAGCACGTCGAGCCGCAGGCCCTCGCCGTCGAGCGGGATGCCGACCACATTGGCGCCGAGCTTGTTCAGCTTGGTGAGCGCGCCGCCATAGGTCTCCTGCTCGATGATGACGGTGTCGCCCCTGGTCACCAGCAGGCTGTTGATCAGGTCGAGGCCCTGCATCGACCCCGAGGTGATCAGGATCTCGTCCGAGGCGCACTCGATGGCGGCATGGTCCTTGAGCTTGGCCGAGAGGAACTCGCGCAGCGGCTTGTAGCCCAGCGGCCCGCTGTTCAGCCCGTAGGTCGCGAGGGTCGCGCCCTCGCGCGTCAGCACCGCTGTCGCGGCATCGATCAGCGCCTGGACGGGCACGTTGCCGGCGTCGTTATGGCCGCCGATGAAGTTGTACTTCGGGAAGCCGTTCCACTTGGCGGCGGGAGCGGGCGTGCCGGGCGCCAGCAGGGGCGCGAAATCGAACGGAGCGGTCATGATCGTTTCCTCGTTGGTTGGCCAATTGCTGGGCCAACCAACGAGGATTCGCAACAGGTTTGCGCGGATCAGGCCGTCGCGCGGAACGAATCCGTATGGGCCATGTCCCACGCCCGCCGCCAACGCTTGTCGCTGGTGCCCGACACCAGCTCACCCTCGGCCAGCGCCGGATAGAGGTCGGCGTAGGTCGCCACGACGCTGGGCGAGATGCGTCGGGAGATATGGATGGGCTTGAAGTCGGTCGGATGATCGAGGCCCGCGGCGGCGGTGAGCTCGGCCAGTTCGTGGAGGGTGGCGCGGTGGAAATTCACCACGCGCTCCATCTTGTCCGGTACGACCAGGGCGCGCTGGCGCGTCGGATCCTGTGTGGCGACCCCCGTGGGGCAACGGTCGGTATGGCAGGACTGCGACTGGATGCAGCCGACTGCGAACATGAAGCCGCGTGCCGAATTGCACCAGTCGGCGCCCAGCGCCATCGCCCGGATGATGTCGAAGGCAGTGATGATCTTGCCGGCGACGCCGATCTTGATTCGCTGACGGGCGCCGATGCCCACCAGGGCATTGTGCACGATGTGCAGGCCCTGCCGCATCGGCTTGCCGACATGGTCGAGGAATTCCATGGGCGCGGCGCCGGTGCCGCCCTCCTTGCCATCGACGACGATGAAGTCGGGATAGATGCCGGTCTCCAGCATCGCCTTGCAGATCGCCAGGAACTCCCATTCGTGGCCGACGCAGAGCTTGAAGCCGGCCGGCTTGCCGCCCGAGAGACGACGCATCTCGCCGATGAACCTCATCATCTCGATGGGCGTCGTGAAGGCGCTGTGGCTCGAGGGCGAGATGCAGTCCACACCGACCGGCACGCCGCGCGTGAGGGCGATCTCCTCGCTGACCTTGGGCGCCGGCAGCACGCCGCCATGGCCGGGCTTGGCGCCCTGGCTGAGCTTCAGTTCGACCATCTTGACCTGCGGGTTGGCGGCGCCGGCGGCGAACTTCTCGGCCGAGAAGGTGCCGTCGGGGTTGCGGGCGCCGAAATAGCCGGACCCGATCTCCCAGATGATGTCGCCGCCGCCCTCGCGGTGATAGGGGCTGTAGCCTCCTTCGCCGGTGTCGTGCGCGAAGCGGC
>CANIEC010000221.1 GCA_947466085.1 Rhodospirillales bacterium
CGGGCGGCGTCGGCCGGCGCGCGGCGCGGCAGCGGCGCGGGCTCCTCGGCGCCCAGCACGAAGGCATCCGCCTGCTCGCGGTCCCGACCCACCGGCCGCACCAGCAGCGAGACGCCGACCAGAAGCGCCGTGTTGACCACCAGGCAGGCCAGGAAGCCCTGCAGCACCGGATCGAGGGTGACCAGCGGCTCGGGCCACCACGGCATGAAGGGCACCACCGGTCCACCCTCCGTGCTCGCTCCCAACCCCTGGCGCAGGGTCGGCAGCAGCAGCGCGTAGAGCCACACGACGAAGCCGCCGGTCAGGCCCGCCACGACGCCGTACCTGTGGGCGCGCTGCCAGTAGAGGCCGAGCACGAGGCCGGGCGCGAAGTTGGCGACCGCGCAGAACGAGATCAGGCCGATCGAGGCGAGCGGCAGGTAGCCCGAGATGATGCGCTCGTAGGCGTAGCCCGCCATCAGGATCAGCACCACGGCGGCGCGGCGCACCAGCACCACCAGCGGGCCCATGTCGCGCACGACGCCGGCCTGCCGCCTCAGCAGGTAGGGCATCAGCAGCTCGTTGCCGATCATGCCCGACAGCGCCATGCAGGCCACGATCACCATCGAGGTCGCCGCCGACAGACCGCCGATGAACACGAAGGCCGACAGCCAGCTCGCGCCGCTCACCAGCGGCAGCTGCAGGACGTAGAGGTCGGGGCTGACGTTCGGCCCGAGCAGCAGCAGTCCCGCCGCCGCGATCGGGATCACGAACAGGTTGATCAGCACGAGATAGGCCGGGAACAGCCAGCGCGCCGTCCGGAGACTCGCGGGATGGTCGTGCTCGACGACGGCGACGTGGAACTGGCGTGGCAGGCAGAGGAAGGCCATGCCCGAGAGCAGCGACATCACCACCCAGGTGAGCGGCGAGGCTTCGCGTGTCAGCCGCTCGGCCACCGCCGGCGCCTCGGCGAGCCGCGCCATCATGTCGGACGGGCCGTCGAACAGGAACCACACGACGAAGGGGCCGACCGCCAGCAGCGCCAGCAGCTTGACCACCGATTCGAAGGCGATGGCCAGCATCATGCCGCGATGCTGCTCGGAGGCCTGCACGTTGCGGACGCCGAACAGGATGGTGAACAGCGCCATCAGCGCCGCCACGATCAGCGAGGTGTCGACATGCACGACGCCCGGCGCGCCGCCGACCCAGGGCGAGGGCGCGGCAATGGTGCGGAACGACGCCGACACGGCCTGCAACTGGAGCGCGATGTAGGGCAGCACGCCCACCGTGGCGAATAGCGTCGCGGTGACGCCGACGGCGCGGCTCTTGCCGTAGCGCGAGGCCAGGAAATCGGCGATCGAGGTGACGTTGTGCTGCTTGGCCACCCGCACCATTTTTCGCAGCATCGGGTAGCCCAGCGTCACCACCAGGACCGGGCCGGTATAGATCAGGATGAAGTCGGTGCCCGAGGTCGCCGCCCGCCCGACCGCGCCGTAGAAGGTCCAGGAGGTGCAGTAGATGGCCAGCGACAGGCCGTAGACAACCGGCGCCACCGAGTTCTTCGACCAGTCACGCGCATAGCGATCGCCGAAATACGCCACGGCGAAGAGCAGCCCCAGATAGGCCAGCGACAGGGCCAGGACAGCCGGTTCCACCAGCATGCGTGCGCGTTTCTCCCGGCCGTCATTGAAGCCGTTCGACGGGGCGCGAACAAGCGGGGCCTGCGCACGGTTCCCTGCTCAGCGATACTTGCCCTGTCCGAACGCCTTCAGCCTACCCTTTGCGCCGTTGACGATCGATGCCGCCAGCCGTTCCGGGAACCCCTTCGGCATCGACGACTGCGCGTGGTCGAGGGCTGCGTCGGCGGTCTGGGCGATCTCGTCCAGGATGGCGATCGCGGTGGCCTGCGGAATGTCGCACAGCCTGGCGGTCTGCAGGAAATGGCGCGGCGTGATCTCGTCGAGGCGATAGTGGCGGTTGCTTCCCACGGCCATCGCAAGCTTCATCTGCGTGCGGCGAAGCTGGCCCGTGTCGAAGTTCGGCTGCACCGAAAGGACATCATAGATTGGCGCAAGAGCGAAGCGTCCGCCGGGCGCGAGGCGGATGCTGAAGTTCTTGGCATGTCCGTCCGTTGCCGCAATCAGCCAGAACAGGACCTGTGTCTTGAAGAAGCGCCGCAGGTCGAGGTCCGGCGTGTCGCTCCCCTTCAGCAGGCGCGCGATGGCGACCATGCCGGGTCCACCGCTTGGCTCGTACTTCAGGCTGGGAGGAACCGACAGGGCCTGACAGCAATCCTCCTGGGGCACCCGCAGCAGACGCCTGTCCCGGGTCCACAGGCGATCAAAGCGCTCGACGACCAGGGTGCGCCGTCCCGCGAAATCCACGATCTGCGATTGCGCCACGGGAAGATCGAATGCCTCCATCAGGCGCAGGCAGAAATGCTCGTTCTCGACACTGTCCGACAGGTCGAGACCATTCGGCAGTGCGCCGATCTGCGGCTTCAGGATGTGCGTCGTCGGCGTGGTGCCATGCGGCACATGCCAATGCTTCTTCCAGAACAGGAGCGCGGTTTTCTCCTGCACCCCGGCCAGCGAGATCCGCAGGTCGCCGGCTTCATCGATGCCCAGCGGATTGCGCGCGAGGTTGCCGAGCAGTTCGGCGATGTCGGCATCGCTGATGCGCCGCGCGTCCAGCCGGTCGGGAGGCGCCGCCGCCTCGCCTTCGGGAAGGAACTGCAGGGCACCGACGCAATCTCGCCCGATGGCCCCGAGCAGGCTGTAGGAATCGGTCCCGTGTGCTCGCGCACGCTCGGCGACACGCCGGCGAACGTCCTCATCGTCGGGAAGAAGATTGTCGAAGAACGAGACGACGGGGGCGCCGACATAGCGTCGTTCGCTCAACGGCAGGGACAGCGACACCGGAATCGCGTTGTTCCAGCCAAGCCAATCGTCTGCATACCTGAAGTCGATGGCGCCGCCCGGTTCACGGCGCAGCTGTCCGACGCGCTTTCCGTTCAGAAAGATGTCGAGCGGTCGCGTGGCGCGGGAGCGGGCCATCAGAACAGCTCCTCGAGCTCCTCGACGCGGCTCGTGGTGCGGGGTCGAACGACCAGTTCCAGCCCCAGCGCCGCCAGAGAATTCATCAGGGTCTGGAGCTGTGTGGCCGGCTCCCCCTTCTCCAGCTTGGAGACGGTCGCCTGACGGGCGTTCATGCGGACGCCCAGCTCGCCTTGCGTGAGGTTCTGCTCCTTGCGGCGACGCTGAACGGCGATCCCAAGTTGCTTGGGCGTCCTGGCGATGATTTCCATACCAACATCATACGCGAACGCGTATTAAGCCACAATATACGGTATCGCGTATTGGAGTGATTTATACGCAGGCGCGTATGGGATGACAGTTTCGCCTGCGGGCGCGTTGGCCCGGGCGTCATTGAACCGTCCGGACGGGGCCGCTAAAAGCTCGCCCCATGGCATCCTACCAGTACATCTACGTGATGAAGGGTCTGAACAAGACCTTTCCCGGCGGCAAGCAGGTCCTGAAGGACATCTGGCTGTCGTTCCTGCCCGGCGCCAAGATCGGCGTGCTCGGCCTCAACGGCTCCGGCAAGTCGACCCTGCTCAAGATCATGGCCGGGCGCGACGACAGTTTCACCGGCGAGGCCTGGGCGGCCGAGGGCGTCAAGGTGGGCCTGCTGGAGCAGGAACCCGGCCTCGACTCCAACAAGGACGTGCTGGGCAACGTCATGGACGGCGCCGGCGAGATGGCGAAGATGCTGGCGCGCTTCGAGGAGGTCTCCAACGCCTTCTCCGATCCCGACGCCGACATGGACAAGCTGATCGAGGAGCAGGGCGAGCTGCAGGAGAAGATCGACGCCGGCAACGGCTGGGACCTCGGCCGCACCGTCGAGATCGCCATGGACGCGTTGCGCTGCCCGCCGTCCGACGCCAACGTCGACAAGCTCTCGGGCGGCGAGAAGCGCCGCGTGGCGCTGTGCCGCCTGCTGCTCAGCAAGCCCGACATGCTGCTGCTCGACGAGCCGACCAACCATCTCGACGCCGAGTCGGTGGCCTGGCTGGAGCGCCATCTCGCGGAGTTCCCCGGCACCGTCGTGGCCGTCACCCACGATCGCTACTTCCTCGACAACGTGGCCGGCTGGATCCTCGAACTCGACCGCGGCGCCGGCATCCCGTGGGAAGGCAACTACTCGTCCTGGCTGAAGCAGAAGGACAAGCGCCTCGAGCTGGAAGAGAAGACCGCCGACGCCCGCCGCCGCACCATGCAGCGCGAGCTCGAATGGATGGGCACCAGCCCGTCGGCCCGCCGCTCCAAGAGCAAGGCGCGAATTGCGGCCTACGAGCAGATGGTGGACGAGGACAGCCAGCAGACGCTCGACCGGGCGCAGATCGTCATCCCGGCCGGCCCGCGGCTCGGCGACCATGTCATCCGCGCCGAGGGCATCTCCAAGGGCTTCGGCGACCGGCTGCTGATCGACAACCTCACCTTCAACCTGCCGCCGGGCGGCATCGTCGGCGTCATCGGTCCCAACGGCGCGGGCAAGACGACGCTGTTCAAGATGATCACTGGCCTCGACAAGCCCGACACCGGCACCTTCTCGGTCGGCCCGACGGTCAAGCTCGGTTACGTCGACCAGAGCCGCGAGACGCTCGATCCCAACAAGAGCGTGTGGGAGGAGCTTTCGGGCGGCCTCGACATCATCAAGCTCGGCACCAAGGAAGTGTCCAGCCGCGCCTATTGCGGCTCGTTCAACTTCAAGGGCGCCGACCAGCAGAAGAAGGTCGGCCAGCTCTCGGGCGGCGAACGCAACCGCGTCAACCTCGCCAAGATGCTGAAGAGCGGCGCCAACGTGCTGCTGCTCGACGAGCCGACCAACGATCTCGACGTCGACACGCTGCGCGCGCTCGAAGAGGCGCTGGTCGAGTTCGCCGGCTGCGCCGTCGTGATCTCGCACGATCGCTGGTTCCTCGACCGCACCGCCACCCACATGCTGGCCTTCGAGGGCGACAGCCATGTCGAGTGGTTCGAGGGCAACTACCAGGATTACGAACTCGACCGGCATCGCCGCCTCGGCACCGACGCCGACCAGCCGCATCGCATCAAGTACAAGCCGCTGGTCCGCTAGACCGGCGGGCGCAGGAACGGCAGCACGGCATGAACCCGCTCAACGAAGTCCAGTGGGGACAGGACTGGGCGTGGGGCGTGCCGCTGATCGCGCTCACCTGCGTCATCCACATCCTGTGCCTGGCGGTCTTCACCGCCCGGGTCGACCGGGTGCTCGACAGGATGCGGGACCGCGGCCGCCACGTCACCCTCATCTTCTCCCTGGTGATGGCGATGGCGGTGACGCTGGTGACGACCCTGCACATCCTCGAAGGCGGCATCTGGGCGCTGGCCTTCCGCTACCTGGACGCCATCCCCGACAACCGCTCCGCCATGCTCTACTCGCTGGGCGCGCTGACCACCTACGGCGACACCACCATCCACCTCGCCCACCAGTGGAAGATGCTGGGCGCGCTGGAAGCGGTGAACGGCATGCTGCTGTTCGGCCTCACGACGGCGTTCCTGTTCGCGATGATCCAGCGGGTGCTGCCGCCCGCGAAGCGGTGACGGACCGATCAAGGGTCCCTCACTGCGTTCGGGATGACAATGTTGTTGGAATTTGCGCTGTGCGCCGATTCAAAAAATGATGTCATCCCGAACGCAGTGAGGGACCTTTCGCTTCAGGCGGCTTCCCTACGACACAGGCACGATGCCCGCACCGGGAACTCCGTGCGAGCAGACGCGAGATCCAGTCGCGCCTTGATCAGCGGCGCCTCGACCGTCTCGCCCCGCCGCGTCAGGCACTCGTGCAGGCCGTGCAAACTCCACACGTTCTCGGGATGCCAGCAGGCGCGGTTGGTCTTGCCGTCGAAGCCGAGGTCGGCGCGATAGACCGCCTCGGCCTCGGCGAGATGGCCCTGCTCCAGCAGGAGCGCGCCCAGCGCATGGCGCGTCGGCTGCATCCAGCCCCAGGGCTCGTCGTAGGGTAACGAATCGTCGAGTTCGACGGCGCGGCGGAGGTGCGCGAAGGCGAGATCGAAGTTGCCGCGGCGATATTCCAGTTCGCCGGTCAGCATCTCCTCGGCGATGGCCAGCAGGTCGACCATCGTGTTGTTGTGCAGGCGCCGGCTCTCGGGCACGCGCGCCTTGGCGGCGCGGAAGGCGGCGCGCGCCTGCTCGGCCTGCTCGATCTCGCCCAGCACCGAATGCGCCACGCCCTTGGCGTAGAGCGTCATCGCCGTGGTCGAGCAGTAGAGCTCCGGATCCTTCGGCAGCTCCTGCGCGATGATCTCGCGCCATTTGCCGAAGCGCACCAGCACATGCTGCTTCATCGAGAGATAGCCCTCGATGAAGTCGGCCATCGGCGGCGAGGGTACGCGCAGCAGCTCCTCGGGCGTGGTGTCGATCAGCTCCTGCGCCGCCTTGATCGCCGGCGTGTACTGGCCGAGGAACATGGCGCCGTAGACGATGAAGTGATGGTCGTGGCTGCGATACATCGAATAGACGTTCATGGCGCCTTCGCGGGCCAGGAACTTGCGGTCGACCACGACGGCCTTCTGGTTGTAGACGACGACGTCGCGATAGTTGCCGCACAGCACGTCGATATGGGTCGGCATGTGCACGAGGTGCCCTGAGTCGGGCACGAGGTCGCGCAGCCGGTCGCCGGCGCGCAGCGCGCGTTGCGGGAACGGCGACATCTCCATCAGATGGACATAGAGGTGCAGCAGGCCGGGATGGTCCCAGCTCGCCGGGATGTCGCGGAACGCACTTTCCAGCACCTCGACCGCCTCTTCCGTGCCGGCGCCCGGCGTGGGCTGGCCGGTCTTGAGGTCCCACATCTGCCACGGCGTCTCGTTCATGATCGCCTCGGCGAACACCGAGCGCAGGTCGAGATCGTTCGGATGGGCGTGGAACAGCTTGCGCATCTCGACGGTGAAGGCCTTGTCCCACGTCGTCTGGTCCTCGATCGCCTCGCGCTGCGGGTAGCGCGCCGGCAGCGCGCGGATCAGCGCCTGCTCGACCGGCGATGCATTGGGCGCCGCGGCCAGTGCGCGCTCCATGGCGTCATACGAGGCTTCGAGCGCGCGCTTCTTGCCGGCCGGATCATAGCGGTGCCAGGGGAGATTGTAGTTCGGCCCGGCGGCGTAGGAGATCCCCCAGTGGGCCATGGCGCAGCCGGGATCGGTCTCCAGCGCCTTCTCGAAGCACTTGATCGCTTCGGCATGGTTGAAGCCGTAGAGCCAGTTCAGTCCGCGATCGAACCAGAG
>CANIEC010000222.1 GCA_947466085.1 Rhodospirillales bacterium
CGGTGGCGATTGACCACATGCTTCACGATGGCGAGGCCCAGGCCGGTGCCGCCGAGCTGGCGCGAGCGGGCGGTGTCGACGCGGTAGAAGCGCTCGGTGAGCCGCGGCAGATGCGCCGCCGGAATGCCGTCGCCCTCGTCCGTCACCGCGACCGCGACGCGGTCCTTGCCCGACGGACGCACCTCGACGCGGACGGACGTGGCCGGGCGCGCATACTTGACCGCATTGTCGATCAGGTTCTGGAAAACGATGATCAGCTCGTCGTGGTCGCCGATGGCACGCGGCAGCTCGGGCGGCAGGTCGAGTTCGATCCTCACCTTGCGCGAGGAAGCCTTGAGCTGCAGCAGGTCGAGCACCGAACGCAGCACCTTGTCGAGATCGACGGCGGCGGCGGGCCTTGCATGTTCGTGCTGCTCGATTCGCGACAGCATCAGCAGGTCGTCGACCAGGCGGCGCATGCGGTCGGCCTGCTCGGCCATGATGCCCAGGAAGCGCTCGCGCGCCGCCGTATCCTCCCGGGCCGGGCCGCGCAGCGTCTCGATGAAACCCGCCAGGCCGGCGATCGGCGTCTTCAGCTCGTGGCTGGCATTGGCCACGAAGTCGGCGCGCATGCGCTCGGCGCGGCGCAGCGCCGTCGTATCGTGCAGCACGATCAGCGCCAGCGAACCGTCGGCGGCCGCCCGCGGCAGGCGTCGCAGATGGGCCACCATGTCGAGTTCCGGCGGCCCGGCGAGCACCAGTTCGACCACGCTCTGGTCGGGCCGTGCGAAGTTGCCGTCCGGCCCGTTCTCGAGCAGCGCATCGATGGCCGTCAGGAGCTGCGGCTGGCGAAGCACGGTCGAGACGTCGCGCTCGGAACCGCCGGGACTGCCCAGCAGCAGGGCGGCGGCGAGATTGGTGCGGACGATGCGGCGCTGCCGGTCGAGACACACGAGAGGATCAGGAAGACCGTCGACGATCGTCTGGGCGGAGGCCGCCAGATTGTCGATCGATGCCCGCTGGCGCCGCCAACCGGTCGAGAGAACCGCTGCCGCGCTCGCCAGTTCCTCGGTCGCGGGCGCGAAGGAGAGCCGCGGCATCACCGGCTCTCGCTCGTCAGAAAGCTCGCCGACGAAACGGGCGAAGCTCGCCAGCGAGCTGAGATAGCGCTGGACCAGGAGGGTCGTGACGGCGGCGATGCCCGCCATCGCGATCAGCGTCGTCCGGCCCGACAGTTCGTCGAGGCCGAAGAGTATGGCGAGCGCTCCCCAGGACGGCGCCAACGCCACGGCGTTGGCGACGAGCGTGCGGCGGAGGGGGATCGCGTCGTCGGCCATGCGCCGACTATAGCGGCTTAACTCATCCGTGGTGCGAAGAAGCGTATGCTCGCCATGCCGAACAAGAAGCCCGCGATGTGCGCGACCCAGGCGACCGATTCGCCACCCGCGCCCGGCGTGCCGCCGAAGATCCCGAAGAAGACGTTGAGGCCGATCCAGATGCCGGCGACCGGCAGCAGCGAGGTCAGGCTGCCGACATAGCGCATCAGCATCAGCACGGCGCCGAAGACGCCGCTGATGGCGCCCGACGCGCCGACCACGGGATCAGGCGAATCGGGATAGACGAGGATGTGCACGAGGCCCGCGACGACGCCGCACAGGAGATAGAAGAGCACGAAGCGGCGCACGCCCAGCAGCCGCTCGACCGGCGCGCCGAAGGCCGCCAGGGTCAGCATGTTGATGCCGAGATGCATCCAGCCGCCGTGGAGGAACTGGTAGGTGACCGGCGCCACCAGCAGCGAGAAGAGATCCTGGCCGCTGTCGGTCGTGTAGGCGGCGGGCACCAGGCCGAACTGCAGGATGATCTCCTGGTCGGCCTGCTCGCCGAGGAGCTGGCGCAGCAGATGGACGGCGACGTTGATGCCGATCAGCCACAGCACGGCGGGCGGCAGGTTGATGGCCCGCTCGCCCGTTCCGCGCCCGCCGGGAAGGCGGCGCTGGTCATCGTCGTCGAATGGCATGCGCCGTTCCCGTCAGGTCAGGTGGGGCAGGTCAGCTCTTCGGCCGCTATCTCTTGGGACCGCCCTGGCCGAGGGCGCGCAGGCGCAGCCTGAGCGCATTGAGCTTGATGAAGCCCTCGGCGTCGCGCTGATTGTAGGTGCCCTGGTCGTCCTCGAAGGTGACGTGCTGCATCGAGTAGAGCGACACGGGCGACTTGCGGCCGACGACGGTCGTGTTGCCCTTGTAGAGCTTGAGCCGCACCGTGCCGGTGACGTTCTCCTGGCTCTTGTCGATCAGCGCCTGCAGCATCTCGCGTTCCGGCGAGTACCAGAAGCCGTAGTAGATCAGCTCCGCATATTTCGGCATCACCTCGTCCTTGAGATGGCCGGCGCCGCGGTCGAGCGTGATCGATTCGATGCCGCGATGGGCGGCATACAGGATCGTGCCGCCGGGCGTCTCGTAGATGCCGCGGCTCTTCATGCCGACGAAGCGATTCTCGACCAGGTCGAGGCGGCCGATGCCGTTGGCCTTGCCCAGCTCATTGAGTTTCGTGAGCAAGGTCGCGGGCGACATCGCGACGCCATCGATGGCGACGGCGTCGCCCTTCTCGAACTCGATCTCGATGTAGGTCGCCTTGTCCGGCGCTGCCTCGGGCGAGATGGTGCGCTGGTAGACCATCTCGTCGGCCTCTTCCCACGGATCTTCGAGGATCTTGCCCTCGCTGGACGAGTGCAGGAGGTTGGCGTCGACCGAGAACGGCGCCTCGCCGCGCTTGTCCTTGGCGATCGGGATCTGGTGCTCCTCGGCGAACTCGAGCAGCTTGGTGCGCGAGGTCAGCTCCCACTCGCGCCACGGCGCGATCACCTTGATGTCCGGCTTAAGCGCGTAATAGGAGAGTTCGAAGCGGACCTGATCGTTGCCCTTGCCGGTGGCGCCGTGACAGACGGCATCGGCGCCGGTCTTCAGCGCGAGGTCGATCTGATGCTTCGAGATCAGGGGCCGCGCGATCGAGGTGCCGAGCAGGTACTGGCCCTCATACAGCGCGTTGGCGCGGAACATCGGGAAGACGAAATCCTTCACGAACTCTTCGCGCACATCCTCGATGTAGATGTTCTCGGGCTTGATGCCGAGCAGCTCGGCCTTCTTGCGGGCCGGCGACAGTTCCTCGCCCTGGCCGAGATCGGCCGTGAAGGTCACCACCTCGCAGCCATAGGCCGTCTGCAGCCACTTCAGGATGACCGAGGTGTCGAGGCCGCCGGAATAGGCCAGGACGACCTTCTTGATGTCGCCCTTCTTGTAGGGCCCGGTATAAGAATCGCTCATGCTGGCCGCTTTCGTGTCCGTTCGGTGAAGGCGCGCGAATATAGCGGTCGACCCCACCGGGGCAAGCGCGCCGCAAAGACGCTATAATCGAGGCGAAAATAGCATCCCATGGTTTCCCCCCTCGACCGCCTCTCCTATGCCGCCCGCCAGACCGCCCGGGTCGCCTGGTATGCCGGCCACTATGCCGCCGGCCGCCGCCTGCTGAAGCCCATGCCCAAGCCCGATTTTGCCATCGGGCCGACGCCCGGCCGGGCCGAGCTGACCGCCGACATGCGCGCCCTGTTCCAGCGCGAATGGCGGGACGTCGCCGCCGGCCTCTTCCCGGCCCCGCGCCTGCTGGGCCCCGAACCCGCGGAGTTCCTGCGCCGAAGCCTGCTCTATTTCCGCGACCTGCCGCAGGTCGACGCGCGCCGGCACGGTCAGCTCGACGATGAGATGCCGCCCGGCACCCAGGCCGACGGGCTGCCCGATTATTACCGGCAGAACTTCCACTTCCAGAGCGACGGCTGGCTTTCGGACCATTCGGCCGCCCTGTACGACACGCAGGTCGAGGTCCTGTTCACCGGCGCGGCCGACGTCATGCGGCGCCGGGCCCTGGCGCCGATCGCCACCTGGCTCGCGGACCGCAACCAGCGCGAGGTCCGCACCCTCGACGTCGGCTGCGGCACCGGCCGCCTGCTCGCCGCCCTGCACGGCGCCTGGCCCGGAATGAGGCTCACCGGCATCGATCTCAGCAAACCCTATCTCGACGAAGCGCGCCGCCTGATCGGCCGCACGGCACGGGTCAAGCTCGACGAAGCGGCGGCCGAAGCGCTGCCCTTCGCCGACGCGAGCCTCGACCTGGTCGTCTCTTCGTTCCTGCTGCACGAACTGCCGAAGGAGATCCGCGCGAAGGGGATCGCCGAGATGGCCCGCGTCGTGAAGCCCGGCGGTCTCGTCGTGATCGTCGATTCCCTGCAGAAGGGCGACCGGCCGGAATGGAACGGCCTGCTCGATCTCTTCCCGCATTATTTCCACGAGCCTTATTACGCGGAATACACCGAAGGCAGCCTCGAAGACTGGTTCCGCGCGGCCGGGCTTCAGCCCATCTCGACGGAACTCGCCTTCCTGTCGAAGGTCGCGGCCTTCACGAAGTAGAACCACACCCAACCTCATGCTGAGGAGGCTGCACAGCAGCCGTCTCGAAGCATGGGCTACACGCACCACGTCCGTTGCACATCCTTCGAGACGCGCGCTGCGCGCGCTCCGCATGATGAGGTGGTGCGGGTAACTAAAGCGCCACCTTCACGCCGCGCTGGCGGAGGCTCGCGCTCTTGAGCTGGCCGCAGGCGGCGGAGATGTCGCGGCCGCGCGGCGTGCGCACCGGGGCGCTCAGGCCGCCATCGTTCACGATCTCGGCGAAGCGGTGGATGCGGTTGTTGGAGCTGCACTCGTAGGGCGCGCCCGGCCAGGGATTGAACGGGATCAGGTTCACCTTGGCATGGATCGGCGTCAGGATTCGCACCAGTTCGCGCGCGTCGGCGTCGCTGTCGTTGACGCCCTTCAGCATCGCGTACTCGAAGGTGATGCGCCGGCTGTTGCGCGCGCCGGGATAGTCGGCGCAGGCTTTCAGCAGCTCGGCGATCGGCCACTTCCTGTTGATCGGCACCAGCGTGTCGCGCACATCGTCGCTGACGGCGTGCAGCGACACCGCCAGATTGACGTCGAGCGCATCGCCTACCTTGGCGATCATCGGCACGACGCCGGAGGTCGAGAGGGTGATGCGGCGGCGGCTGAGCGCGATGCCCTGGTCGTCCATGACGATCTTCAGCGCCGTCACCACGTTGTCGAAATTGTAGAGCGGCTCGCCCATGCCCATCATGACGATGTTGCTGAGCATGCGCTGGGCATCGGCGGTCGGCGTCGGCCATTCGCCGTAGCTGTCGCGCGCCACCATGAACTGGCCCACGATCTCGTCGGGCGTGAGGTTGCGCACCAGCGGCTGTGTGCCGGTGTGGCAGAAGGTGCAGGTGAGGGTGCAGCCGACCTGGCTCGAGACGCAGACCGATCCGCGATCGGTCTCGGGAATATTGACCGTCTCGGCCTCGTTGCCGTCGGCGAAGCGCAGCAGCCACTTGCGCGTGCCGTCGACCGAGCGCTGCTCGGTCACGATCGAGGGCCGCTCGATCACGAACTGGTCGGCGAGGCGGTCGCGCGCCTTCTTGGCGATGTTGGTCATGCGCCCGAAGTCGGTGACGCCGTGCCAGTAGATCCACTGCCAGATCTGGGTGGCGCGGAACGGCTCCAGCCCGGCCTCGGCCAGCGCGGTCTTGAGCCCATCGCGCGACAGGCCGATCAGGTTGCGGCGCAGGTCGTTGCGGCCGTGCGCGGGGGCGCCGGGCTCGAGGATCTGCAGCGGTTCGGTGGGCAGGACGGACATGGAGCGCCCGAGATAGTCGTCGCACCCGGTCTGCGCAACCGCGCCCGGCCAATCTATTGTTTTGATTGCTCTTTTTGCCGCAGCCGCCGCCGCTCCTTGCGCTTGTAGAGCGGCTCGCCGAACACCGGCAGTTCCAGCGCCTCGGTGGGAGCGCCCTCGCCGACCGGCCGCGGGGCGTGGCGTCCGAGGCTGATCAGCCGGTCGTACATGACCAGCGCCCCGGCGGTGCCCAGGTTGACGGAGAAGCGGGTCGGGATCTTCACGACATAGTCGCAGGTCGACTGAAGCTCGGGCGACAGGCCCTCCCGCTCGGAGCCCAGGATATAGGCGCACTGGCGCGGATGCCGGAAGCTGGGCAACTCGATGGCGTCGTCGGTGATCTCGATGCCGACCAGCCGGCAGCCCAGCGGCAGGCGGAAGCTTTCCAGGTCGGCAAACCGGTAGGTCGGCACCGACAGGGGCGTGTCCGACGTGTCCGCGAGCGCGCCGGCCCGCGCGTCGTACTGGGCCCGGAGGGTGAAGACGAACGAGGCGCCGAACGCATGGGCCGTCCGGAACAGGGTGCCGACGTTCATCGACTTGCTCGGACCCTCGATGCCGATGCCGAAATAGCCTTTCATGGCCCTTCGATTTGTTGCAGAAATGATTGGCAGGCGTTGCCATCCCTCCGGTAGCGCCCAGCTTGCCGTCAAACAAGGCCCTGATGACCGTTTCCTCGCCGTTGGACAGTGTTCGCGCCCAGTACGAGGCGCTGCCCTATCCTTCCCGAGACCCGCGCGACGAGGCGATCCGCCTGATCACGGGCACGCCGAGCCACGTCCTCGAGATCAACCACTACCTGTACGCCGGCCGGCTGAACTTCATCCGGCCCTTCCGCGCTCTGGTCGCCGGCGGCGGTACGGGCGATGCCTGCATCATGCTGGCCCAGCAGCTCGTGGATCGCCGCTGCCCCGGCGAGGTCTTCTATCTCGACCTCTCTTCGGCCTCGCGACAGATCTGCGAGGCGCGCGCCAAGGCGCGCGGCCTGCGCAACATCACGTTCCTGACCGGCTCGCTGCTCGACCTGCCGACGATGAACATCGGCCATTTCGACTACATCGACTGCACCGGCGTGCTGCATCACCTGCCCGACCCGACGGCCGGCATGCAGGCCCTGGCGAGCGTGCTGCATGCCGAGGGCGGCATGGGCGTCATGCTCTACGGCGAATATGGCCGCAGCGGCGTCTACCCCCTGCAGGAGATGCTGCAGACCCTGGCGCCGCCGTCGATGGCGATCGAGGACCGGCTGGCGATGGCCAAGCGCCTGATCCGCTTCCTGCCGACGACCAACCTGTTCCGCCGCAATCCCTATCTCAACGACCATGTGACGGGCGGCGACGCCGGCCTCTACGACCTGCTGCTGC
>CANIEC010000223.1 GCA_947466085.1 Rhodospirillales bacterium
CACATCCCGCACCTTCCCCTGGTAGTTCAGCAGAAGATAAGGATGCGCCGACGGCACCGTGGGATGGGCGAAGGCGCCCGGCGACTTGCCCGGCCGCGCCGGCGCGTCGATCCAGCCGCTGCCGAAGAATTTGCGGCCGACATCGGCCAACTCGGGCGAGAAGGCATTGTAGGCATCGAGCACGATCTTCTCGGCCTCGGGCCAGGGGATCGTGCGGTCGTCATGCTCGGGCAGCGGCGCGTTGCGGTCCCAGTAGGGCATCGTCTCGACGCCGAACCATTTGGCCTTGAGCTTGTAATAGCGGTGCGAGAGCTTCGGGTACGCCGCCTTCACCGAGGCCGCGAGCGCGTCGACGACCTCGTCCTCGACCACGTTGGCCAGGTTACGGAACGATTGCGGGCGGGCGTACTTGCGCCAGCGATCGTCGATCTCCTTGTCCTTGATCAGCGTGTTGGTGACCAGCGAGAAGACCGCGATGTTGTCGCCCTGCACCTTGCCGAACGACTTGGCGGCCTCCTTGCGCACCGCAGCGTCCTTGCTCGACAGTCTGTCGAGGATCTGCGGCTCGCTCAGCATCTCGTTGCCGAACGGATAGCGCAGCCGCGCGATCGTCTCGTCGAACAGGCGCGACCAGGCGCTGCTGCCGACCACCGACTGGTCGTGCTGGAACTTCTCCAGCTCGTCGGAGAGCTGATGCGGCCGGAACAGACGCGCGTCGCGCAGCCACGGTCCGTACTTGGCCAGTTCCGGTGCCTTCAGCTTTTCGGCGAGGTCGGCATCCTCGATCTTGTTGATCTCGAGCCGGAAGAACAGCAGCTTCGAGCCGATATCGTTCAGCTTCTCGGAGATGTCCTGCGCGAAGCGGCTACGCTCCGAATCGGACAGGTCCTGGGCGGAATAGAGCTGGGCATAGGAGCCGATCCGGCCCAGCAGGTCGCTCATCGCCTCCAGGCGCACGACCGCCCCGCCCAGCGCCCTGCCGTCCAGGCTGACGATCCTGCCCTCGTAATCCTTCGCAAAGGCCTCCGCCTCCACGGCGGCGCGCTTCAAGTCGGCATCGAGGTCCGTCCCGCTCGGGCTGGAGTAGAGGTCGGCCAAATTCCAGGTCGGCAGATCGCCCAGCACAACGTTCATCCACAAACTCCCTGCGTCGCCCCTGATATGGGGCGCGACCTGCTACGTGGCTAGAGGGCCTGCCGGATCGCGGCCACCCGATCAATTGCGCTTACCGGTTCGACGGGCACCGGCTCGGAACCGTGCATCTCGCCATAGTGCTTTCGAGGCTCCTCAAAACGCCTCCCCATTCAGATGGGGAGGTGTCGGCGCTTCGCCGACGGAGGGGTCATGATGGGCCATTCTTCCTTCGGCGCTCCCGGACATCGCAAAGCGATGTCCTGACGCTCAGGGAGCCGAGCTTCGCTCGGCTCAGAGCCGGTTGTAGGCCTTGAACCAGTCGACGAAGAGCGGGATGCCCTGCTCGACGGTCACTTTGGGGGTCCAGCCGAAGTCGTGGGTCGTGGCGTCGATGTCGGCGGCGGTTTCCGGCATGTCGCCGGGCTCGCCCGCCTTGAGTTCGATGACGGCCTTCCGGCCCAGCGCCTTCTCGAACAGCGCGATCACGTCGAGGATCTCCTCGCTGCGCGACCCGCCGAGATTGTAGAGCCGGTGCCCGGCGGTCGCGGGCGGCTGGTCGAGCACCGCCAGGGTGCCGGCCACGATGTCGTCGATATAGGTGAAGTCGCGCTTCAGCTTGCCGTGGTGATACAGCGGGATCGAGCGGCCCTCGTGGATCGCCCGGGCGAAGATGTATGGCGACATGTCGGGCCGCCCCCACGGCCCGTAGACCGTGAAGTAGCGCAGGCCGGTCGCCTTGAGCCCGTACTGGTGCACGTAGGTCTCGGTCATCAGCTCGCCGGAGCGCTTGGTCGCGGCATACAGCGAAACCGGATGGTCGACCCGGTCTCCGACCGTGAAGGGGATCTTGTCGTTGCCGCCATACACGGACGACGACGAGGCATAGACCAGGTGCCTGAGCCGCGGCCCCAGCCGGCGCGCCAGCTCCAGCAGGACGAGATGCCCCATCACGTTGATCTGCACGTAGATATAGGGGTCGATCCTGGAATGGCGGATGCCCGGCTGGGCCGCCAGGTGGACGATCCGGTCGAGGTCGCCATGCCGATCGGCCAGCCTCAACATCGTCTCGCGGTCCGATACATCGCCCTCGACGAAGGTGAATCCAGCGGTCTCGCGCAGCGGCTTCAGCCGGGCGAACTTCAGGACCGGGTCGTAATAGTCGCTGAAATTGTCGATCCCGACCACCGACTCGCCTCGCGCCAGCAGGGCGCGGGCGACGTGGGAGCCGACGAAACCGGCGACACCTGTGACGAGAACGGAGGTCATGGCGGCGGACGCTTACAACATTTCATTCGAAGGTGTCACCGTGAAACGCCGATGGGGTGCCGCCCGGCCGGCCCGACCTAAACCGTCGTTTTTCGGGCACGGTCGCCTTCCGCATTGCGTGCCGCGTGCAAAGGTCGCTACCGTCCCCATATTGAAATGTCAGGGAGGTTGCCATGCCCCTCGCGGTGACCCTGGACGACAAGTACATCCTCGAACGCGGACGCGTTTACCTGACCGGGACGCAGGCGCTGGTGCGCCTCCCGATGATGCAGCGCCAGCGCGACGTCGCGGCCGGCCTGAACACCGGCGGCTACATCTCCGGCTATCGCGGCTCGCCGTTGGGCGGCTTCGACCAGGCCCTGTGGCAGGCCAAGAAGTTCATCAAGAAGAGCCACATCGAGTTCCAGCCGGGTACCAACGAGGACCTGGCCGCCACCGCCCTGTGGGGCACCCAGCAGATCCATCTCTATCCCGGCGCACGCTACGACGGCGTCTTCGGCATGTGGTACGGCAAGGGCCCCGGCGTGGATCGCTCGGGCGACGTCTTCAAGCACGCCAACTATGCCGGCACCTCGAAGCACGGCGGCATCGTGGCCCTCGCGGGCGACGACCACATGGCGAAATCCTCGACCGTCGCCCACCAGAGCGAGCCGGCCTTCATGTCGGCCGGCATGCCGGTCATCCACCCCGCCGGCGTCCAGGAATATCTCGACTGGGGCCTGCACGCCTTCGCGATGTCGCGCTATTCGGGCCTGTGGGTCGCCTTCAAGGTGCTCAGCGAGACGGTCGACAGCTCGGCCTCGGTCTACATCGACCCGCACCGGGTCGAGATACACACCCCCACCGATTTCGTCCTGCCGCCCGACGGCGTGCATATCCGCTGGCCCGACGACTGGCTGGGTCAGGAGCGCCGCGTCGTCACCATCAAGCAGCCCGCCGCCCTGGCCTACTGGCGCGCCAACAAGCTCGACCGGCTGATGCTGGGCCGGCCCGACGCCCGCTTCGGCATCGTCACCGTCGGCAAATCCTATCTCGACGTGCGCCAGGCGCTGGACGAGCTTGGGATCGAGGACGCCGAAGCCGAGCGCCTGGGTCTCGCGATCTACAAGGTCGGCATGGTCTGGCCGCTGGAGACCGAGGGCGCCATCGCCTTCGCCGCCGGCAAGCGTGAGATCCTGGTCATCGAGGAGAAGCGCAACCTGATCGAACAGCAGCTCAAGGAAGCGCTGTTCAACGCCCCGGCCGACCGCCGCCCCGTCGTGGTCGGCAAGACCGACGAGCGCGGCCAGATGCTGCTCAAGACCGACGGCGAGCTGACGCCTTTCGAGATCGCCTCGGCCATCGTCGCCCGCTTCGGGCTCGATTCGTTCAGCAGCCGCACGAAGGAGCGCTTCGAGGCCCTGAAGCGCCGCGCCGGCCGCCAGGTTCGCAACGAGGCCGGCCTCGCCCGCGTCCCCTATTTCTGCTCCGGCTGCCCGCACAACAGCTCGACCAAGGTGCCCGACGGCTCGATGGCGATGGCCGGCATCGGCTGCCATACGCTGGCCATCGGCATGGAGCGCAACACCAAGACCTTCACCCACATGGGCGCCGAGGGCGCGCCGTGGGTCGGCGCCAGCCACTTCACCGACATGCCGCACGTCTTCCAGAACCTGGGCGACGGCACCTACTTCCATTCCGGCTATCTCGCGATCCGTCACGCGGTCGCCACCAACACCACCATCACCTACAAGATCCTCTACAACGACGCCGTCGCCATGACCGGCGGCCAGCCGCACGACGGCAACGTCCATCCCTGGACGATCAGCCAGCAGGTCCATGCCGAGGGCGTGCGCCGCATCGCGCTGGTGAGCGACGAGCCGGACAAGTACCCGGTCGGCACGCCGTGGGCGCCGGGCGTCACCTTCCATCACCGCGACCAGCTCGACGAGGTCCAGCGCGAACTGCGCGAGGTCAAGGGCGTCTCGGTCCTGATCTACGACCAGACCTGCGCCGCCGAGAAACGCCGCCGCCGCAAGCGCGGCACCTTCCCCGATCCCAACAAGCGCCTCTTCATCAACGAAGCCGTCTGCGAAGGCTGCGGCGACTGTTCCGTGAAGTCGAACTGCCTCTCGGTGGTGCCGGTCGAGACCGAGTTCGGCCGCAAGCGCGCCATCGACCAGTCGTCCTGCAACAAGGACTTCTCCTGCCAGAACGGCTTCTGCCCCTCCTTCGTGAGCGTCGAGGGCGGCACGCTGAAGAAGGGCAAGGCGGTCACCGCGAAGAAGACCGACGGCGCCGCCGCGCCTGAACCGGAACTGCCGGCCGCGCCGACACTTCCGTCGGTCGAGGACAAGCCCTACGGCGTCCTCATCACCGGCATCGGCGGCACCGGCGTCGTCACCATCGGCGCCATCATGGGCATGGCCGCCCATATCGAGGGCAAGGGCGCGACCGTGCTCGACCAGCTCGGCATGGCGCAGAAGGGCGGCGCCGTGATCAGCCATGTCCGCATCGGCGCCACGCCCGAGGCGCTGCACGCCGTGCGCCTGGCCGCCGGCGGCGCCAACGTCCTGCTGGGCTGCGACCTGGTCGTCAGCGCCAGCCCCAATGCGCTGGCCAGCCTCGAGCCCGGCGTCTCGCGCGCCGTCGTCAACACGCACGAGACCATTACCGGCGAGTTCACGCGCCATCCCGACCTCGCCTTCCCGACCAACACACTGAAGCTCTCGGTCGAGGCCGCGGCCGGCGCCGACGGGGTCGATTTCCTCGACGCCACCGGCATCGCCACCGCGCTGATGGGCGATTCGATCGCCACCAACATGTTCGTGCTGGGCTATGCCTACCAGAAGGGCCTGATCCCGCTCGCCCACGAAACCATCGAGCGCGCCATCGAGCTGAACGGCGCCGCCGTGCCGATGAACCTGGCCGCCTTCCGCTGGGGCCGCCGCGCCGCCGCCGACCGCGCCGCCGTCGAAAAGCTGGTGGCGCCCAAGGCCACCAAGGACAATATCGTCGCCTTCACGCGCAGCCAGCCGAAGACGCTCGACGAGATCGTGGCCTCGCGCACGAAGCACCTGACCGGCTACCAGAATGCGGCACTTGCCCAGCGCTACAAGGCGCTGGTCGACAAGGTCCGCGCCTCTGAGCAGAAAATCGGCCAGACCGGCCTCGCCGAGGCCGTCGCGCTCTATTACGCCAAGCTGCTGTCCTACAAGGACGAGTACGAGGTCGCCCGCCTCTACAGCGAGGCCGCCTTCCAGGCCGGCCTGAGCCGGCAGTTCGACGGCGACTACAAGCTGAAGTTCCACCTCGCCCCGCCGCTCTTCTCCAGCCGCGACCCGCGGACTGGCCAGCTCATCAAACAGGAGTTCGGCGCCTGGATGCTCCCGGTCTTCCGGATGCTGGCCAGGCTCAAGGGCCTGCGCGGCACCCGGTTCGACGTGTTCGGCTACACCGAGGAACGCAAGACCGAGCGCAAACTGATCGCCGACTACGAGACGCTGATCGACGAGCTGCTGGCGACGCTTTCAGCGCAGAACCACGCGCTCGCCATCAAGCTCGCCTCCATCCCGGACAACATTCGCGGCTACGGCCACGTGAAGGACGCGCACCTGGAGAAGGCCAAGAAGAAGGAAGCCGACCTGCTCCACCAGTGGCGCAACCCGGAGGCGATGAAGGCGGCGGCGGAGTAGTTCCAATACTAGACAAGAACCAAACTTGCGGACGGCACATCGAGTAGCGACGAAAAAATCATCAATTCGTCAGAAGTAACGGAGGAGACTTTTGACAAACGAAAGCCAAGTCGGCGCTAACAGGACTAACGCTATACTTCCCTCTATCGCGGGCACCGAGAAATCGAAGATGAACCAACGCAGGTTCTGACTGCGATGGAAATAGAGAAATCATCTATTAAACGCTTTAAGCGACGCAGGAACTCTCTGCTGTCGTATAGGCCCTGTGCTTGAGCTACCTAGCACCCGAGGCTATCGACTAGTTTTCGCAGTTGCCCGCCATGCGTATTCAGTTCGCATTCATGGGTCTGCCGCTGCACCTCTTCGAGGAAGCGTCTGTAGAGACCTTGGATATCGCCAAATCGCGGAGCTCGATACACCCACCATGAGTACAAAGTTGATTGCCTAGGATTACCTGGATAATCGAGGTCGTCATTCCGAAACCCGGCTCCTTCCCCTGAACTGTGTGATGTTCTCGTAGCGCTTGTGCGGTGCAGCATCATCGGTGCTGCGCGCTTGATGCGATTGACACCATGGGTTGTGCTCTCCGAAGATGTGCTATGCAATCCTGCCCCATCCCGCCTGCAGTATTTTGGCTCCCGTTATCCGTGATCGGACGACAAGCTTTCCGGGGCCGGGGCGATATCTTGAGGCGTCTGGCGTGTCGGCTGACCGCCTTGGTTGTTGTTGTTGGCGTTGCGGCATGCGCAGCGACAGACGCCTATGATTTTCCCCTGCCCGGCGTGCCAACACTTCCAACCTCGAACCTGAGTCGCGATCGGCTGGGATCGTGCCCCGAGGCGTGGTGTAGCTGACGGTTGGTCAGTACGACGATCTCGAGCCAGAGTCGGATCGCTCAGGCCGCCACGGCGGGCAGCCCGATGATTGGATCATCGCTGACGGGAGCGATGCTTTCCAGCGTGATGTAGCGGG
>CANIEC010000224.1 GCA_947466085.1 Rhodospirillales bacterium
CGATCACCGCCTCGAGTTCGCCGAACAGCTTCTGCTTCACCTCTAAATTCTCGAATACCGCCTCGACGACGACGTGGCAGCCCTTGAGGTCCTCGATCTTGTCGGCGACGCCGAGATTGGCATCGGTCCTGGCGAGGTCGGCATCGGTCAGCCGGCCCTTCGCGACCAGACCCTTCAACGTCTCCAGGATCGCAGCCTTGGCCTTCGCCGCACCGCCGGCGGCCGCGTCAAACATGATCGCCTTCATGCCGCCCTGCGCCGTGACCTGCGCGATGCCGCGGCCCATGGCGCCCGTGCCGACGACACCCACGGTGAGATCGGCGCGATTGATATCGAGAGTCATTTCCAATTCCTTTGACCATTCTTTCGTCGGCCCGCAGCGCAGAGCACGGCGCCCGCGGTGCAGAGACTACCTTATCGCGCAGCCTTCAAGTCCTCACCTTCGGAATCCAGGGCCGGAACCGTTACGGCGACGGCAGCGCCCTGCTTCCGGCCACTCTCGCTCACCGGCGTTCGCCATGTGAAAGAAGCTGAGCGCCGTCTGCAACAGCGCGCGCTGACTTGCATTCAGCCTTGCGCCAAGCACCCCGCGGCAGGCTGTCATCGGTGGCTCCTGCCGTAACCCGCGCGAATACCGATACTGAGCCTTCGCATAGGCCACTCCTTTGAAGGTGACTTCGACAATCGCGTCTCGTCGTTCGTTCGCCGCTGCAACCTGGCTGTTCAGTCCCGGTATTTCGGACTGGTGGTGAAACGCCTCCGCGCCCTTGGACTCCTGCGTTGAATTATGCGAAAGTTGTGCAATCGTACTCTTTTGTACGGTTTGCCTTTTACCGTACACGGTCCTGATTGGTCGGTACGGTCATCGGCGCGGCGGGTGAAACATGACGACTTGGACCCGGAGCTGCGGCACTGCTGCCCTTGCGCTGTGCCTTTCCGCTTGTGGACTGGCCGACCAGCTCGATCCCGGCGCCGTGACCGTGCGGGGAGTTCAGCCGACCGTCGAGCAGCTCAACGTCCCCGCGAATCGTAAGGCTCAGGACGATTTGATCGGCCATCTCGCCCACGAAGCGGGATTTGAGCTCAAGGATCTCAACTATCAGGACCCGAAATGGGCGTATGTGTTCGAGGCTGGTGTCTACGAGATCGGGCGCCAGTGCGACCAGTACCTCGATGCACTGTTCCGGTTCAATCGCCAGCAACGCGCCAACCGCCAAGGCCTCATTGCGGTCGCCGCCAGCGCCGGGGCGATCATGGGTCTGGCCGGCGTCACCACGACCGCTATCGCAATCACCGCGGCTGCTTTCGGGCTGTCGGCAAGTCTCTTCGATGCCTCGGTGAACTCGGTGTTGTTCACCATCGAGCCGTCAGCGCTGCGCAACGTCGTACTCAGAGGCCGGCAGTCGTATCTCGATAAGTTGGTCGTGGACAAGGTACAGATCGACACCCGCCCGCGCGCCATGATCGCCATGGGGGGCTACCTCAGCCAATGCTCCCCGGCTGCAATCGAAGCCAACATCAACAACGCCGCCAGCGGGTCGCCCTCGGTGGCCTCGACCAATGACGATGTCGCGCGCAGTGCTGCCGGGCTGTCGGCACCATCGCTGTCTGCCATGTCGAAGGTGGCGAACATCATCGGCGGCTCTGTGGGGGCCGGGCAGCCGGCGCCGGTCTCGTCGTTGCCGGTGGATCGCAAGCCGTTCGAGACGGCGCTGATTCCCGAGCTCCAGGTGGCCCAGAGGGCGCTTGGCATTCCCGATGATGGCCGTTACGGGCCGACCACGCGCGCGGCGTTTCGCGAGTTCCAGACAGGGATGTGTCGGCGTGATCCGCGCACCTGGACGCTCAAGGAGATCACCGGGGACTTGACGAGCAGATCCGGCCGGATTCTGCCGACTCTGAGCCCGATACCAACGGCATTTCAGACGCCGTTCGAGCGTGCCTTCCTCGGCACCGACAGCGGCATGCTCTCCGCAACCCCGCTATCGGACGTCGACCAGCGACAACTCAGAAGCGCCGTTCAGCTGTTCGGTGCGACGCCGGATGAGGAAACGGCGGCGACCACGGACGACGCCAGGATGAAGCTGTTCCGCGAAAGGATCGCCAAGCTGCGTGAGAAATTCGGGATGGGCAAAGGGACGGCCCTCGATGCCGCGCTGTTCAAGACGGTGTGGAAAGACTCGCCGATGAATACCAACAAGTCCGTTGATCCGTGTTCGCCTAACTAGCCGGAGGGGGGCTGGATGATGGCAGATTTCACCATCACGCAGGATACGCCGCTCTTCCAAGCGGCCAATATGGCCTCGCACATCCTTGGCATCGCCAAGGCAGGAACCGACATCCAGGGCGAGGAAGCGCATGGCTTCGTCAAGACCCGCATCGACTCGGTCGCCGTGGGCGACGGCTTCATCGCTTTCCTCGCCCTGCAGGACAAGCCGACCCTGCCGCAGCCGATTCCCGATGACCTGGTTGGCGTCTTCGTCGCCCTGGTCACCCGGATGGCGCGCGATCTTGCGACCGACCGCGACTACATGCTGGCGGTGGCCTATGCCCGCACCAAGAACCTGAAGGAGTTGGGCGGCGCCAGCGCCGAGCGCATCGGGCCGTTTCAGTTCACGGCCAGGGAGTGGGCCGACGCGATCGCCAGCGGACCGGCACGGGGACGCGGCTTCACGCTCGAGGACCGCTATCGCTGGACTAGCCAAGCCGAGGTCGCGGCCTGCCTTACGGCCGACGCGGCCAAGCGCTACCAAGAGGCACTGGGCGGAGCACCCAGGTTCACCGAGCTATACTTCACTCAGCTCTACGGCGAGGGATCCCTCGACCTGCTCAAGGGTCGCCGCGATGCCAAGTGCAAGGACGTGATCGCAAACCCGGCCCCGGGTTCGTATGCCGAAGGGCTCAAGAATAGCGATGATACGATCGCCCAGGCCGTCGGCAAGCTCGAGCTGCCCCTGGTGACCGCCTATCTGGCAGCACGCGTCGAGATCGATAGGCAGCCGCCGGCGATCCGGTATTTCCGTCCCGGAGAAGGCGAATCCGCCAGCGAACCGCCCTGGGTCGCCGTTGCCCGTGCCGAGAGGGTGCGGGGCGTGTCGGAGACGCCGGAGAACAAAAATACCGCCGACATCAGGATCTACCTCAAGATGATCGGTCTGGACGACCTTGCGGGCGATACGCCCTGGTGCGGCGCCTTCCTGGCGTTCTGCATGAAAACGTGCGGTCTCCAGGACGTTGCCGCCAGCATCGCCGGAACGAGGACGGTGAACGGCCTTGTGGTAGGCCCTGCGCATGTCCTGTGGTGGCAAGGCTGGGGCAGCGTTGTGCTGGCGCCGCCGGCGGGCACCCCATATCCCGTCGGCACGGTGGTCGTACTGAATGACCAGTCCGGTGCGCCCGCCCATGTCGGCCTGATTGTCGGAAACGACGCCACGACGCTGCAGGTGCTCGGCGGGAATCAGGGCAGTCCGGGCAAGGTCTCGATCGTCCCTTTCCCGATCGCGAGCATAAATGCGACACGCATCATGCCCCTGCCACAGCAGGCAAACGTTGCGGGTATCGACCTCGAAGCTCTTCGACGGGGCGGTGCCGCGGCGACACCGGACGACGACGCGTTCATCGCCAAGGCGCCCGACATCATGCGCAACCTGATGCACGACCTTCCAGGCCTTACCGCCGTCCAGGCGGGCGGTATCCTGGGCAACATCGGACACGAGTGCGGCGGCTTCAAAAAGCTGCTGCAGGAGGGCGTCGCCGAGGGCAAGGGCGGCATGGGCTGGTACCAATGGGACGGTGCGCGGCGCGCGGCGTTCCTGAAATGGGCCAACGACCATGTGAAGCCGTGGCGCTCGGACGAAGCCAACTACACCTACTTGGTGCACGAGCTCACGACCACGGAGAATGCCGCGTTACAGGAGCTCATGCGACAGACCTCGCTCGAAGCGGCGGTGGTGAGCTTCGATGCGCGCTTCGAACGGTCGGGTGTCAAGGCGCTCGACAGGCGGGTGCGCTATGGACGATTGGCGATGCTTGCTCTTGGAGGGTAACCATGATGATCAGGTGGCTGGCCTGCGTGGCCTTTGTTCTCACCTGCCTGTCCACCGTGGCGATGGCGGCAGAACCCATGAAGGTAAACAGCGGAACGACGGTGACCCTCGTTGCCAGCGTGCCCGACGGCACCAAGATTACCAAGCAAGGCGCCAAGGGTGAGGTCAAGCTCGTTCCGTTGGTGCCAGTGGGTACATTCCGGCTCGACTACACGGCGAGCCGGACCGACACGCAGCTGACCGACAAGGTCGAATACACGCTCCCCGCTCAGCAGCCGACGTCGGTCGACATCACGATCGAGCCTGTGGCCGCCTTTGGTCCGGAGGTCTATGAACAGGCCGGCAAGGCGGTTTTCCTTCTCTTCGTGCTTGCCGTGATCCTCGAGTCGGCGCTTGCGCTGCTGTTCAACTGGAAGCCTTTTGTCGAGAATCTGGTTCCGCGCGCGGTGCGGCCGGTCATCGCCTTCCTTGCCGCCATCCTGCTCGTGAACCTGCTCGGCATGGATGTCGTGGCCACCCTCACCAATGCGCTGAATCAAACGAAGTTGGCGCCCACCACGCTCGGGATGGTCCTGACCGCCATGGTGATCGCGGGCGGTAGCTCCGGCGTGAACAACATGCTGATTGCTTTGGGCTTCCGTACCCAAAAAACGCCCGAGACGGTGGCGCCAAAGCCACCGCCGAAGAAGGCGTGGCTCGCCCTGCGGGCGCTCGATGGCAACTCTCGTGGCGATCTCTTCGTCTTTCTCACCTCTCCGCCAGGCGGCGGCAACGCGCTGCTCGGCGTCATCAAGGGCCGCTCGAAACCAGACTCGATCCGCTCCTGGTTCGTGTCCGATCGCGGTCGCTTGCCGAATTATGGCGGGCACACCGTGCAGCCTGGACAGCTCTACGCGATCGAGGTGCGCGGCAAGGATGAGAACAACATACCCCTTCCTCCCGTGACCTACGGCCCCTTGGAATTTGCCGAAGGGGCGGTCGTCGACATCGATGTCCGGCTTTAGTTCAGGTTACGCGGAGCCTGGGAGAAGTTGGCCCATGGTGCATCGCTCCAGTCCTTGGAAAGGACTGCACCCTCGAACCGTGGGACCAAACAGCTAGCCCTTCGCGGCAAAACCGGCCGTCTTCAGGCCGTCCTTGATTTCTTCCAGCACCGCCGGATCCTCGATGGTGGCCGGCAGGGTCCATGGCTGGCTGTCGGCCATCTTCTGCATCGTGCCGCGCAGGATCTTGCCCGAGCGTGTCTTGGGCAGCCGCTGCACCACCAGCGCGCTCTTGAAGAAGGCGACGGGACCGATGCGGTCGCGCACCATCTGAACGACCTCGCTGGTGATCTCCTGCGGCGGCCGGTTGACGCCGGCCTTCAGCACCAGGAAGCCGAGCGGGACCTGGCCCTTCAGATCGTCGGCGATGCCGATCACGGCGCACTCGGCGACATCGTTGTGCGCGCCCAGCACTTCCTCGATCTGCCCGGTAGAGAGGCGATGACCGGCAACGTTGATCACGTCGTCCACACGGGTCATCACCGAGACGTAGCCGTCCTGGTCGATGAAGCCCGCGTCCCCGGTTTTGTAGTAGCCGGGGAACTCGCTCATGTAGCTCTGCCTGTAGCGCTCGTCGGCATTCCACAGGGTCGGGAAGGTTCCCGGCGGCAACGGCAGCTTGCCCGCCAGCGCGCCCACCTCGCCCGGCTTCATCGGATGGCCATTCTCGTCCAGCACGTCGAGGTGCCAGCCCGGCGACGGTACTGAGGTCGAACCGAGCTTGACCGGCATCGGGTCGAGGCCCTGGAAGTTGCCGCAGATCGCCCAGCCGGTCTCGGTCTGCCACCAGTGATCGACCACCGGCACGCCCAGAAGCTTCTGCGCCCACTCCACGGTCGGCGGATCGCCGCGCTCACCCGCGAGGAACAGGGTGCGAAACTTCGAGAGGTCGTACTGCCCGAGCAGCTTGCCTTCAGGGTCCTCGCGCTTGATCGCCCGGAAGGCCGTCGGCGCCGTGAACAGCGCCATCGCCTTGTGCTCGGAGATCACGCGCCAGAAGGCGCCGGCGTCGGGCGTGCCGACCGGCTTGCCCTCGTAGAGGATCGAGGTCGCGCCGTGGATCAGGGGGCCGTAGACGATGTAGCTGTGGCCCACGACCCAGCCCACGTCCGAGGCGCACCAGTACACCTCGCCCGGCTGGACGCCGTAGAGGTTCTTCATCGACCAGGCGAGCGCCACGCAGTAGCCGCCAGTGTCGCGCACCACGCCCTTGGGCTGGCCGGTCGTGCCCGATGTGTAGAGGATGTAGAGCGGATCGGTGGCCTTCACGGGCACGCAGGGAGCCGGCTGCGCGGTGGCCAGCGCCTCGTTCCAGTCGAGGTCGCGGCCGGGCACCATCGTTGCGGCGCATTGCGGGCGCTGCAGCAGGATGACCCGCGGCACCTTGTGTTTGGCCTGCTCGATCGCCTGGTCGACCAGCGGCTTGTAGTGCACGATACGCGATGGCTCGATGCCGCACGAGGCGGTGAGGATAAGCTTCGGCCCGCAGTCATCGATGCGGCTCGACAGTTCCTTGGCCGCGAAGCCGCCGAACACCACCGAATGGATCGCGCCGATGCGCGCGCAGGCGAGCATCGCCATCACCGCTTCGGGGATCATCGGCATGTAGAGGATGACGCGATCCCCCTTGCCCACGCCCTGTGCCGCGATCATCCCGGCGATGCGCGCCACCTGGTCGCGCAGCTCGCGATAGGTGAAGGTCTTCTTGGTGTCGGTGAGTGGCGAATCGTAGATCAGCGCCGCCTGCTCCGCGCGGCCGCCTTCC
>CANIEC010000225.1 GCA_947466085.1 Rhodospirillales bacterium
AGTCCTTGACCAACAGCGTGGTCACCAGTCTTCTTTATGGCCGCTACAGCCAGCGCGGATTTGAGTTTCACTGCGGCCCCATTGTGTACAATGTAATGTACAAGTTCTTCTGCGGCGCAGTCAAACGCAGAGAAACGCAATGGGATAGAAAAGCCTTATAAAACGGCTAAAAAAGGACCACCCCTAAACTCTACCGAACCTGATAAAACACGAATTCGAAGTTTCTCGGGGACGCCACTTTCCACCGCCATGGCGGTGCGACCAGAAAGCCTGCAAAACAGGCCCCTGCTTTCCACGCTCCTCCACATTTGACCTCTGCCATGGGGGCCAAACTCGGGGTGGCTGGACAGCCAGTCTGGCTTCCGCGCCGCTTCGTCGTGTTCTCCAGCATCGCGGGCGGCTTCGGTGGTGATACTCGAAGCATGCCGACAACACGCGGCGCAGGTGACGCTCATCGAGGACGATGACGTGATCGAGACATTCGCGATGGATCGGGCCGGTGATGCGGAATTGGCTCCAGCTTGGTTCGGGATCGCCGGCGACTGCGAAGCCAACCAGAGGCTCCTTCTGGGCACGGGTGGGCGAGGTCGCGCCCGCGCTGGCAATGCTAGGAGGTGCCGCCGCCTCATTCGATGACTTCGTCGGCGCGGGCGATCATGGACAGGGGCACCGTGAGGCCGAGCGCCTTCGCCGTCTTGAGGTTGATGGCCAGCTCGAAACGGGTTGGTTGAAGGATCGCCAGGTCCGAGGGCTTGTCACCCTTCAGTATTCGGCCAACATACCCTCCCGCTTGCCGCCAGGTATCGGGGATGACTGGGCCGTAGCTGATGAGCAGCCCACCGGCCTCGAACTGGGCGAGCGTGGCCGCGTCGCCCGTCGTGGGAATCCGGTAACGCGACGCGAGTGCCGCGATCTGATCGCGAAGCGTGAAGCCGAACATCGGATCGACGCCGATGGCGAGCATTTCGACCTTCAACCGGTCCATGGTCGCAAATGCTTCGTCGATTTCGCGGACGCTGCTGGCGTCGATGACGTGCAGCCGCAGGCCCAAGGTCTTGCTGGCGACAGTGGCGTCCTCGACCTCGCCTTTCGCCAATGTGCCCTTGGGGTTCACCAACAACGCCACGTCGGTCGCCCGGGGCAGCAACTCATGCAGTAGTTCCAGCTGCTTCGCCGTCATCGAGGCGCCGATGAACGTCGCTCCCGTGACGTTTGCCTTGGGGCGGCTGATGCTGGTGACCAGGCCGTCGGCAACTGGATCACCGCCATAAGCGAAAACGATGGGGATCGTCGTTGTCGCTGCTTTGGCGGCGCGCGTGGGCAGCGGCCCTCCCATGGCGCAGATGACCGAGACCCTGGCGTCGACCAGATCGGCTGCCATCGCCGGCAGCTGGGCGGTCTGACCTTCCGCCGCGCGATAGATGATGGTGAGGTTGCGGCCTTCCACGTAGCCCTTCTCGTCCAAACCTTTGCGCAAGGCCCCGATCATCCAGTCCGGGAAGTCCTGGGAGGAGAGCAGGCCGATCGTTGGTACGACGGATGGGCGGGCTACCGGCGGCGGCTGCGCACGGGTACGCTATTGCGCGGGCAATCGCCGGCGCATCGCGCGGCGGCTGCGCGAACTCGAGGAGGAACGGGACCTCGAAAGCGTGCTCGAGAGCAGGGCCGTCCTCGTGGAGTCGCTCGGCTTCATGGCGGGGGCGGTGGTCAATCGCCGATTGCCGTCGGTACCCGTTTCATGGACGGCATCGCTTGTGTGCCTCGCCGCCACGAGCTGGTTGCCGATGGTGGCGTTGCTTCGTCGGATGGGGCTACGGACGTCGCGCGAGATCGAGATAGAGCGTATGGCCCTCAGGCTCATGCTGGGCGATCTGGAGCGGCTTCCCACCGCTCCGGGAAGCCACCGTCTCGCCAGCTCCGGCATCCGGGGGTCGTCCGCGACTGAGGGGACGACCCCTGGGTATCAGTGCCCGGCCGCGGCAACGCCTTCGGCCGGCGGCGGCGTTGTCTTGCTCTTCTTGGCCTTGCCGCGTTCCTCGAAGCGCTGCAGGACCGTGAAGAACGAGGGCACGAACAGCACCGCCAGGCAGGTCGAGGCGATCATGCCGCTGAACACGCAGAGGCCCAGCGAGATGCGCGAGTTGGCGCCCGCGCCTGTTGCCGTCACCAGGGGCACGACGCCCAGGATGAAGGCGAACGAGGTCATCAGGATGGGACGGAAGCGCGTGCGGGCCGCGTCGATCGCCGACTCGATGATCTCCTTGCCCTCGGCGCGGCGTTCGCGCGCCACCTCCACGATCAGGATGGCGTTCTTGGCGCCCAGCGCGATCAGAAGCATCAGGCCGATCTGGGTGTAGATGTTGTTGGCGAGCCCAACCGCGTTGAGCGCGATCGCGGGGCCGCTGAGCGCCAGTGGGACGGCGAGGATGACGGCAAGTGGCGCGATCCAGCTTTCGTACTGGCCGGCAAGGCAGAGATAGACCAGCAGAATCGCAAGGGCGAAAACGTACAGCAGCTGGTTGCCGACGATGTTCTCCTGGTAGGCCATGCCGGTCCATTCGTAGCCGGTGCCGGGCGGAAGGATCGCCTTGGCAATCTGGTCCATCAGCTCGATACCCTCGCCCGAGCTGAATCCCGTTGCAGGAGAGCCGACGATCGCGGCGGACGGGTAGAGGTTGTAGAGGCTGATCAGCGGTGGGCCGAGTGCCGGCTTGAGCTCGGCGATGGCGCCGATCGGCACCATCTGGCCGTCGAGGTTCTTCACCTGCAGCTTCAGGATGTCCTCCGGCCGCGTGCGGTACTGCGAGTCGGCCTGGATGTAGACCTGCAGGCTGAGGCCGAACTTGTTGAAGCGGTTGACGAAAGCCGAGCCCATGTAGCTCGACAGGGTCGTGAAGACGTCGCCGACCGGAACCCGCAGTGACTCGGCCTTGACGCGGTCGACCTCGATGCGGACATGCGGTGCGCCGGAGCGGAACGTGGTCACGACGTTGCTGAGCGCTGACTGCGTGCCGGCGTTGCGGACCATCGTGTCGGTGATGGCCTGCAGCTTGGCGTAGTCGAAGCTGCCGTCCTTCTGCTCGATCTGCATCTGGAAGCCGCCGGCATTGCCGATGCCCTGGATGGCGGGCGGCACGATGACGAAGGCGCGGCCGTCCTGCAGGACTTTCAGCTTTTCCATCAGGCCGAGCACGATCGACCGCAGGTCCTGTCCCTCGGCCTTCAGGCGCACGTCCCAGTCCTTGAGGATGACATAGGACACGGCGGCGTTCGCGAGGGAGGAGTTGCTGTCGAGAATCGACATGCCGCCCAGCGCGACCACGTTCTCGACGCCCGGCGCCGCCATGGCGATCTCGGCGACCTGATTCAGCGTGGCGCCGGTACGCTCGAGCGAGGCGCCGTCCGGCAGCTGCACGGCGATCATCAGGTAACCCTGGTCCTCGTTGGGAATGAATGCGGTCGGCAGGCGGGCGACACCCCAGCCGCCGATGCCGGCCGCCACCAGCGCCAGCAGCACCATCAGCCCGGCCCGGTGGACCATGAAGCCGACCAGGCCCGCATAGGCGTCCTCGAGCTTGCCGTAGACCTTGTTGAAGCCGCGGAAGAAGAGGTTGCGCTTCTCCGGCGGCGTCGCGGCGCGCAGCCACATCGCGCACTGGGTGGGCTTCAGGGTGGCGGCATTGACGGCGCTGATCAGCGCCGTTGCGGCGATGACGAGGGCGAACTGGGCGAACATCTGGCCGGTCAGGCCGGGCAGGAAGGCGGCCGGCAAAAACACCGACATCAGCACCAGGGTGATGCCGATGACCGGCCCGAACAGCTCGTCCATGGCCTTGATCGACGCGTCATGCGGCGTCATCCCGCGCTCGATATGGTGCGCCACGCCCTCGACGATCACGATCGCGTCGTCGACCACGATGCCGATCGCCAGCACGATGCCGAACATGGTCGTGGTGTTGATGGTGAAGCCGAGGGCGGCCATCGCGGCGAAGGCGCCGATGATCGTGACGGGGATCGTGGTCGCGGGCACCAGCATCGCGCGCCAGTCCTGCAGGAAGATCACGATCACGATCAGCACCAGGATGCCGGCCTCGATCAGGGTCATGAAGACCTCGTGGATCGAGGCCGTCACGAAGCGGGTGGTGTCGAACGGCACCTCGTAGGCGAGACCGGGCGGGAAGGCCTTGGACAGCTCCGCCATCTTGGCCTTCACGGCCTTGGCGACGTCGAGCGCGTTGGCGTCGGGCAGCTGGTAGATCGCGAGGCCCGAGTTGGGCTTTCCGTTGATGTGCGACGTCGTGGAGTAGGTCTGGGCCCCCAGTTCGACACGGGCGACGTCGCGCACCCGCACAATCCGGCCGCCGTTGCCCTGCTCGGCCTTGACGATGATGTTGCCGAATTCCTCGGGCGTGCTGAGGCGGCCGACGACGTCGATCGTGTACTGGAAATCCAGCCCCTTGGGCGCCGGCGGCTGGCCGACCTGGCCCGCCGTCACGTCCTGGCTCTGCTGCTGGATGACCTTGCTCACGTCCGACGGGTTGAGGCCGAACGTGTAGAGCTTCTGCGGGTCGAGCCAGACGCGCATCGAATACTGGCCGACGCCCAGCACGTTGACGTTGCCGACGCCGGGCAGGCGCGCGAGTTCGTTGACGAGATTGATGGTGGCGTAGTTGCTGAGATAGAGGCTGTCGTAACGCTGGTCGGGGGACGTCAGCGATACGATCTGCAGGATCGACGTCGACTTCTTCTGGACGACGAGGCCCTGCGCCTGCACCGGCATGGGCAGCGAGGCCAGCGCCGCACTGACCTGGTTCTGCACCAGCACCTGCGCGAAATTGAGATCGGTGCCGATCTCGAAGGTCACCGTGAGCGTGTAGGTGCCGGAGTCCGTGCTGTAGGACTGCATGTAGATCATCTTCTCGACGCCGTTGACCTGCAGCTCGACGGGCAGGGCGACATCGTTGACGACGACCGCGGCGCTGGCGCCCGGGTAGGTCGTGGTGACCTGCACCGTGGGCGGCACGACGTTGGGATACTGCGCGACCGGCAGGGTCGCCAGCGCCACGCCGCCGATCAGCACGATGATGATGGCGAGGACGTTGGCCAGGACCGGCCGGTTGATGAAGAAGGCGGAGATCATGGCTGCGTTCCCCGGCCGGTCACTTGGGCGCGGCGGGAGTGCCGTCGGTCGCAACGGGAATTGTCGTCACCTTGGGAACCACCTTGGCGCCTGGAATGGCCGCCCCGTTGGTGCTGAGCACGACCTGGTCGTCGGGCTTCAGGCCCGTCGGGATCACGCGCAGGCCGTTGGCGAGGAGCTGTCCCGTGGTGATCCGGGTCTGGACCACGACATTGTCCTTGTTGACCGTCAGCAGGTACTTGCCGGCCTGGTCCTCTCCGATCACGCGATTGGGCACCAGCAGGGAGGCCGTGGCCCCCAGCCCTTGAGGCACCTTCACGCGCACGAAGAAGCCTGGAATGAGGCTGCGCGTCGGATTGCTGAAGAGGCCGCGGACCAGGATCGTACCGGTCGTCGCGTCGAGTTCCGGCGACACGTAGTTGAGGAAGCCCTTGTGGGGAAAGCCGTCCTCGTTCATCAGGCCGATTTCCAGCGGAACCTTGCTGAGTTCCTCGACGTCGAGCCGGCGGTTCTTCAGGTTCTGGCGGATCTGCAGAATGTCCTGTTCGCTCATGTTGAACGTGACGTAGATCGGATCGAGCTGGACGATCGAGGCGAGCTTGGTGGCCGTCGACGCGCCGACCAGTTCGCCGACCGAGACGAGATGCTTGCTGACGACGCCGTCGAACGGCGCGAGGACCGTGGTGTAGCCCAGGTTCGTCTGGGCGACCGTGAGGTTGCCTTCGGAATTCTCGACCGTGGCCCGCGCATTGTCGCGCTTGGCCTTGGCTGTGTCGAAGGTGGCCTGCGCCGAGACGTTCTGGCGCAGCAGCGTCTCCTGGCGGGTGAACTCGGCCTCGGCCTGGGCCAGCGAGGCCTTGGCGCCGTCGAGCTGGGCCTCGGCCTCCTTGAGCTGGGCCTTGTACATCGTCTGCTCGATGCCAAAGAGCTTGTCACCCTTCTTCTTTTCGGAGCCGTCGACATAGTCCTGGGAGACCAGGAAGCCCTCGACGCGGGCGACCAGGTCGACGGTCGCGAAGGCCACGGTGTTGCCGGTGAGCACCTCGAATGGGGCCACGTCCTGTTTGACGGGCACGCCGACATTGACCTCGGCGGGCGGCGGGGGCTGGAACTTGTTCTCCTGCTTGCAGCCGGTCACCAGCGCGACTAGCGCGACCGCAGCCAGAAAGGGCGCCAGCACTCGAAACGGTTTCGGGACTGCAAGAACTACGGCTTCATCGTTACGATTCGACATGTTTCCGACGATGCTCCCCGCGAGGCCGGCTGAAGCGTTAGCGCATCCCCTGCACGATTGCCACCGCCCAGGGTCATCACAGCCGATTGAACAACAGCGACAGATTGTTCGCCGGCATTTCGACGATGTCCGGCTCCCCGAAGCCCTGGCCAAGCGCGAGCTCGGTGACGGCCTCCAGGTCGCGCACGCCCCATGCGGGATTGCGCCTTCTGAGGTCGGCGTCGAAGGCCTCGTTGCTGGGCGCGGTGTGCCGCCCGCCCCGCCGGTAGGGGCCGTAGGTGAAGAGCAGGCCACCCGGCGGCAGCAGGCGTCCCGCGCCGGTCAACAGCCCGACGGCGGCCTCCCACGGCGCGATGTGGATCATGTTGCAGCAGAGCACGGCATCCGCCCGCTCGATCGGCCATGTCGCCCCGGTGACGTCGATCTCGAGGGCCGGACGCACGTTGTCCA
>CANIEC010000226.1 GCA_947466085.1 Rhodospirillales bacterium
CCCCCCAGTCGCCGCTGCTCACATTGGGGCCCCCGACAGAGTTCCCCTGCTGATAGGGACCCGCGCCGTTATCCGTAAACAGGAAGCCCTCGTCGGTGGTTACTCTATAGAAATCGGGAAGGGCGTAGTATTCCTTGTAGTAGGTCTCGAAGGTGATGATGGCAGCAGCGCCGCTCCCAACCACGCTGTCGACGACGTCATTCACCGCGACCGGCGCCTGGTTAACAGGGACATCGGCTGCACCGTTGATCGTGACAGCGACCTGCTGCGCGGTGCCGTCGATGGTGTAGACCGTGAAGGAATCGGTCAGCGTGTCCCCGGCATCGAGCGCCTCGACGGCGGCGTTGGCATTGTCGAGCGTGTAGGTCCAGCTTCCGTCCGCCGCCATGGTGTAGGAGCCATAGCCGTTGTCGCCGGCTGTTGCCGCCACCACCGCCTGGAAGCTGTCCGGGGCGTTGTCGACGTCGGTATTGGTCAGAATCCCGGTCGCGGTCGGCGTGCCGCCGCTATTGTCGCTGCCCGCTTCGACCACCGCTCCGGTCACATCACCCGAGATCACCGCCGCGTCGTTGGTGCCGGTGACCACGATCGTTACGGTCGCCTGGTCGGTGTCGCCGTCGGCGTCCTTGACCTCGTAGGTGAAGGAAACAGTCGTGCTCTCGCCCTGGGCCAGCCATTCGAAGGCACCCGCCGGGTTGAAGCTGTAGGTGCCGTCGGGGTTGCCGTCGGCTCCGGTGTTGAAGACAAGGACGCCCGCGGCCGGGGGCGTGACCAGGCGCACCGATCGCGCCAGATCCGGCGCCATGTCGTTGGCCAGGACGCTGCCAAAGAACGTGTTCGCGCTGTCCTCGCTGATCGTGGCGGTGTCGTTGACGGCGTCGACGGCGGCATCGCGCGGATCGAACTCCTGGCCGTCGACGAACACCCGCAGGTTCTCGAACCGGCTGGCCTGGAGATTGAAGGCATTGAACTGGAAGGCCGCGCCGTCGGCCTGGCCGGTAACGGGGCTGGTGTGACCGCGGAGGAACTGGAGATAGGCCGCGATGTCGACCTGGACCTGGGGATTGAGCCACTCGGCCCGCGTCAACTCCAGGGTCAGCGTATCGATGCCCGACCCGCCGTCATAGACGTCGCGGGCACCGAGGTTCTCGGACGCCGTATAGATCGCCTGGTCGTTGCCGCGCTCGCCGTAGAGCACGTCATTGCCGGCGCCGCCGTTGAGGTAGTCGTTGAAGGTCTGCGCCGCGCCGTGGGAGCCGCCCCCTGAACCGCCCCCTGAACCGCCGCCCGAGCCGCCACCAGAGCCGCCACCCGAGTCGAACTTGACCTTGCCGCCGGAACCGAGCGAGCCGTCACCCAGGAGCAGGTCGTTGCCGGCACCGCCCTTGAGGGAATCGTTGCCGGCACCGCCTACCAGGGAGTCGTTACCGGCGCCGCCGTCGAGCACGTCGTTGCCCCGGCCGCCGTCGAGCTTGTCGTTGCCCGTGCCGCCGTTGAGATAGTCGTTGAAGGTCTGGCTCGCGCCATGCGAGCCGCCCCCTGAACCGCCACCCGAGCCAAAGTTGGCCTTGCCGTTCGGATTGATCGATCCGTCTCCGAGCAGCAGGTCGTCGCCGGCACCGCCCACCAGGGAATCGTTACCGGCGCCGCCGGCCAGAATGTCGTTGCCCGCGCCGCCATCGAGGGAATCATTACCTTCGCCAGTCCCCGCCGAATCGTCGCCGTCGCCGCCATAAACCAGATTGTTTCCGTCGCCTGCCTGGACGATATCGTTGCCCGTGCCGGCGTCGATGACGTCGTTGCCCTTGCCGGCCTTGATGACGTCGACGCCATCGCCACCGTCGATCGTGTTGTTGCCGTTGCCGACGGTGATCCTGTCGTTGCCGGCGCCGCCATAAATCGTGTTGCTGCCGTTGCCGACGGTGATGCTGTCGTTGCCCGTCCCAGCATCGATGAGATTGTTGCTGGTGTTGCCGACCGTGATCTTGTCGTCACCAGCGCCGGCCAGGATGGTGTGCCTGCCCAGCAGGCTTGTGATGTCGTCGTCGTTGATGCCGCCGGTCAGGGTTTCAGTGCCGCTCGTGCCGGTCAGTTTGACGCCTTTGGCCATTGTCGAGCTCCCCGTCCGTGTCTTGTGATTCGCACGCACTTCTCGTTCCGCGCCCTGCGGCGCGTTCGGAGCATTGAATTCAAAAGAAAACGATTGACCGCCAATCTCGGCGTCAACAGCTGACTCTCGGTCCCACCCAGGCCCGCGTCAGACTGCCGACCCTCAGCCACCCAACCGCAGGATCAGGCTTTCCTGATTGCCCAATACACGATGGGAGGAATCCCCAGCTCAGCCAGGAAATCAACCTTCATTCCGAGTGTCAAAAGGTTTTGACGAACAAATTGCACTATTAGCGTTCCTCTGGCCGTGAGGGTGAGCCTTCCGGGGCGCAACCAGCCGACATGATCCAAGGCCGGAATCCGACAGAAGCGTCCGCCGCCTGGTGATCCTGGAGAAACCTGCAGTTACTTTTCGGTCACAAACCAGCCTCAGGTTTGGGGCGCCGTCGCCAGTCGTTCGGCCACTTCTTCGAACCAATCGCCCAGTTCCTTCGTGAGCGAGCCGCGGGCTGCCCAGCGTGCACTGCGGCGACACAGACGCAACGCCATTTCCAGAGTTACCCCGACACTGTCGCGATCGAGACAGTGAAGCGGATCCCACCACGGGCCATTGGCCTTCTCCGTCAGGATCAGCGACAGCCTCATGGCGCCGTGCAGCGCGCCGAACGTCATGAGATAGTCGTGCGCAACGTCTTGTGCCGAACCATTGAGGAACCATGGAAGGATGTGGCCGATGAGCCGCTCCTCCGTCTTTGGCAAATCAGGCGTGTACTCGTCGCACAGAAGCCAGACCACATCGTCGAGCGGATTGCGGCAACCACAATGCTCCCAGTCAAACCACGCCACCGACCCATCGGCCCGGGCAACGGCGTTGGCGGGACGGGCGTCCCACTTGATGAAGGCCAACCGATGCGGGCGCAGCTGCGCGACAAGGCGGTCTGTCGGCAGGGCGGGGACAGACAGTTGAAGCTGTTCGCCGATGCGTCGGTGTATCGTGGCGAGCGTCTCGATCCAGTCGGCGTTCTTCCCGATCGCCACAACCTGCCGGTTGAGCCGGCGCTCCCGCCCCGCCTGTTGGGCGGCTGCCAGAGCCGAGATGGCATTCTGCAGCAGGCCTTCTGCGTCGGCTTCGCGTATTGCGGCGAGCGTCTGCGACAGGCGGGTTGAACCGAGATCCTCCTGGATCAGCCAGGCTCCATCGAAGCAGAGCAACCTGGGGACCGGCGCGCCCTGATCCGAGAGCGCCTGCAGCACTTCGGCCTCGAGGCGCGCGCGCGCCGGATGTCTGCGCTTGGTCACGATGACATTGCGATCCTCGAGCAACACGCGGACCGACCTGCGCAAGCGCCCGCCCGGCTGCTCGACGCGCAGCGCCGTCATGCCCAGCAAACGCTTGCAGGCCTGAACGGCATCCTCGCCTACACCGGTCAACGGGTTACCTTTCCGACACCTTGCACGTCACCCCCGATCACCGACGGGATCCGACGTGTGTACGCGACTGTATGAGGCACCATCCGGCAGCGAGCCTTCCATGTTCAACGGCAGTGTCCAAGGGCGAACCGTGGGCGGGGTGTTGTCCTTGCCGACCCCTCCACCCGCGCGGCTCCAAAACACAGGATCAGGGATGCTTCAAGAGCCGCCGATCAGTCCAGAGACTTTCGGGCCCCTCGAACGATACTGCCCTCCCGCAGCGATACCGAATTCGAGCACACCACCGCGCAGGATTGGTTTGCCGGGCACGGAGGATTCTTGCGCTCCGTGATCGTCAACGCGACAATGCCGGCCCAGCGCCCGCCTCCAGGTGATGGTATCCCGCCCGCCAGTCCGAGGGACAGATCTTGCAACTGACACCGGCGCAGGCCCACGAAGCGGTGGCCGGACTGATGAAGACGGATCGCCCGGCCGCGCTCCGGTTGGCCGAGCGCTTCGCGCAGGAACATCCAGACTCGCGGGATAAGATCCGGCTGTTCGGCTGGGCGCTGGCGCGGCTTTATGAGCATGAGAAGGCGGTGGCGCAATTCAAGCGTGCCGCCCGGTTGGGGACGACGGCCGACATTGAAGAATGGCTGGGTTTCTGCCAGCGCAAGCTTGGCCACTATGGCGAAAGCGCCCAGCACTACCTCCGGGCAGTGGCCCTCTCGGACGCGACGGTCCAGACCCGTGCGATCGCGGCCAACGCCATCCATCTTGCCGGCGATCATGCCTTTGCGCGCCAGCTCTCCCATCCGGGCCGGAATGCCCCGCCGAGCGCCGCACTCGACTTTGCCCGATGGATGATCGAGTTCGATCGGCAGGATCAGCGGCGGGCGCTTCGCAATCGGCTCCTCGACAACGACGGATTTGCCGACCAGGCCATCTTCTTCTGGCAATCTCGCGACGTCGAAGCGCTGGCGCGGATTGACCGCAAGGATGTTCTTGCCCGCCTGATCGAGGGTTCCGCGAAGAAGCGCCCCGCGTGGTGGCCGGAAACCTACCGGTTGCCCGCCCAGGAGAAGATCGCAAAGGGGGCCGTTCGCAACGACCCGCACGCCAGGTGGATCGTCAAGGCGCCACATCTCGCCGGCGCGCAGGGCATCCGTACCTTGAGTGGGGCCGGCGGCGAGCCGTGGCCCGAAGGCGCCGCAGTTCTCCAGCGTTTCATCGAGCCCCCTTTTCTCTACGAGGGACGCAAGATCAATATCCGTCTGCACATCAGTTTGCGGGCGCCAGCCACCGGTGCTGCGAGCCTGTGGCATGATGGGCTGGTCTTCGTGTCGACCCACCCCTATGTCGATGGCGCGCACGGTGCGCTTTTCGTCAATCCGCTGTCGGCCGACAAGTCCGCCCTTCAGCAACCCATCGGCGCGTTCGCGGCGCCCGGTGTGGCCCTGCAGACGTTCCTCGACACGGCCTTCGACACCGCCGACGCGCGGCGCGTGAGAGACCGCCTCGTCCTGACAGCGGCGCAACTGGTCGGTTCCCTGGAAACGGGCGGCATCCTGGGCGCGATGCGCGCCATTACGGGGTGGCGCGGTCTGCCGCCGAGCTTTTTCGGCATCGATATCGGATTGGACGCCGACCTCAATCCCTGGCTGTTCGAAGCAGAGGTCGACCCGGGTCACGGCCTCGGCAGTCCGACAAGCAAGGAGGTCTGGCGGCGTTTTCGCCGGGACTGGCTGCCGCTCGCGCTCGAGGCCCCCGAAGCGCCGCACGCATCGTTCATCGCGCTGGCTTAACACGCCAGTCAGGGCAGACGGCGAGCACTCCCTGTCCGGCTCAGGGCCCACACAAGAACGGCGGCCCGTGGGCCGCCGTTTCCGGTCCCGTTGCCCTACTGGTCGAACTCGAGCTTGTTTTCCTTGATGAGCGGGGCCCGGCGCGCGGTCTCCTCGGCGATGCGTGCCTCGAACTGCGCCGTCGTGTTGGGCAGATAGAGGGGGCCTTGGTCCGATAGCAGCTTCTGCACCGCGGGAGATAGCCGCTCTATCGCTTCGCGCCATCCAGGAAGAGCATGAAACGCGCGAGAGGCCATTTGAACATCAGAAGATAGGCAACGTGTAGAATGACGAGGCCGACCAGTAGGTTCGCCAGCAACTCGTGCACCTCCGACAGGCCGCCTTCCGGCTCTTCTCGTTCGGTCGCAGCCTTCGCCGAGGCGGCTTCGACTTTCTTGTCCGCCGAGTCTTTAGCGCTGGCTGTTGCAATTGCGTTTCCCGACGCGAAGCCTACCGCCCGGCCACGGTCCAGGGCGATGCCTGTTGCGGACACGCCGATCAGGCATATCCCGATGCCGAGGAGGAGCGTCCGGCTGATGGCCGGATGGGTCATGGCGTTGCCGAGTTTCAGACCGTCGAACTGAGGATAGAACCGCATCAGACCCAGTTGCGGCACGCCCGTCACCGCCCACAGTACCCGCCCGATCAGCACCACGGACACGGCATAGCCCAGCCACGCATGAACGAGGCCCATTTCGCCCGTCGCGTACGCGGCGACCGCCAGAAGCACCAATAGCGCGTGGTAAGCGCGAAGACGATGCATGACCGACATATGACGCACTCCGTGACGTTGCGGGAAAAGCCTTGGGTGCTTCGCGCCGCCGGAGGCGTAGAGCGTGGATGGCTTCGCCGGTCGACGAATGCCAATCGCCTATGACGTCCGATAACGAACAGTCGCGGATCAGGTTGCATGAGGCCCTGGGAGATTCAGCCAAACCTCCGGTCACTCGGACGAAGCCTTTAGGCCGCGACAAACAAAAAAACGGCGGCCCCTGGGGCCGCCGTTTCCGTTATCGATCGATCGACGATTACTCGCCGGCGGGAACCTCGTCGACCGGCTTGTTCGAGATGTCCTCGCCGGTCTCCTGGTCGACCACCTTCATCGAGAGGCGGACCTTGCCGCGGTCGTCGACGCCCAGGACCTTGACCTTGACCTGGTCGCCTTCCTTGATGACGTCCGTCACCTTGGCGACGCGACGCGGCGCCAGCTCCGAGATGTGCACGAGGCCGTCGCGCGCACCGAGGAAGTTCACGAAGGCGCCGAACTCGACGGTCTTCACCACCTTGCCGGTGTAGATCACGCCGACTTCCGGCTCGGCCACGATGCCCTTGATCCAGTCGATGGCGCGCTGGCCGGCCTTGGCGTCCACCGCCGCGACCTTGATCGTGCCGTCGTCCTCGATGTCGATCTTGGTGCCGGTCTGCTCGGTGATCTCGCGGATCACCTTGCCGCCCG
>CANIEC010000227.1 GCA_947466085.1 Rhodospirillales bacterium
CGAGCTCTTGATCAAGGGACCCAACATCACGCCGGGCTACTGGAACAATCCGCAGGCCACCGCGAGGAGCTTCACCGACGGCTGGCTGCACACCGGCGACGCGGCGCGGCTCGACGAGGAAGGCTTCGTCTACATCGTCGACCGCTGGAAGGACATGTACATTTCCGGTGGCGAGAACGTGTATCCCGCCGAGGTCGAGAACGTGCTGTTCCAGATCCCTGCCATCGCCGACGCCGCGATCATCGGCGTCCCCGACGAGCGCTGGGGCGAGGTCGGCATGGCCATCGTCGTGCGCAAGCCGGACCAGGACCTCGCCGAGGGCGATGTGATCCGCCACTGCCTCGCCCGCCTCGCCAAGTTCAAGGTCCCGCAATCCGTCGCCTTCGTCGACGCCCTGCCGCGCAACGCCACCGGCAAGGTCCTGAAGCGCGAGCTGCGCGTCCAGTTCGTCGGCCGACAGGCGCCCGCGATCAGTTAGCCAGCGCCGTCATCTCGACCGGAGCGCGCAGCGCGGAGCGGAGAGATCTTCTCTCCACGATTTGCCGGCTCTTTGTTGAACGAAGGTCTCTCCACTCCGCACCTTCGGTGCTCCGGTCGAGACGACGGGTACTCCGGTTCAACTCAAACCAGCGGGACATAGTCGTACTCGCCCACGCCTTGCATGATGAGGAACGTGAGCGAGGAGGTTCCCCCGTTGGTCACGAGATGCGGCCTCCCCGGCGCGGCGACGAAGCTGTCTCCCGGCTTCAGGATCACCTCATGCTTCGGCTTCTGCAGGAAGAGCCGCATCGTTCCCTCGACCACGTAGAACGTGTCGCTGATGTTGTTGTGGAAATGCCAGGGCACCTTCTGCGTGGGCGAGAGCTGCAGCTCGGCGACCCGGAAACCCGGCCGCTGCAAATGGTAGGCGCGCCGCTCGACCTCGTAGAGGTGGCTGGCGTCCTTCACCGCTTCGAATGTCCTGGGTGCCGACATCGTCGATCCTCCTTGCTGGAGAGCCCGGTCCGGTTTTTCGCTGTGCCTCGAACGTCACAAGCCTTAAGAACGGGCGCGATCCCGTCAAGAAAACAGTTCGATGGAGTGGGATTTTCCATGCTCACGATCTACGGCGTCTACCGTTCCCGCGCGTCGCGCAACATCTGGCTGGCCGAGGAACTCGGCATCCCGTTCAGGCAGGTTCCGGTCATCCAGCACTATCGCACCGTGCCGGCCGGGATGCTGCACACCCAGTCGCCGGAATTCCTGAAGATCAATCCGGGCGGCCTCATCCCCTCGATCGACGATGACGGGCTGGTGCTGCACGAGTCGCTGGCCATCAACCTCTACCTCGCGCGCAAGCATGGCGGCCCGGTCGCGGCGGCAAACGTCGCCGAGGAAGGCCAGATCGCGATGTGGTCGCTGTGGGCCGCGACCGGCGTCGAGCCGCACTCGATCAACATCCTCTATCATCGCCTGGGCAACCCGACAGGCGCGAAGGACCCGAAGATCGCCGACGCCGCGGTCGAGGCGCTCAAGGGGCCGTTCGCCGTGCTCGACAAGGCGCTGGCAAAGAGCGGCTGGCTGGTCGGCGACCGCTTCACCCTGGCCGATCTCAACGCCGCCGAGATCGTGCGATATGCGCAGCCCGCGCCGGAACTGTTCGAAGCCGCGCCGCGCGTGAAGGCCTGGCTCGCCGCGTGCCAGTCCCGTCCCGCCTTCAAGAGGATGTGGGCCGCCCGCGACGCCGAGCCGGCCTAGAGGTCACGCCTCGGGCGCCGCCGTGCTCAACGTCGCCATACGCGCCGTGGCGCCCGCGACCGCTTCCGGCGAGAACTTGTCGGGATAGGTCAGGACGAGCTGCTCGCCCGTCATCTCGACCATGCCGTTGGCGACCAGCAACTCGAAGGATTCGGGGGCTTCCTTGCTCTTGGCCCAATCCTCCAGGCACGCGACCACGCCCTTGCCCTTCAGCTTGAGGCGGGTGCGGCTCGCCCGGGTGGCGCGACGGTTCTTCTGCGTCAGCAGCTGCTCGTAGGCCGCCAGCGTGCTGTAGAACGCCCGGTCCAGCGGCTCCGTCTGGGTGGCGCCCTCGAGCGAGCAAAGCTGGTCGAATGCCTCGCGCCAGATATCTTCGCGGCCCATGCGCTTGGCGTTCTGCATGAGGGTGTGCAGATGCTCCGGGTCCGTGTAGCTGGAGATCGGCTTGGTCATCGTCTGCTTCAGCGCGACCGGTGCCTTTTCGACGGGCACGTTCGCACGTTTGGTAGAACGCTTTGCCACGGGGCTACTCCTGCACAAATGTCCGGCACTGGGTGTGCAAGAAGAATCATCATATCACATTGTTCGACCTGCAACCGGATTGTTCACATCGCGAAAAGCGGCCGTCGGGCTGACGCGCCGGGCGGGTCGTGACGCTCACGCCGCCAGCACCAGTCGGTCGTTGGCGACCGCGAAGCCGAAATTCTCGTAGAAGCGCTTGGCCGGCCCCTCGCCAACCACGGCCTCGACCTGCACGGCGTGGCGCTGGCGCGACCATTCGACGGCGGCGGCCAGGAGACGCCGCCCGACCCGGCGCCCGCGCTGGTCGGCGCGCACGACTAGATTGTCGACCTCGATGACCTTGTGGGCGCCCATCCCTTCCAGCGGCACGAGCCGGGTCATCAACACCGCGACCGCGAGTACGCCCAACTCGCTCTGTGCGACCAGCAGGGTCGTGCCCGGCGTCTCGAGCCAGGTCAGCACCTGCTCGCGCGCATTCTCGCCGTCGCCCAGAAGTTCGCAGAGATCCTCGAGGTCGCGCGGGCCCGCCAGCCTCACGCGGATGGCGAGCGGCAAATGGTGCGGTTCAATTTCAGCTTCGATGATCGACATGTCGTCCTCCGGTTGCGGGTTCCGCCGCGGCCCGGAGGCCAAGTCCTAGAACACGAAAGCCGCCGGGATGCGGCGGCTTCGTTGAGTCATGACCCTTCGCGCCGCCTATGTCAGGGGCGTAAAATACCAAGCGTTGTGGGACAGGGTCTTGGACATGGCAATTTTATAGGCTCGCGGATGCAACTCTGTCAACGCTCGCCCCGCCACGAGGCCCGGGAGTATCCGGGCGAGATTGAATCGAGTTGAATATCTCAACAATGACTTCACCTTGAGGAGCGCTCCGCAGGAGCGCGTCTCGAAGGGTGGGCATGAGCACCCCGTCTGTCGCCCATCCTTCGAGACGCCGCGCTTCGCACGCCTCCTCAGGATGAGGTGAGTTGGCCGAACCCGAGACCGAAGGAGTCCAGAGCCATCTGGCGAGTTTGGTGGAGTTGACCACATAGATGATCAAAGCAATGGCGACAGCGAGCAATATCGAAACGACGATTCTCGTGGCGCGCCCCGGCAGCAGTCGTTCCACCAGCCACGCGGCCCCGTTAAGAATGGCGCTGACCGCTCTCATGCGATGCCTCGGGCGTCACTCCGCCGCGACGGCCATCGCCTGCTTGAGGCCGGGCATGGTGAAGCCGAGCTTGTCGAGCTTCTCGATCATGTCGCGGCCGGTCTTCTCGTCGATCTCGACCAGCGGCGGACGGACGGGATTCCAGTGCGGGTCGCTGCCGTAATGCGCGATCACGTACTTCAGCGCCGGGATCATCACATAGCCCTGCATGACGCCGCGGACCTCGTTGATCCAGGCCTGGAGCTTGTCGCCTTCCGGCGTGCCGTAGGCCTTGATCGTCTCGGCGATCTTGCCCGGGTTGATATTGGCGGTGGCGCTGATGCAGCCGACGCCGCCCGCCTTGAGGTTCTCCAGGATCGGCTTCTCGTTGCCGGAGAAGACGTCGAAGCCGTCCTTGGCGAAGGCGTCGATCATGCTCTTGGTGTGGGGCCAGTCGTCGGACGAATCCTTCATGCCGGCGACCTGCTTCGGATAGGCCTTCATCAGCCGCTCGACCAGCTTGTGGGTGATCGGCACGCCCGAGACCCCGGGGATATGATAGAGATAGACGCGGAGGCGGTCGTCACCGACGCGCTGCACGACTTCGGAATAGAAGCGGAACAGCCCCTCTTCCGGGACACCCTTGTAGTAGAACGGCGGCAGCATCAGCACGCCGCCGACGCCGAGCTTCACCGCATGCGCGCTGACCTCGGCCGCCTCGGTGATCGAGCAGGCGCCGGTACCCGGCATCATGCGGGCGGTCGGCACGCCCGCGGCGACAACGGCCTCGAGCAGGCTCATGCGCTCCTTGGCGGACAGCGAATTGGCTTCCGAGTTGGTGCCGAAGACGGCGAGCCCGCAATCCTGGCTGATCAGCCACTTGCAGTGGGCGATGAAGCGGCCGACATCCGGCGAGAGGTCGCGCTTGAAGGGCGTGACGACGGGCGAAAGAACGCCTTTGATCCGTGCTGCGACCATGATCTTATTTCTCCCGGAAATGGCGCGCCTTTTCTGCAACGAAGCGCCGGAGACGTCCAGTGTCACCATCTCTCAGCGAAATCCTGCCCGAGGACGGCACGTCGGGCACCCTGGTCGGCCGCGTCTGGCGCGCGGGAAATCCGGCGGGGCCTTCGGTCGTCGCGATCCGGGCCGACGGCGTCTTCGATCTCTCCGCGACCGTGCCGACCATGGCCGATCTCTGCAACGCGCCCGATCCGACGGCCCTCGCGCGCAACACCCCGGGCGAGCGCATCGGCACCCTGCAGGAGCTGGTGGGCCACCTGCTGGCGCCGGTCGACCTGCAGGCGCTCAAGGCTGCCGGCGTCACCTTCGCCGTCAGCCTGCTGGAGCGGCTGATCGAGGAACATGCCAAGGGCGATCCCGCGCGCGCCGAGCAGGTGCGGGGCGAGCTGAACTCGATCATCGGCGCCGATGTCAGCGCCATAAAGCCGGGCTCGCCCGAGGCCGAGGCGCTGAAGAAGACGCTGATGGCACGCGGCGCCTGGTCGCCTTACCTCGAAGTCGGCATCGGCCCCTATGCCGAGATCTTCACCAAGGCGCCGCCGATGGCCGCGGTGGGCTACGGCGCCGAGATCGGCATCCGGCCGGATTCCGACTGGAACAATCCCGAGCCCGAGGTGACGCTGATCGTCAGCGCCACGGGCCGGATCGTCGGCGCGACGCTGGGCAACGACGTGAACCTGCGCGACATCGAGGGCCGCAGCGCGCTCCTGCTGGGCATCGCCAAGGACAACAACGCCTCCTGCGCGCTCGGTCCCTTCATCCGCCTCTTCGACGACACGTTTTCGCTCGACCATGTGCGCCAGGCCAAGGTCGATCTCGAAGTAACGGGCCCCGACCAGTTCCGGCTGCGCGGCTCGAGCGACCTCTCGAAGATCAGCCGCGATCCCACCGACCTCGTGGCGCAGGCGATGAGCGCGCATCAATATCCCGACGGCATGGCCATGATGACCGGCACGCTGTTCGCGCCGACCGAACCGCGCAAGCCCGGCGGCACCGGCTTCACGCATGTGGTGGGTGACCTGGTCTCGATCAGCTCGCCCAGGCTCGGCACGCTGACCAACAGGGTGGCACATTGCGACAAGATCGCGCCCTGGACGTTCGGCACGGGAGCCCTGATGCGAAACCTCGCGACACGAGGGTTGCTGCGGTAATAACCGTGACCACAATGAGAACCTCATCCTGAGGAGGCCCGCAGGGCCGTCTCGAAGGATGGGCAACGAACAGCGCCTGTGTATCCCATCCTTCGAGACGGTCGTGGAGTTTACCCCGAGGTATTCGAGGGGCGACCTCCTCAGGATGAGGTTCTTGGGTAGCGAGCCAAGGAAGACCATGACCGACCTCACCCGCCTGCCCGCTTCCGTCCTGCGCGAGCAGATCGCCGCAAAGAAGATCTCTCCCGTCGAATTGACCGATGCCGTGCTGGCGCGGGCCGACAGGCTGCAGCCGGTGCTGAACTGCTTCATCACCCTGGTGCCGGATCAGGCGCGGGCGGCGGCCAAGGCAGCCGAGGATGCCGTCATGAAGGGCGTGCCGCTGGGACTCCTGCACGGCATCCCGTTCGCCGCCAAGGACCTCGTGAACACGGCGGGCGTGCGCACCACCTTCGGATCCCTGCTCTACGAGAACAACGTGCCGAAGGAAGACGCGGTCTGTGCGGCGCGGGTGAAGGCGGCGGGCGGCATCCTGTTCGGCAAGACGACGACGCCGGAGTTCGGCCACAAGTCGCTGACCGACGGGCCGCTGTTCGGCCGCACCCGCAACGCCTGGAGTGCTGCGCACACGTCCGGCGGCTCCAGCGGCGGTGCCGCGGTCGCGGTGGCCGCCGGCATCGGGCCGATCGGCATCGCCACCGACGGCGGCGGCTCGACCCGCATTCCCGCGGCGATCAACGGCATGGTCGGGCTGAAGCAGAGCAACGGCGTCATCCCGCACAGCCAGGTGGCCGACGCGTTCGGCAACTACACCTATGTGACGCCGATGACGCGCACCGTGATGGACACCGCCCTGATGCTGCAGGCGATGGCCGGGCCGCATCCGTCGGACCCGTGGTCGATCGGCGTCGAACCGCCCGACTATCTGGCGGCGGCCCGCGCCGAAGGCGATCTCAAGGGCAAACGCATCCTCTACAGCGCCACGCTCGGCAACACGCTGGTGGCGAAGGACGTTCGTGCTGCCTTCGAGCAATCGCTGATTCGACTTCGCGAGCTCGGGGCCGAACTGGTCGAACTCACCGAGGAACTGCCCGATCTCAGCTCGGCGTGGAAGGTGATCAACCACACGACCTGGAAAGCGCGCTTCGACGAGATGATCCGGCGCGACGGCAACCGCATGAC
>CANIEC010000228.1 GCA_947466085.1 Rhodospirillales bacterium
CAGCAGGACCATCCAGAGCTTGCCCAGGATCTGGCCGGCCAGATAGTCGAGGCTGCCGAAGGCCAGCCACAGGAAGAGGACGCTGTCGGCGATCAGGCCGACGACGCTGCTGGCCAGCACGGCCAGCACGAGGCCGCGCGACTGCAGCGGCGTATAGACCGCGAAGTCCGCGAGTTCGGACAGGAGGAAGGCCGTCGCCGAGGCGATCAGAAGCTGCGTCGGCGCGACGGCCCCCGACAGGGCAGCGCCCGCCACGATGGCGCCGACGGCGACGCCGCGTCCGAGCCGTCGCTGCACGAGGTCGCGCAGGACCAGCGCCAACCCGATCATCAGGACGCCCGAGGGCGCCATCAGGGGCTTGCCGCCCGGGCCCCACGGCCAGACCGGCACCAGGCACGGTCCCTGCGGCACGCAGACGGCGCCGACATTGCCGATCATCCAGTTGGCGAGCGGGATGCAGGCGATGAAGCCCAGGAAAAAGGCCAGGCCCGCGAACCTTGCCTGCTTGGTCGAATTCATGCCCGCGCTCCTAGCAGGTCCGCCGCGCCGCTGGAACCCTGGGGAACCCGATCGCAGTGGTTGCGTTAGGTCCCACACAATCCAGGAGACATTTCATGCAGCCCCTCGCCCGTCGCTCGGTCCTGTTCGGAGCCGCCGCCCTGTCGGCCCTCCCTGTCGCCGCCGCGTTCGCCGTCAATGCGCTGCCGGACGCCCGCTTCGTGGGCTTTGCCCAGGAGTTCAACGACTTCGAGATCGCCTCGGGCCGGCTCGCCCTCGCGAAGTCGACGAACGAGAACATCCGCGGCTTTGCGGCCCGCATGGTCGCCGACCAGACCGAGGCGGCGCAGTACCTGAGCAAGGCGCGGCAGGAAGCGGGCGTTTCCTACGCGCCCGATCCCAGCAATGCGCCGGGCTGGACGGCCACGCTGCAGCGGCTGCAGGTGCTGGAAGGCGCGGAGTTCGATACCGCCTATGCCAACGCCCAGCTCGCCGCGCACATCGATGCCAATGCTCAGTACGGCGCCTACTCGCAGGACGGTGGGAACGGCGCGCTGCGCCGCTACGCCCAGGGCCAGTTTCCGAAGGTCCAGGAGAACCTGACCGGCGCCCGTCAGCTGGCCGGCGGCCGCTAGCCCCCTACAGCGAGGACTTGCCTTCGCGCCACGCGACGAAGCCTCGCCGGCGCAAGGCGCAGGCGGGGCATTCGCCGCATCCGTACCCCCAGTCGTGCCGTGCGCCCCGGACGCTGTCGTAGCAGGTGTGGGTGTGCTCCAGGATCAGATCGACCAGGGGCGGGCCGCCCAACTCGTTTGCAAGTCCCCAGGTCTCGGACTTGTCGAGCCACATCAGCGGCGTGTGGAGCACGAAGGCGCGATCCATGCCGAGGTTGAGCGTCACCTGCAGCGCCTTGATCGTGTTGTCGCGGCAGTCGGGATAGCCCGAGAAATCCGTCTCGCACATGCCGCCGATCAGGTTGCGGATGTTGCGCCGCCAGGCCACGGCGGCGGCGAAGGTGAAGAAGAGGAGGTTGCGGCCCGGCACGAAGCTGTTGGGCAGCCCGTCCTTTTCCATCGCGAAGGCGACGTCACGCGTCAGAGACGTGTCACTGATCTGTCCCAGCACGCCCATGTCGATGAAATGGTCTTCGCCCAGCCGGTCCGCCCACTGCGGAAAGCGGTGGCGGATCTGGTCGAGGACGACAAGCCTTTGATCCAGCTCGATCCGGTGCCTCTGGCGGTAGTCGAAAGCGACCGTCTCGACATGCGCGAATCGCTCTAGCGCCCAGGCCAGACACGTGGTGGAGTCCTGTCCACCGGAGAAGAGGACGAGGGCAGATCGGGCATCGTTCATGAGGGGCTTTATCGCCCGCAACCTCCCTCCGCGCTACAGTGTTGGCGTTCAGCAGACCCATCGACCACAGAAGGAGGAACCCATGTTCGTCTCCGATATCCTGTCGCGTAAGGGCGGTCTCGTTCACACGGTCACATCGGGCACGTCGGTCGGCCAGATTTCCCAGCAGCTCAGCACGCGCCACATCGGCTCGGTGCTGATTCTCGATTCCGACGATTCGATCGCCGGCATCGTTTCCGAACGCGATCTCGTGCACGCCTTCGCCAGGCACGGTGCCGCCGCCCTCGACCTCGAGGCGCGCACCATCATGACCCGCGATGTCGTGACCTGCGATCCCGACGATTCGATCGAGCATGTGATGCAGCTCATGACGCGCGGTCGCTTCCGTCACCTGCCGGTGGTGCGGCACGGCGAACTGCTGGGCCTCGTCTCCATCGGCGACGTCGTGAAGACGCGTCTCGAAGAGGCCCATCACGAGACCGAGGCGCTGCGGGCCTACATCGTCGCCGGCTGACGGCAACGCTTAAGTTCGCAATCGATCTCCGCTAGGGTCCCGGCCGGACCCTGGGCGGAGAAGTCATGTCATTACCCCTGCAAGGCAAGGTCGCGCTGGTGACAGGCGCGGGCAAGAACATCGGCCGCATGATCGCGCTGACCCTGGCGCGCGACGGCGCGGCCCTCGTGGTCAACGGGCGTTCGGACAGAGCGGCGGTCGATGCCGTCGTGGGCGAGATCGAGGCCGCCGGGGGCCGGGCGATGGCTGCCATGGGCGATGTCTCCGATCCGACCGTGCCGCCGCGTCTCGCGGCCGAGGCTGCCGCGAAGTTCGGCGGCGTCGACATCCTCGTCAGCAACGCCGGCCTGCGCCGCCAGACCTCCTTCCTCGACATGTCGTTCGACGAGTGGCGCGAGATCATGTCGGTGGCGCTCGATGGCGCCTTCCTGCTGGGCAAGGCGATCGTGCCCCAGATGGTGGCGCGCGGCGGCGGCGCCTTCGTGGCGCTGTCCGGCATTTCCACCCATGTCGGCACGCCCAACCGCTGTCACGTGTCGGCCTCGAAGTCGGGCCTCGAGGGGCTGATGCGGGCGTTGGCGGTCGAGCTGGCGCCGCACAGGATCACCTGCAACGCGCTGGCGCCCGGCGCGATCGACACGACGCGCGGGGCCGCGGCGGGCGCGCGTCCGGCGGTGAATCGTCCCATTCCGCTGAAGCGCTTCGGCACGGTCGAGGAGATCGCCGCCATGGTGCGGCTGCTGGTCGGGCCGGAAGGCACCTTCATCACCGGCCAGACGATCCATGTGAACGGCGGCGAGTTCCTGACATGAGGAACCTGATCACCGACGTGGCCGGCGTGCTGGTCGGCAACGCCCAGGACATGCGCGCCGCCACGGGCGCCACGGTCGCGATCTTCGAGCAGGGGGCCGTCGCCAGCATCTCGACCCTGGGCGGCGCGCCGGGCGACCGCATGGGCACCTCGCTCGAGCCCGAGATGGTGGGCGAGATGATCGACGCCGTCGTGCTGTCGGGTGGTTCGGTCTACGGGCTCGACGCGGCGGGCGGCGCTTCGGCGGTGCTCTGCCAGCGCGGGCAGGGACGCACCTTCGGCGGGCTCGCCATTCCGGTGGCGGTGCAGGCCATCCTGTTCGACCTGGTCAATGGCGGCGAGAAGGACTGGATGCGCGAGCCGGTGAAGCACGAGCCGCCCTATTGGGATCTGGGCCGTGACGCTGCGCTGGTGGCGGCGCACGACTTTGCGCTCGGCACGGCCGGCGCCGGTGTCGGCGCCACGACCGCGGGCCTGAAGGGCGGGCTGGGATCGACCAGCGCCCGCACCAGCCAGGGCTTCACGGTCGGCGCGCTCGTCGCGGTGAATGCAGTCGGCTCGGCCACGATCGGCAACGGCCCGCATTTCTGGGCCGGCGCCTACGAGCAGGGCAACGAATTCGGCGGCTTGGGCTGGCCGGCGCCGCTGCCCGCGGATGCGTTGAAGCTGCGCTTCAAGGGACAGCCCTTGCCGGCCACGGCGACCACCATCGCCCTGGTCGCCACGGATGCGACGCTCACCAAGGCCGAATGCAAGCGGCTCGCCATCATGGCCAACGACGGCCTGTCGAAGTCGCTGCGCCCCGTGCATGCGCCGAACGACGGCGACACGGTGTTTGCCGCCGCGACCGGCAAGGCGGGCCGCGGCGGCAATCCGCCGGTCCTGACGGAACTCGGCACCGTGGCGGCCGATTGTCTGGCGCGGGCCGTGGCGCGCGGCGTCTATGAGGCGACGGCGTTGCCCTTCCCGAATGCCGTGCCCGACTGGAAGACGAAGTTCGGAGGCGGTCGGCCATGAGCTACCTGGTCGTTTTCGTGGGCGCCGGCATCGGCGGCGCGGCGCGTCACGGGATGAACATCTGGGTGGCGCGCCTGCTGGGCTCGCATTTCCCCTGGCACACGCTGGTGATCAACATCCTGGGCTCGATCGTGATGGGCCTGATCACCGGCTGGTTTGCCGAACGGATCGGCGCGGCCGGCCACCTGCGCCTGTTCCTGGCGACGGGCGTGATGGGGGGCTTCACCACCTTCTCCGCCTTCTCGCTCGACGCGGTGCTGCTGTGGGAGCGGCATGAATATCTGATGGCCGCGCTCTATGTCGGCGGTTCGGTCGCCGGTGCGATCGCGGGCCTCGCGGCGGCGCTCTGGATCATGGGCAAGGCGCTGGCGTGAGCCAGTCACCGGTTTTCGACGTCGTCGTCCTGGGCGGCGGCGCCGCGGGGTTGATGTGTGCGATGCGGGCGGGCCAGCGCGGCCGCAAGGTCCTGCTGCTCGACCATGCCGAGAAGGTCGGCAAGAAGATCCTGATCTCGGGCGGCGGGCGCTGCAACTTCACCAATCGCGAGGCGCGGCCCGAGGCGTTCCTCTCGGCCAATCCGCACTTCTGCAAATCGGCGCTGGCGCGGTACACGCAGCACGACTTCATCGATCTCGTGAACAAGCATCGCATCGCCTGGCACGAGAAGACGCTGGGCCAGCTCTTCTGCGACGGCTCGGCCCGGCAGATCGTGGCGATGCTGCTCGACGAGTGCGCGGCGGTGGGCGTCGACGTGCGGGTCGCTCACAAGGTGACGCGCGTCGAGAAATCGGATCGTTTCGCGGTCGTGACGGACCACGGCGATTTCTCCGCGGCTTCCGTCGTGCTGGCGACGGGCGGGCTCTCAATCCCGAAGATGGGCGCGACCGGCTTCGCGCACGAGGTGGCGCGCCACTTCGGACTCCGCGTCACCGACACGCGGCCGGCGCTGGTGCCGCTCACCTTGTCCGTGCCGGAGATCAGTGGCGTGTCGCTCGACGTCGAGGCGCGCTGCGGCCGTGCCCACTTCCGCGAGGCGCTGTTGTTTACCCATCGCGGTCTGTCGGGCCCGGCGATCCTGCAGGTCTCGTCCTACTGGAAGCCGGGACAGGAGATCATGATCGACCTGCTGCCCGACCTCGATGCCGCGAGCTTTCTCAAGGAGCGCAAGCGGACGCGGCCCAAGGCCGAGCTGCGGACCGTCCTGGCGGAAGTTCTGCCGCAGCGCCTGGCGCAAAGCCAGGCGCCGGAGGGCATCATGGCCGACCAGCGGGATCGCGATCTCGAAGCGCTGGCAAGCCGCCTGAAGACATGGACCTTCGTGCCAACCGGCACCGAGGGCTATGCAAAGGCCGAAGTCACCTTGGGCGGCATCGACACCGACGGGCTGTCGTCGAAGACGATGGAGGCGAAGAAGGTGCCGGGCCTTTACGCCATCGGCGAGGCGGTCGACGTCACCGGCTGGCTGGGCGGTTACAATTTCCAGTGGGCCTGGTCGAGCGGCTGGGTGGCGGGTGAGGCGGTGTAGGCAAGAGCGGCGGCGATCGGCGCGGCACCTCTTTCTTTGTCTCCTGACGGTACCGCCGCAGCCGATCCAGCGAAGCCCGCCTTCTCCATGTCGGGGAAGCCGGAGGCATGTTGACCGCGATAGTTTCCAAGAACCCGGTATGACCGGCGTATCTATGCTATCTGAGAGGCCAACTGGGACGTAAAGAACAGTTGGTTAGCGCTACTTGAGGGAGTGACCAGTGGCAAATGCAAGTTATGCTGACCTGTACGCGGCCAAGCTGACGACCGCCGCCAAGGCAGTTGCGGGCGTTCCCGATGGGGCAACGGTTTCCCTCGGCATGGCGATCGGCCAACCGCCGGCCTTGTTGGCGGCGCTTGCCGACCGGCTGCGGTCCAACGATCTCAAGCAGATTCGGCTCTATTACAAGATTGCCATGGAGCCGTTGGCCAAGTCGCTGCTGGCCGAGGATGTCATCGAGAAGGTCGACGCCCACAGCTTCTTCATCGGCGGCCCCGACCACGAGATCATCAAGCGGCAGGTCAAGACCGGCAAGAAGCTGTTGAGCTTCGTTCCCGTCAATTTCAGCCAGATTCCCCGCCTGTTCGAGGAAATCATCGCGCTCGACACCTTCATCGTGACCGTCTCGCCGATGGACGGCGGCGGCTTTTTCTCGCTGGGCACGGACAACGATTTCGCCTCGACCGCCGCGCGGCGATGCAAGCGCCTGATCGTCGAGGTCAATCGCAACATGCCGCGGGTGTTCGGACAGTCGCAGATTCACGTGAGCGAAGTGGCTGCGATCGTCGAGAACCACGTCCCGCTGATCGAGGCCGGTGTCGCCGAGCCCTCGCCCGAGGGACGCGCCATCGGCGCCCTGGTGGCGCCCATGGTGCCGAATGGCGCCACGATCCAGCTCGGCATCGGCAAGATCCCCTCCGGTGTTGCCATGGCCCTGGAGAAGCATGCGGACCTCGGCATCCACACCGAACTGTTCTCGCCGGCCATGGCCGACCTGGTCCGGAAGGGCGTCATCACCGGC
>CANIEC010000229.1 GCA_947466085.1 Rhodospirillales bacterium
GAAGCGGTACTCGCCGCGCGCCTCGATGCCCCAGATCGTCACGTTGGTGAGGTTGACGTACTGATACTGGGTGACCGGGCCGACCATGCTGACGACCGCGGTTTCGAGGAAGTTGTTGTAGAGGTTGTAGAAGCCGGTGAGCTGCCAGCTCGATCCGTTCTCGTACTTGCCGCGAAAGCCGACTTCGAAGGAGTTGGCCGTCTCGGGCTTCAGGTTGGCGTTGGGCAGGATCTGATAGAACGACGCGGCATTGGTGAAGCCGAAGTTCGCGTTGTCGTACGGCGGCGCGCGGAAGCCCGTCGCATACTGGAAGTATCCCGAATAGGTGTCGTTGAAGTGATACAGCAGGCCGAGCTTGGGCGAGGCCGACACGTAGGTGGTGGCCGAGGGAACGGCGTTGAGCGTGGCACCCGTCGAGTTCCAGAAGTACTTATCGGGATTGGGCGTCATGCTGTAGTAGTCGAGGCGCACCGCCGGGGTGATCTTCAGGCGCCCGCCCAGCGCGCTGATCTCGTCCTGCACGTAGATGCCGGCCTGCACCGTGTCGGTGTCGGGGAAGTTCTTGTTCGGATACAGCTCACCGCCCACGGAGTTCGTGGTGGCGCCGGTCGCCAGCGTGATCTGCGTGCGGTTGCGCGGCCGGGTCGTCGTCGTCCAGGAGAAGCTCGCGCCATAGGTGAAGAAGTTGTCGAGGCCGCCGATGTTGCGATCGGTGTGCATCTGCAGTTCGGCGCCGCTCACGTTCTGCGTGTAGTAGAACTGCGAGGTGCGGGCATTGGTCGGAACGACGCCGGTGGTTCCGCTGCGTAGCGTGTAGGTGTCGGCCTGCGTGTAGACGGAGTTGAAGTAGGCGAGGAAGCTCAGCCGGTCGACGAAGCCGATCGGCGCGTTGTGCTCCCACTGGGCGCTCAGCCGGTAGGTATTGGTATAGTCCTGGCCCCATTCGTCGTAGACCCGCGCGAACAGGCTGGGGAAGGTGCCGACGGCGCTTAGCACGTTGGTGCTCTGGGTACTCTGATTGTAGGAGCCGGTGAGCCGGATCGTGTCGACCTCGGTCGGCTTGATCACCAGCTTGGCGAAGAAGTTGTTGTTGGACCACATCGTGGGGTTCGGGCTGATCGTCGTCTGGGCCGGCTGGAATTCCTGCCCGTCGCGCCGCGTGTAGATGCCCATGAACTCGACGTTGCCCGAACGTACCGCGCCGGTGAACGATTCCGAGAACTGCAGGTTGGCGCCGCTATAGGCGGCCTTGGCGCTGGCATAGGCATCCTTGCCGTCACGCATGTAGTCGCCGGGATCCTTGGTGGTGTAGGCCACCACGCCGCCGATCGCGTCGGAACCGTAGAGGGCCGAAGCGGGGCCGCGGATGATCTCGACCCGCTTGATGTCCTCGAGGTCGGGCTGCTCGCGCGAGTAGGTGCCGGCTCCCTGGTTGCTGTCGGGGAAGTCGGGCGTGCGCATGCCGTCGACCATCAGCAGGACGCGATTGCCGCCGATGCCGCGGATCACGAAGTTCTGGAAGCCGGCGCGGTTCGGGTTGTTGCCGACGGTGACGCCGGGCTCGTTGCGAACCAGATCGCGGATGTCCTGCATGTTCTCGCGGTCGATGTTCTCGGTCGTGATCACCGAGACGGTCGCCGGTACGTCGTCGAGCGGTCTGCGGCTGCGCATGGCGGCCGTCGTCACGGCGTCCAGCTGGGTGGGCACCGCCTGGGGGGCGGGCGGTGCCTGCGTCGGATCGGCGGTGGCCGGAGCCGTCGGTGCTTGTGCCCAGGCGGGTAAGCTCAGTGGTGCACTGATCGCCGTTGTGGCCATCAGCGCGTAGACGGTGCGCAGCTTCATTTGAGCCAGGTCCCCAGGAGTAAAAAAGGACGCCTGGCTTGCTTGAGCCCCTCGCGGGCCCGCTGGCTGGGCAGTTTGACCGAGGAGGGATGGCCCCTCGGGGTTTCGGACTATTTCGTCAGGATGAGCTTGTTCGAGGCGGTGAGGCGCAGTCGGTACATCACGGCGCCGTGGCGGATCACGAGTTCACGCCGTCCCTGCAGGAGTGCGGCGCTCTCGACGGCGGGAAGGGTCACTTCCAGCCTGTCGCCCTGCGCCTCCAACACCCGCGGCCGGGTCGTCTCGTTCATGGCATCTCTCACTGCACTCGATAAAAGTATTTGCGAACGACTCTCAATTGCATAAACTGTCATTCCCGTCAAGCTCCTTCAACTTTTGGTGAGGCCATGCAAACCATTCAGCAACAGCGGCTTGGTGCCTCGCAGAGCAAACCGACGCCGGGCTGCGGGAAAGCCGATTGCGCCTGCGCCCTGCCGGTGAGCGAACGGTTCGTGCTGTGGGCGCTGCGCCAGTGGCAGCAGGACCGCGCGCTGCCCCGCGAGGGCTCGATCCTCCATCGCGGCTTCAAGGTCGCGGGCGTTCTCGACGCCCTGCCGGACTTCGCGATCGCCATGGACGCGTTCCTGTTCGGCGCCCGGCGCGCCATGGAGATCCATGTGCCCACCTGCTCGAGCGTCAGCCACGATGAAGCGGTGATGGTCGCGCTCTGCGGCCTTGCGCAGGCCGATCATGACGGTCCGCTGCTGGCGTCGCTCGACATCATGATGGCGCCCACCGCCTCTCGCGTGGCCGCGATCCGCCTGAAAGCGTTTGCCGTCGCGCTTGCCGGTGCGGGCCTCAGGATCGCTCCGGCGGCCGGTGCCGCCGCGGGCCGTCTCAATTGAAGGCCGATGTCATGACCGCCTCGATGCCCGATCGCCTCTCCGACCTGCAGCACGCGATGCGCGTGATCGCCGATGCCGTCGAGGGCCTGCCCGCGGAGTGCCGCCATCTCGCCGGCAACGCGCTGCTCAATGTCGCCGCCGAGGCGGTGGCCCAGGATGTCGGCTGCAGCGAAGCCGGCCGTATCTTCGCGCGGCTGGGCGATCTCCTCTCGCGCGGCCTGCAGCCGCCGGCCAGAGATGCGATCTCACTCACCGGCTTCGATGCATGACGGTCAATTTCGCCCGCACGATACCGATCCTCGCCTCCCTCGACATCGCCGAGACCAGCGCCTTCTATGCCGACTGGCTGGGCTTCGCGGTCTGCTATCGGGACGGCAGCTACCTGATCGCCAAACGCGACGACATGGAACTGCATTTCTGGAAGACTGACGATCGGCGGTTTCCCGAGAACACGTCCTGCTACATCCGCGGCGGCCAGGTCGCCGCGCTCCACGCGGAGTACTCCGCGCGCGGCGTGCCCGAGCTGTCGCCCTTCCTGGTGCGGCCATGGAACATGAAGGAATTCTACATCCATGACCCGCACGGCAACCTGCTGAAGTTCGGTTGCGGCGAATGGTGAAGGGCTGGATGTCTTCCGTCTTGCACCGACCCACTCACCTCATCCTGAGGAGTGTCGCTAAAAAAGCCGGGCCCTGGCCAATAAACGAAACAAACGAAATAAACGAATCAGTCGAAGCGAGAGTCGCACCCCTGAAACCGGTATCCTGGTACCGCACACGGGTCGATGTTTCCCTCCGGCACCTGCAAAGCCCCGTTTCAACAGCCCGTTAGATCTCTATTCGGCTGCCCAGTTCGACCACGCGGTTGGTGGGCAGGCCGAAGAAGTCGCCGGCGCTGGCCGAGAAACGCGACAAGGTGAGGAAGAGCTTCTCCTGCCATCGCGGCAGCAGCGGTTTGCTGGCGTCCACGTAGGTGTTGCGGCCGATGAAGTAAGACGTGCGCATCGGGTCGAACGGGATGCCCTTGTCCTCGAGCAGGACGAGATCGCTCGGCACATCTGGCTGCTCCATGAAGCCGTAGTGCAGCACGACGCGATGAACGCCCTTGCCGAGATGGGTGACCTGGCTTCGGCCTTCGGACGATACGAAGGGGATGTCGGGGACCTCGATGCTCAGCAGCACGACGTGCTCGTGCAGAACCTCGTTGTGCTTGAGATTGTGCATCAGCGAACGCGGTGCGTTGGTGGACGAGGCGGTCAGGTAGACGGCGGTGCCCTGCGGGCGGTGCACGCGGGCCGGATTGATGCTTTCGAGCAGTGTTTCCAGAGGGAGTGCCTCCGCTTGCTCGTGTCTGGCCACGGCCGCGCGGCCGGTCAGCCAGGTCCACATGCAGAGGAAGATCACGGCGGCAATCGCCAGCGGCACCCAGCCGCCGTCGAGGAACTTCAGCATGTTGGACGACAGCAGGGCCAGGTCGAGCGTTATGAAGCTGCCGAACACCAGGATGCTGAGCGGCCAGCCCCAGTTCCAGCACCGGACGGCCAGCACGAAGACGAGGATGCTGGTGACCAGCATCGTGCCGGTGACCGCGATGCCGTAGGCCGAAGCGAGGTTGGTCGACGACTTGAAGGCCATGATCAGGACGACCACGCCCAGCATCTGCAGCCAGTTGACCACCGGCAGATAGACCTGCCCGAACTCGCTGGCCGAGGTGTGCTGGATGTGTACGCGCGGGCTGAGGCCGAGCAGCGCGGCCTGCTTGGCCATCGAGAAGGCGCCCGAGATCGTGGCTTGCGAGGCGATCACCGTGGCTGCGGTGGCGAGGACGACCAGCGGATAGAGCGCCCAGTCCGGGGCCAGGTTGAAGAACGGATTGGCGAGCGCGCTCGGGTCGCTCAGGATCAGGGCGCCCTGCCCATAGTAGTTGAGCAGCAGCGCCGGCAAGACGAGGCCGGTCCAGGCGAGCCGGATGGGCTTGGCACCGAAATGGCCCATGTCGGCGTACAGCGCCTCGGCGCCGGTGATGGCGAGCGTGATCGCGCCCAGTGCGATGAAGGCCACGATCTTCTCGCGCATGGCGAAGCCCACGGCATGGTGCGGCGAGAGTGCGGCCAGCACTTCCGGGCGCTGTATGATCTGGTGCGCGCCGAGTGCTGCCAGCACGATGAACCAGAGGAGTGTTATCGGCCCGAACCATTTGCCGATGCCGCTGGTGCCGAAATGCTGGACCGAGAACAGCGCGACGATCACGCCGATTGCAATCGGTATCACCATCGGCTGGAAGGCCGGGGTGGCGACCGTCAGACCCTCGACGGCGCTCAGCACCGAGATGGCGGGCGTGAGCAGGCAGTCGCCGTAGAACAGGGCGGCGCCGGCAATACCCAGCATGAGGTAGAAGCGGCGGCGCCAGTGCGACGCGATGTTGGCCTGGCTGGAGACCAGCGCCATCAGCGCAAGCACGCCGCCCTCGCCCTTGTTGTCGGCGCGCATGACAACGGCCACGTATTTCAGCGTGACGACGATGATCAATGCCCAGGTGATGAGAGACAACATGCCCAGCACGTTGTCGTGCGTGGGCTGGATGCCGGTGTACTCGCTGAAGCACTCCTTGACCGTGTAGAGCGGGCTGGTGCCGATGTCGCCGAAGACGACTCCGAGGGCTGCCAGGGTCAGCGCCGCCCGGCGCCGCCGGCCGGCGGGTTCGATCACAGTGCCGCTGGCGGCCATCGTTCGGTCAACTCTCCCCTTGGACGATTGATCCTAGCCGCGAATTCCGGGACGCTGCAGTCCAGAAATCGTAACAAAGGAGGAATCGATGGCCGACAGCGAGAACTACAGGAAGGGCAGCCAGATGCGCGCTGACCTGATGGGGGAGAAGTTTGCCGCCGACATGAACAAGTCGGTCTACGACGACCCCATGATGCAAAAATTCGGCGACTACGCCCGCGAGGCGGTCTTCGGCATGCTGTGGTCGCGCCCCGGCCTCGACCTCAAGACCAAGACCCTGATCTGCGTCATTTCCGACACCGCCCAGGCACGCTGGCCGGAACTCGCCATCCACCTCCGCATGGCCCGCCGCCAGGGCTGGACGGAGGATGAATTGTCCGAGGCGCTGATGCATCTTTGCGGCTATATCGGCCTGCCGTCGGTGCGCGAGGCCATGCTCACCGCCAAGGAAGTGTTCGAGGAACTGCGCAAGGAAGGTTGATCGGAGGAACCTCACCCTGAGGAGCGGCCGAAGGCTGCGTCTCGAAGGGTAGGCACCCGCCCTGTGGCCCGTCCTTCGAGACGGCCGCAGAGTTTACCCCGAGGCAGTCGAGGGGCGGCCTCCTCAGGACGAGGGATATGATGATGCTGATGACGGTGAGCGATCTGCCGCTCGAGAGGATCGCGCGCGGCAAGGTGCGCGATGTCTATGCGGTGGATGCGGAACGGCTGCTGCTGGTCGCGACCGACCGGGTGAGCGCCTACGACGTGGTGATGGCCGAGCCCATCCCGCAGAAGGGAGCCGTGCTGACCCAGGTCAGCGCCTGGTGGTTCCGCCAGCTGGGCGACATCGTCGACCATCACATGATCTCGGCCGACGCCGACGAGATCGTCGCCGCGGTGCCCGCCCTGAAGGGCCACCGCGCCGAGATCGCCGGCCGCGCCATGCTCTGCCGGCGCGGCACGGTGTTCCCGATCGAATGCGTGGTCCGCGGCTACATCACCGGATCGGCCTGGCGCGAATATGCCAAGGCCGGGACCCTGGCCGGCGAGACCCTGCCCGAGGGCCTGAAGGAGAGCGGGCGCCTCGATCCGCCGATCTTCAGCCCGGCGACCAAGGCCGAGAGCGGCCACGACGAAAACATCACTATCGCCCAGATGCGGACGGCGCTGGGCGCCGAGGTCACCGCCGAACTCGAAAGGCTGACCCGGCTCGTCTACACGCGCGGCCGCGACGTCGCCCTGAAGCAGGGCATCATCATCGCCGACACCAAGTTCGA
>CANIEC010000230.1 GCA_947466085.1 Rhodospirillales bacterium
CGGGACCGGGCGACGCGCCTGGTAGGCCACGCCGGCCAGCAGCAGGTGATCCTCCAGATGGCGGCCGACATCTCGAAGGTCGGCGACGCTCGCGATTCCCAGCGCGCGCAACTCGTCCGCCGGGCCGATGCCCGACAGCATCAGCAGGCGCGGCGAATCGATCGCCCCGGCGCAGAGCAGGACGTCGCCCTCGGGTCGCACGACCCGTCCGGCCAGGCGCACGCCGAGGCAGCGGCCGCGCTCGATCTCGAGGCCAAGGACCTGCGTGCCGGCGAGCAGATCGACCTGCGCCTCACCCGAGCCGCTCTCCAGACTGTCGAGATAGGCGGTCGCGGCGTCGTCGCGCCGGTGGCCCCGGATGCTGAGCTGGTTCCAGCCGACGCCGGTCGTGAGTTCGCCGCCGAGGTCGGGCGTCATTGGGAAGCCCGCTTGCTGCGCGGCCGCCAGGAAGGCTTCGGCGACCGGGGTGCGATCCGTGACGTCGGCCAGCGACAGGACGTGCAGGGGGCCGTCACCGCCCCGCCAGGCATTGGCACCACCGGAGAAGGTCTCGGCGCGCTTGAAGTAAGGCAGGAGGTCGGCGTGACGCCAGCCCGCCGGCCAGCGGTCGTAGGCCGCCGCATGACCGCGCTGGTAGGCCAGAGCATTGATGATGCTCGATCCGCCGACCGCCTTGCCGCGCGGACAGGTGATCGCGCGGCCGCCCAGCCCGGGCTGCGGTGTCGTCATGTAGCGCCAGTCCAGCGCACTCTCCTGGAGGGTCGGCCAGGCCGGCGGCGCCGAAACGGCCGGAAGATCGGTCCGCTCGCCCGCTTCGATCAGGAGCACGCGTCGTCCCGCCTGCCCGAGCCGATGCGCCAGCACGCAGCCCGCCGATCCCGCGCCCACGATGACATGGTCGTAGGCCGCGCGGAGCTGCTCGGGCGATGTCAGGGTGCGCGCGCCGCTCGCCGCCTTCGCCGGCGACGAAAGACCCGAAAGCGCGATGCCGCCCGCCATCGCGGCGCCCAGCGCTTCGCGGCGCTTCAGGCCGCCTCTTCCGTCAGTGTCCCCGAACGATGGTATCCCGCTCATGCTGTCCCGCCCTGTCGTGTCCCAGTTATAGTGGTCGGGTGTGAGTTTTGCGACTCGATCTAGTATCTAACTAATTGATTCGATTAGATTCTTGACCGGAAGTGCCTGTGGATTCATCTTCCACGGATGCCTGTGGATAAAATTGATCGCGTGCTCGTTGGTGACTGTATCGAATTGATGCAGGCCCTGCCCGAAGCGTCCGTCGATATGGTCTTTGCCGACCCGCCCTACAATCTCCAGCTGGGCGGCGAGCTGCTGCGGCCCGACCACAGCAAGGTCGACGCGGTCGACGACGACTGGGACAAGTTCGGAGACCCCTCCGCTTCGGTCGGGGCAAGCTTCGCGCTTTACGACCAGTTCACCAACGCCTGGCTGAAGGCGGCGCGGCGGGCGCTGAAGCCCGGCGGCACGCTGTGGGTGATCGGCAGCTACCACAACATCTTCCGCATCGGCACGGCGCTGCAGGACCAGGGCTTCTGGCTGCTGAACGACATCGTCTGGCGCAAGTCGAACCCGATGCCGAACTTCCGCGGCAAGCGCTTCACCAACGCGCACGAGACGCTGATCTGGGCGGCGCGCGATCGCGCCAACAAGAAGTACACCTTCAACTACGATTCGATGAAGGAGCTGAACGAGGGCGTCCAGATGCGCTCCGACTGGCTGCTGCCGCTGTGCACCGGCGGCGAGCGGCTGAAGGGCGAGGACGGCAAGAAGGCCCATCCGACGCAGAAGCCCGAGGCGCTGCTGTTCCGCTGCATCATGTCGGCGTCCAATCCGGGCGACGTCATCCTCGATCCGTTCTTCGGCACCGGCACGACCGGCGCCGTCGCACGCCGCCTCGGCCGCCGTTTCATCGGCCTCGAGCGCGACCCCGACTATGCCGCCATCGCGCGCAAGCGCATCGCCGAGATCACGCCGCTGGCGCCTGAGGACGTGACGCCCAAGCCCAGCAAGCGGGCCGAGCCGCGCATTCCGTTCGGCGTGCTGATCGAGTCGGGCCTGCTGCGGCCCGGCACGGTCCTGTCGGACCCGACCGGCCAGTGGCATGCACGCGTGCGTGCCGACGGTTCGCTCTCGGCCTCGAATTCGCTGGGTGATCATCGCGGCTCGATCCACCAGGTGGGTGCCGCGGTGCAGGGCGCGCCGGCCTGCAACGGCTGGACCTACTGGCACGTCGACGTCGCCGGCGCGCGACGCCCCATCGACCATCTCCGCCAGCAGGTAAGGGCCGGGCTCTAGGGTCTTTGCGTCTCAACTTGACCTATTTCCCTCATCCTGAGGAGCCGCGCCTTGCGCGGCGTCTCGAAGGATGGGCAACAGACGCAGTGCTCGTACCCACCCTTCGAGACGCTCACTGCGTTCGCTCCTCAGGGTGAGGTCGGTGTTGGGAGGGGCGACTGATTCAATCCCGCCCGGAAGGGCCCTAACAGGCCGCTGAAAAAGTCGGAAGCCTCGCGAATAAACGAAACAAACGAAATAAACGAATCAGACGAAGCGAGGGTCGCACCCCTGAAGCAGGTATCCTGGTACCGCTGACGGGGCTCCTACGCCTTCACCGCGTGCTCGATCACCTTGCGCATGACCGTGGGCAGGGCGCGTTCGTCCAGCCGGTCGAGCGCCGACCAGCTCGTGCCGGGCGCCAGCGCGGCCAGCCTCCCCGTCGTCGCGATCGCGCGGGCGACGGTCAGTTCCAGGTGGAAGTGCGTGAAGGTGTGACGCACCAGGCCGTTCATCACTGTCCAGCGCGCCGGCACCGGTGCTTCCGCGAGTGCCGTGGCTTCCACGAACGGGCCCTCCCGCCAGGCGCTCGACGGCACCTCGTCCATGCCACCCAGCAGTCCCTTTGTGGCCCGTTTGCGCAACAGGACGGCGCCGTCCTTGCGCAGCAGCACGAAGGCAAGGCCGCGGCGGGTCGGCTTCCCGGCCTTGGGCGCGCGGCGCGGCAGCTCTTCGGCGATGCCCTGCCGGCGGCCCTTGCAGCCTTGCATCAGCGGGCAGATGACGCAGCGCGGGGTGCGCGGGATGCAGACGGTGGCGCCGAGATCCATCATCGCCTGGGCATAGTCGCCGGCGCGTTGCTGAGGCACCAGCCGCGCGGCGCTGACCTGGATGTCGGGCTTGGCGTCGGGCAGGGGAGTCTCGATGGCGTAGAGGCGGGCGATCACCCGCTCGACGTTGCCGTCGACTGCCGAGGCCGGACGGTCGAAGGCGATGGCCTGGATTGCGGCCGCCGTGTACGGGCCGACCCCGGGCAGCGCGCGCAGGCCGGCTTCGTCCTCGGGAAACCGGCCGCCATGGTCGTTGGCGACGGCCTGGGCGCAGGCATGCAGGTTGCGAGCACGCGCGTAGTAGCCCAGGCCCGCCCATGCCGAGAGCACCTCGTCGAGCGGCGCTTCGGCCAGCGCCTCGACGGTGGGCCAGCGCTCCACGAAGCGATGGAAATATTCGCCCACCGTGGCGACGGTGGTCTGCTGCAGCATGATCTCCGACAGCCAGACACGGTAAGGCGCCGTGCGTTCCCCCGGGGCTGCGCGCCAGGGGAGGGTGCGACGATGTCGATCATACCAGGCGAGCAGTCGGTCGGCGTGTGTCATGGTCAGTCGGTGGGGCGTGGCCTACCATACGGAGCGGAGTTTGAAAGGGTCCATGCGCGAAAACGGCTTCCGTGCGATCGGCGGTCTGGCCCAGAAGCTCACCTCGGGCCTCGCCCGCGATGGAGCCAAAGGGGGGCGCGGCGCTTCCCTCGTTCGACTGAAGGCCGACTGGCCGGCGGTCGTCGGGCCTGATCTGGCGCGCACCACGCGGCCCGACGCGCTGCTGGCCGGGCGGGGCGCCCGGGCCGGCAAGGCCCTTCGGTTGAAGGTTTCCGGCGCCGCCGCCCTCGAGGTCCAGCACAGGAGCAGCCAGATCGTGGAACGGGTGAATGCCTATTTCGGGCACAGGGTGATCGACGACGTGCGGATTGTGCAGGGTGTCATCCCGGGGCCGCCCCCGGCACGCCGGACACCGCGTCCCGATCCGGTGGTGGAGCAGGCGGTGGCCAGCCGCACGGCGGCCGTCCAGGATCCCGATCTGCGCGCGGCGCTGACCCGGCTGGGGGCCCGCATCGCCAGCGGGCGTCGCGGCTTCCTGCTGGCCGGCTTCGGGGGATTGGGCGCGCTGTGTCTGGGCGACGGACTGCGGGCGCAGCAACCCCAGCGACAGTTTCTCGATCCGCTGCCCGGCGATCACGTGCTGGGCAAGCCCGACGCCCCCAACGTGCTGATCGACTACGCCTCCTTCACTTGTCCGCATTGCGCCACCTTCAACAACGCGGTCATGCCGGCGCTGAAGCGCGACTGGATCGACACCGGCAAGCTTAAGCTGGTGCATCGCCATTTTCCCTCGGATGCCCTTGCCACGCGCGCCAGCCTGCTGGCGGAGTGCGCCGGTCCGGACGGGTTCTTCGCCGCCGTCGACACGCTGTTCCGGACGCAGGTCCAGTGGATGACCGCGCCCGACCCGGCGGCCGAGCTGATGACCGTGCTGGCCAGGCAGGGCGTGAGCGAGGCCGCGGCGCAGGCCTGCGTCGCCAACGACCGGCTTTTGGACAAAGTCATCGCCGACGTGCAGTCCGGTCAGGCGCTGGGCGTCAATTCCACCCCAACCGTCTTCATCAACGAGCAGGGGTACGGCAATCCGGGCGGAATGGACGCCATCGCAGCAATTTTACGACAGGTGGGCCGTTAACGTTTGACTCCCCACAGGCGTAATTCCCAAGATGTAGTGGAGAGGGTTGAGCAAAATGCGGAATATCTTGATTGTCGCCGGCGGGGTCGTGGCGGTGGCTGCGATTGCGGCCGGCGTCTATTTCGGCACCCGTGCGCCCTCATCTCCGGCGCCGGTCGCGGCCGTTTCGACGCCCAACAAGGCCGCCCTGGAGAGCGTTCAGCCCGGCGACCACGTGCTGGGCGACGCCAAGGCGCCGATCACGGTCATCGAATATGCCTCGCTTACCTGCTCGCACTGTGCGCATTTCCATGTGCAGGTTCTGCCCGAGATCAAGAAGAAGTGGATCGATACGGGCAAGGTGAAGCTGGTCTATCGCGACTTCCCGCTCGACCAGGTCGCCGCCAAGGCGGCGCAGATCGCCGAGTGCGCCGGCAACGACAAGTATTTCGGCGTGGTCGACATCATCTTCCGCGGCCAGCCGCAGTGGGCGACGGCGGCCGATCCGCTGGCCGAGCTCGCCAAGCCGCTGCGCATCGCCGGCATGGGCGAGAACGAGATCAAGGCGTGCCTCGCCAACGAGGCGATGAGCAATGCGGTGATCAACGACTACAAGGCCGGCGAGGCGATGGGCGTCAACTCGACGCCGACGCTGTTCATCAATGGCCAGCTCTATCGCGGGTCGCGCTCCGTCGAGGAACTCGACGGCGTGTTCTCCAAGCTCGCCAAGTAGGCATTCGGGCAAGTAACCAGACAGGCGTGGTGTAATGGTCCAGTTCGACAAGCTCCGGCTCTCCGGTTTCAAATCCTTCGTCGACCCGACTGAGCTGGTGATCGAGTCCGGCATGACCGGGATCGTGGGACCCAATGGCTGTGGCAAGTCGAACCTGGTCGAAGCGCTGAAGTGGGTGATGGGCGAGACGTCCGCCAAGCAGATGCGCGGCTCCGAGATGGAGGACGTCATCTTCGCCGGCTCCGGCCAGCGGCCGGCGCGCAACATCGCCGAGGTCATGCTGTCACTGGACAACAGGACGCGCACCGCGCCGGCCGCGGTGAACGATACGGACCAGCTCGACGTCGTGCGTCGCATCGAGCGCGGTCACGGCTCGGCCTATTCGGTGAACGGTCGCGAGATTCGCGCCCGTGACGTTCAGACGCTGTTCGCCGACGCCGCCACGGGGTCGCGTTCCACTGCGCTTGTCAGCCAGGGCCGCATCGGCACGCTCATCAACGCCAAGCCGGCCGATCGTCGTTCGGTGATCGACGAGGCGGCCGGTATTACCGGTCTCTATGCCCGTCGCCACGAGGCCGAACTGCGCCTGCGCGCCGCCGAGCAGAACCTCGCCCGCGTCCAGGACGTGCTGCTGGCCCTCGAGGAACAGCACAAGGGGCTGAAGCGCCAGGCCCGGCAGGCCAGCCGATACCGCAACCTCTCCGACCATATCCGCCGCGCCGAAGCCGCCGTGCTGGCGCTGAAGCTGGCCAATGCCGAGCGCGATCTGGCTGTATCGGCCGAGCGGCTGAAGGAAGCCGAGGCGCAGGTCGCCGACCTGACGCGACTGGTCGGCCTCGCCACCACCGCGCAGGCCGAAGCCGCGACGGCGCTGCCGCCGCTGCGCAACGACGAAGCCGCCGCCGCCGCCGCCCTGCAGCGCCTGCGCGTGGCGCACGATGCGCTGACGGCCGAGGCCGAACGCGTTGCAGCCGCGCAGCTCGAAGCCGAGACCCGCCTGCATCAGACCGAGCAGGATCTGGCGCGCGAGCAGGGCCGGAAGAATGACGCCGCCGCCGCCATTTCCGACCTCGGCGCCCAGCGCGAGCATCTCGAAGAGGAGCGGTTCGGCGAGGAGGATCGTGCCGCCGCCGCCGAGGAGGCGCGCGACACCGCGCGCAGCGAGACC
>CANIEC010000231.1 GCA_947466085.1 Rhodospirillales bacterium
ATGATCGCCCCGCTGCTCTATGGATTCCTGATGGACCATGGCGAGCCGCGCGCCATCTTCATGATCGTCACCGGCTTCATCTTCCTGGCGCTGGTGACCGCCCTCACCCGCCGTAAACCCGAGAGCATTACCTGATGGATTCCCTGACGCCCGCCACTCCGGCCAAGACCGAAGCCCTCGCCCGCCGCTATGGCGCCGAGGCCCTGCCTCCTGCCGGCCCGTGGAACGAGACCATCGCCACGATGCTCGATCACCGCTCGGTGCGCAGCTACAAGCCCGACCCCGTGCCGGCCGGTGCGTTGGAAAGCATGATCGCCGCCGCCCAGTCGGCGGCCACCAGCTCCAACATGCAGTGGTGGTCGGCGCTCGCCGTCACCGATCCCGCCAAGAAGAAGGTGCTGGCCGAGATCGCCGGCGGCCAGAAGCATATCGAGCAGTGCCCGCTGTTCATCGCCTGGATTGCCGACATGTCGCGCAACCAGCGCATCTCGAACGCGACGAAGACCGAGTTCGAGACCATGCCCTGGCTCGAGACCTTCATGGTCGCCTCGATCGACGCCGCACTGGCGGCCCAGAACGCGGTCGTCGCCGCGGAGTCGATGGGCCTGCGCACGGTCTATATCGGCGCCATGCGCAACGACCCCATGCGCGTCGCCGAGCTGCTGGGCCTGCCGCCCCAGGCCGTCGTCGTGTTCGGCCTCTGCGTCGGCTACGCCACGGAAAAGGGCGAAGGCGAGGTGAAGCCGCGCCTGCCGCAGTCGGTCGTGCTGCACACCGAGCGCTACGACGCGAGCAAGGAAGAGGCTCTGCGCGCCGCGTATGACGCCGAGATGAGCAAGTTCTCGGCCCGCCACGAGCTGCAGGCCGCGACCTGGACCCAGCGGGTCCTGAATCGCCTCGGACCGATCAAGGCGATGAACGGCCGCGAAACGCTGCGCGCCGCGCTGGCGAAGATGGGCTTCGAAATCCGGTAGCGAAAACCCGTCAGTCGAACTTGCCACTCTTGAGGCGGTCCACCATCGGGTTCCGTGCCGGCGCCGCGACGCGCCGCAATGTGTTCGTGTCGCGGTGGTTGAAGGCCGGGGTCTTGCCGCGGACCGCGAGGTCGGTGCGCGTCACGTAGGACCAGCTTCCGTCATCGTTGAAAGTGATGTCGATACGGTAATAGTCGGTGCGGAAGGCTTCCTCGAGGAAGGTGGTCGAGCAGATGCCGAAGCGGGTGTCGCCGCGTTTGGCCTCGACCGAGATGGTCCTGTCGCCGGGCTTTGCGGTTCCACCCGCCAGCACGACCTGGCCGCGCGGGATGGCGATGGACTGCATGATCAGGCCGGTGGCCGGCTCCCATAGCCAGTAGCCGACCTGGTCATGGAAGGTGATGGCTTCCTCGTCGGTGTTGATGTGGATGTGGTAGCGCAATCCATAGAGGAGCTGCGGTCCGTTGGGCTGCGGGTCGATCGGCTCCATCCGGATACGTTCCCGGAAGTTGCGCTGTTCGGGACCCGCCGCCTTGGGCGCGATGTCGATGCCCTTGTCGGACTCCCATTCGCCGGCGAGGCGGGCCAGTGGACCCAGATTGGCCAGCGTATCCGGCGAAAAATCCTCGGGCTCGCTAAAGACGTCTTCGGGAAGGGTCGACATGGGCTCCTCGGGCTGCACTCGCGCGGAATGTGCAGGCCTGCCTGCGCGTTAACAAGCGCGCGGCTTGTCACGCATCGCGGCTGGAGTCAGTGACTGCCGCTTGCGGCGTCATCGACACGAGCGGCGCTGCATTCCCTTTATTCGATGTTGCAGGTCGGGTTAGCGCCGGCCAGCGCGATTCACCGGCCCGCCCCCGTTCACGTCCCCACCTCCGGGGTGTCCGGGGGCCACCCCGACGCCGGGAGCGCCCGCTCCCACGCCGGGCGTGACACCGACACCGGGAGCACCGACGCCGACACCCGGCGCGACACCAACGCCGGGCGCGCCGGCTCCCACGCCCGGAACCACGCCAACTCCCGGCGCTCCGGCGCCGCGGGGCGCCCAGACACAGCCGTGCGGCACGCCTTCAGCGCGGCAATAGACCTGAGCTTCGGCCGAGCCGGCCACCAGCAAGAGCCCCAGAGACGTGCCAAGGATTGTGCGGATCATGATTTACTCCCGGAACGGGGTCATCGAATTCGAAGGACCAGCGTCTACCACGTCACGCGCAGCCCCGCGCGAAGTGTCTGCGCCGTCGAGGACGAGCCGATCGCGGCCTGCCAGCCGGCAAAGAAGGTTACGCCATCTTCGAGGGCGAAATCGGCGGAGAGCCCGACCAAAACCGAATCGCGTGAGATCGCTGCGCTGGTCGTCGCAAACGGCACCCCGGGGGCAGCGGCGAAGGCCGCCTGGGTGGTCGCCGAAACGTCTGCAAACTCGTGCGCCCAACCGAGCAACCCGCGCAGGGCGAGGGAGCGCTGGTCGGCCAGCATGAGGGTGCGATTGACCGGCAGCGTCAGGGTGCCGCGCACGCTGGTGAGCGACTGCCCGTCGATCTGCTGGGCGAGTCCGTTGCTGTTCTGATCGACGGTGCCCGGCGAGGAGAATCCGGCTGCGGCGAGTCCCACCGTCGGCTCCACCGCCCAACCCTCCCAGGCGAGTCGAAACCCTGCCGCCACCTGGCCCCCCAGCCCGGTCGTCACGAGACTGTCCCGCGACACGCTGTTCCAGGCCCCCATCGGACGGGTCGTGGTCTGGTCGAAGCGCAGATAGGACGCCTGGCCGCCGACGAAGAACGGTCCGGCGGCGTACTCGCCGTAGATCGTCGCCTGCAGCGCCGATCCCAGGGCCGTCGCGCCGTTGCCGGCGAAGGTGTTTGCGCTGCCGCCTCCCAGCGCGATACCGCCGACGAAGCCCGGCGCCAGCTCCACGTCGAGACCGACCATCACACCGGCAAGCGACGACTGGAAGCCGGGGGCGGACCCCGCGGCGACCTGCATCCACTGCCCGAAGCCCGAGAGCCAGGCGGTCGTGCCGAGCGGCCCCGCCACCGTGTTGGGCGCGGCATTGGGCAGTCCCTTGCAGGCATCACCACAGGCCATGGCAACGTTCGGCCCGCTGCCCTGTCCGGCACGGCGGGTCCCCAGCCGCTGGCTGACCTGATCGGCAAAGCCGTAGAAGCCCTGCCGCGCCGACAGCGTCATGTCGCCATAGAGGCTGGGTGAAAGCTGATCCAGCGCCTGCGGAATCGAGGCGGCCGGCAGGCTGTAGAGGGGTGCGAAGAGCGACTGCGCGAGGCCGCTCATCCGCACGCCCGCCGCGGGGCGAAGCACGTCGAGCGCCTGCCCGACCGAGGCCTGGCTGGACGTCTGGGGCAGGCCGGCGGCACCGAGATTGCCGTAGGAAGCGGGCGTCACCACCAGCGATACGGAAGACGGCGCATAGAGGGCGTCGAACCTCGTTCCCGCCGCCAGGCCTGCAGGCTGGGCAAGCCCCGCGAAACTCCCCTGCACGCCACCTTCAGCCGCGACGACCATGAACTGCTGCCCGATGGACGGCGTGAAGCTGTTGGTCGCAGCACCGGTGATGCCGCGCAGTACAGGCTGCAACGTGCCGCCGGCGGTGAAGCCGTTGCCGGCGCCCGACACCACCACGCGGCTGAAGTTGCCGGCCCCATTGCCGGTCCCCGTGCCGTCGATGTCGAGGGAAAGCGTGCTGCCCGCCGCCATGACCACCGGCGCGCCGAAGGTGAGCGTGCCCGGGCTGTTGCCCGGCGCCAGCGTGCCGCCGCTCTGCACCGTGGTGGCGCCCCGGATCGCTCCCGTGCCCCGCAGAATGCCCTGGACCTGGACCGGCGAGACAATCGAACCGTCGACAGACAGGGTGGCGCCGGCCTCGATCGTCGTGAGACCGGTATAGGTGCTGTTTCCGGCGAAGGTGACGCTTCCGCCCAGTCCGCTGTTGGCGATGGTGAGATTGCCCGGCGTGCCGGGCAGGGCATCAGAGAGCACGCCGGTCAGGACGGCCGAGTTGCCGCGCAGGTCGAGGCGGTTGGTGGCCGATCCGTCGACCAGGAAATTCTGAGTGTAGACGCCGCCGGTCTCGTCGGCCTGGAGCGTGCCGCCGGTGAAGGCGGGGATCACGGTCGAGCCGACATTGCTCAGGAAATAGGTCTGTCCCGCGGCGATGGTGGAGACCGGCATGATGCTGGCCAGCGTCGGCGCGCCGACCGGGCCGGACAGGGTGTAAGCCCGAAGGGCCATGTTGCCGGTCGTGGCATCTCCCGTGATCTGCCCCGAAAGACTGTCCAGCGAGGCGCCGAACAGCAGGCTGAACAGGACGTTTCCCTCGGGCGTCATCGAGCCCAGCACGGTGAAATTGCCGACCGGGCTGTCGAGCGGCGCCGCCCCCACGCCCCAGTAGTATCCGTTGCTGTAGCCGGTGATCTTGAAGGTGCCGGGCGTCGCCGTGCCGAACACGGTGGGGCTCGACACCTGCCAGGTCGTGCCGGCCGTCCAGCGCCACTGCGGCGAAGTAACGTCGGCGCTCACATACTGTGTCGGCGAGGGCGGCGTGAACACGGCCGGATTGTAGGGCGCCATGTAGGCCCAGTGGGTGACCAGCAGCGAGGTGCCGGCGATCATCTGCATTTCCATCAGCGGCACGCCGCCGATCTCGCGCATCTGGCCGATCCCGACGATCGTCGGGCTGCCGGCCGAGGTGAACTGAATCCGGATCTGCCCAGCGTCGGTGACGATGCCCTGCATGGACGAGGTGGTGGGCGCCGTGACCGTGGAGCCGATGGCGAACGTCGCCTCGCTCTGCCCGGTGAAGACGCCGTTGGTCGCGGTGCCCAGCGCCCATAGGGTCTGGTCGCCGATCGGGAAGGGATTGCTGGTCGTATTGCGGTTGCCGCTGGCGTAGGCGACCAGGTTCGGGATCGCCACGTACCAGTTCGAGTTGGACAGAAGCCCATCCCAGCGCGTGTCCTGCGCTGATGCAGTTGCTGTCGTCGATACGACCCCTGCCAGAACCAGCGCCGACAGCCGCGCTCCTCTACCCTTTCGCCTCGCGCTCCTGCGGCGCCTCCCGCTACGCGGCGCTTTCACTACAGCCTCACTCCTACTCGAAACGAGGCAAAGTTAGCATCACAGCCTGTGCATTTGCAATACGGGAGCCGGACCTGTCGTGTAACAACTATTGCGCCACGACATAGGTCTTGGGCGGGTGCCGGCGCATCGCCGCCTCGTTCGGCTCGACGCCCCAGCCTGGCCCCTTCGGCAACAGATAGTCGCCATTCTCGAAGACCGGCGGATTGTCGACGATCTCGTCGCGCCACGGCACGCCGTCGATGTCGATCTCCATGATCCGGAAGTTCGGCACGGCGGCGCAGAAATGCGCCGAGATGGCGCTGGCCAGGTGGCCATAGAAATTGTGCGGCGCCACGTTCACCTCGTAGACGTCAGCCATCGAGGCGATCTTCAGGGACTCATTGAAGCCGTTCCAGATCACGTCGACGATGGCGGTGTCGAAGGCATAGGCCTCGAAGTACGGCCGGAAGTCGCGGCGCTCCAGCAGGGTCTCGCCGGAGGCGATGGGACAGGGCGCGTCGCGGCGGATCATGGCGATCGACTTCGGATCGTGGATGTCGAGCTCGAGCCAGGTGAGGCCGGTCGGGCCTACCGCCTCGGCGATGCGCTTGAAGCCCTCGGTGCGGAAATGGAAGTTGGTGTCGAGCATGATGCCGACATCGGGACCGGCGCCGGCGCGGAACGCTTCGACAGTTTTCGCCGCACTGCGCGCGATGAAGGCGTCCCAGTTGCGCTCGGGAAAGCCCTTGCCGACGACGAAGCCCGGCCGATAGGCGCGCAGCTTGCCGTCGACTTCCATGGCGATGTTGGTCTTGCAGGCGGTGAACCCCTTCCTGCGGACCTCCTCGCCGGTTCTGGCCATGTCGTCATAGGAGCGCACCGCCGGCGTGCCGCAGAGATCGGGATTGCGCATGCGATAGGAGCCGCAATGCGACCAGTAGACGGGAATGCGGTCGCGCAGCTTGCCGCCGAACAGCTGATAGACCGGCACGCCCAGCGCTTTGCCCTTGATGTCGAGCAGCGCGTTCTCGATGGCGGCGATCGCCTGCCGCACCACGCCGCCCCGCGACTGGGTCGACTTGGTGGCGAGCACCGCGTTCACCAGCTCGATCTCCATCGGGTCCATGCTGACCACGCTCGGCATCAGGTTCTCGATGACGCCCGAGAGGCCGGGACTGCCGAAGCTCTCATTGTATTCCGACCAGCCGACCGGACCGCTGTCGGTCACCAGCTTGAGGAACGAGAACAGGCGCCAGCCAGCATCGCAGCGGAAAATCTCGTAGCTCTTGATCTTCATGTTTCCTCTCCCGCGTTTTCTTTTATTTGCGCCAGGCCGAGACGATGGATGCCGCTTTCGCGCGCACCGTGGCCGCATCGTCGCCCGGTTTGTAGAGCGAGGAGCCGAGGCCGAAGCCTGCGGCGCCGGCCGCGCGCCAGGCTCCCAAGTTGTCCGCGCCGATGCCGCCGACCGGGATCAGCGGCGTGCCCTTCGGCAGCACCGCCAGCAGCGCCTTCACCACCGCGGGCGAGGCGATCTCGGCGGGAAAGAGTTTCAGGCCATGCGCGCCGGCCTTGAGAGCGGCGAAGGCTTCCGTCGGTGTCAGGATAC
>CANIEC010000232.1 GCA_947466085.1 Rhodospirillales bacterium
CCTGAGAGTCTGACTCGAAATGAATGCAGCTAAAACAAGAGGTTATGAACAGCCCCGATAACCTCACCCTGAGGAGCATCGCGCAGCGATGCGTCTCGAAGGGTGGGCACGAGCACCACGCTTGTTGCCCATCCTTCGAGACGCGCCGCTTCGCGGCGCTCCTCAGGATGAGGTAAGGGCTTGAATCGATTCAATTCATTTCCGGCCAGCCTCTCAGGATGAGGTGGTGCTGCGAGTAAACTTGAGACGTAAAGACTCTAGAATGCGCACTCCGCTCGCATGGCCGGTGTGATCGGATCGGCCGGCATGCTGAGCTTGCAGTGATAGTCGAAGGCGCCGCGATACGGAGCGGCGATGCGGGACTTGGCCTGCACGGGCAGGACGACGCGCGCGTTGCGGCGGTCGATCTGCTGGCGGCCGTAGCCGATGTTGGTGCCGTCGGGGAAATAGGCATCGAAGAACGAATGGCCGGCCGTCGAGGTGAACTCGACGGTCAGGACGGCGCCCTCGAGACAGTCGAAGCGCGGGCCGCTCTTCAGCACGCCGGTCTCCGTGCTCTTTCCCGCGGGGCCCGAGATCGTCCAGTTCGAGGTGGGGCCCGTCTTCGAGGTCTCGGCCTTCAGGACGCCACAGGTCAGATTGGCCGGCGGGGGCGGGCTCGCAGGCTTCGTTGCCGTTTGCGCGTAGGCGGGTGCGGCGAGGAAGAACGCCGCCAGCGGCAGCAACAGACTCATCTTCATTTCGGGAGACCGTCCAGCGCCTTCTTCGCATCGGCATCGTTCTGGGCCGCCGCCTGCTGCAGCCAGACCTTGGCCTTGGCGGCATCTGCGGTCAGGCCGGCGCCGCCCTTGGCGAGCAGGAGGCCCAGTTTGCGCTGCGCTTCCGCGAGGCCCGTCAGCGCGGCGCGCTCGTACCAGTCCGCGGCCTGGCTGCCGTCGTGCGGGAAGCTCGCCTTGGCCGGCAGCGTCGGATCGTAGAACGACGCCAGCTCGACCTGGGCCGCGACGTTGCCCTGTTCGGCGGCCTGGCGGAACACCAGGAAGGCGGCGCCCATGTCGCCCGCCTTGGCGAAATCCCGCGCCCTCGCCAGCATCGCATCGGGCGTCGGCTTGGTCGCCAGATACTCGGTCACCGTCTCGCGCACCGACTTCGCGGGCGGCGGCGGCGGCGCGGCGGCGACGACGACAGGCTCCGGCGGATGGAGATGGTTGGTCCAGTAGTAGTAGCCACCGCCCACCGCGAGCAGGACCAGCACGGCGGCGATCATCCAGCCTGTCGCACCGGAGCGCGTCGGAGCATCGGCCAACGGATCGCGCGCGGCCCTCAGGTCCGGGCGAGGCGGGGGTGGTGGCGGCGGTTCGGGCGCGATCTCGAGCGGCGGCGGCAGCTCCGGCTCGGCAGGGGGAGGTGGCGGCTGCCGGCGACGCAGCCGCACCGTGTCGTCGTAGCTGCCCGATGCGCCGGCGGCGCCGGAGGTCAGCATGGCGGGCCAGGCGACAACGGTCGTGCCGACGACGCCGATATCGGGCTCGCGCACCCTCAGCCTGACGGTCGCGATGCCGGCCAGCCGATCGCAGATCTCGGGACCAAGATGGAATTCGAGAACCTCGCCGGTGCGCCGCACCTCGTCGGGCATCAACCAGGTCTCGGTGCGACGCCAGCCATCGTCGGCGAGATGCGTGTCCGGCCCCTGCTGGCGCTGGATCGAGATCGTGAGGCCGTCCGGCGCGGCGTCGAGTTCGCTCACGCGCAACAGCGCGTGGCCGGGTTCCGGCAGCGGGGAGATGGTCGCGCGAACGGGCATCGGAAGTCTCTATGCCGCCACGGTGCGGAGGATGGCGCCCAGCCGGTCGTTCTGCTCGGGCGTGATCTCGCGCCCGCCCTCGTAGCCGACATTGTCCATGGCGAGCTGCAGGAAGGCGCGCATCCAGTCCTTGCAGTAGTCGGCATAGATCGGCGCCGGATTCTCGCTGAGCTGCGGAATGCCGTCGACCAGGATCGCCGGATGTTCGAATACGCGGCGCAGCGGCGCGTTCGGCGGCAGGCCCGGCCGCTGGTCGAGCGGCAGCTTGTCGAAGCCCAGCGCGCTCACATAGCCGTTGAGCGCGGAGGAGGCCGTGCGCACCTGGCGCTCGGCGATCTCCTCCCATTTGGCGTTGGCGGCATTCTCGAGTTCGCGCACCTCGTGGGAGAGCTGGTCGATCAGCTTCAGCCGATGCGCGCCCACGATCAGCTCGTCGATCAGCCAGCCGAGATGCTGGCGGTCGACGCCGAAATGCGACAGCGCCTTCTCGTCGGCGCCGATGCGGCGCATGTTCTCGAGCCAGTACTCGGCGGCCTCGCGGGCGAAGCGCTCCGCGCGATCCTCGATCACCCCGGAGGGCGGCGGCGCGCGACCGGGCTCCTCGCCGAACACGTCGGCAAAGATGGCGCCGATGTCGACCGCGGCGCCGGTCGACTGCGCCGCGGCGGCCGGTGGCTTGCCGTTCCGGCCCAGGCCCTCGTCCGAGGAGCGGGCGGTGGCGATACGGAAGTAGATCTCGCGCAAGGCCGTGTCGGCGACCTGAAGGGCGCCGACGAGTTCGCCGAAGAGCTGTTGCTGGATGACGTTCGCCAGGCCGCGCAGCACCGTGTGGATGAGGTCGCGCTTCTTGGTCCGCGCGTCGCCGTCGGAGGCGCTGTGGAAGCCGGCGAGCCGGTCGACCAGCCGGCGCAACTGGATCTCGAGCTGTCCGCGCACCTGGGCGCGCTTGATCGCGGGATCGCAGACCGGGATCAGGCTCTTCACCAGGTGCGCCACGCCGCCGTCGTTGGCACGGAACGCCTCGTCCCAGGCCAGCGCCGGATCGGCGAAGTGGCGGCGCACATCGTCGTTCTCGATGAAATGACGCCGCAGCTCGCCGGCGCGCTGGGCGAACGACTCGGCGATGCCGACCTCGCGGCCGCCGTCATAATCCATCAGCCGCTCGTCGATGACGGTCGGATTTCGCAGCCAGAAGCTGTTGTCGAACGGCTTGCCGTTCCAGTCGAGCGGCCACTCGCCGCGGAAATTGTTGACCAGCGAGTTGCCGAGGCGCGCGCTCCAGCGCAGGCGGCGCGATTCCTCGGTCTCGCCGGCCTTCTGCTCGAACTCGCGGTCCATCTTGGTCAGCACCAGGAACAGCGCGTTCTTCTGCTTGGCGCGGTCCGCCGGCGTGGCGCCGATCGTCTGGTCGATCCACGCCGACATCATGTCGGAGAGGTCGCGGACCTCCTGATTGCCGTCGGGAATGCACAGCAGGATGGCGCTGAGTTCGCGCTCGGCGGAATAGCGCTGGAAGAGATAGGCGACCTTGCCGCGCAGCAGCAGCTCGCGCAGCGGGTTGGCGCCCTCGGCCACGCCCTTGGACTTGGCGACGTCGTCGAGGTTGGCGAGCTTCAGCCGCGAGCGGGCGCCCGGAAAATCGAGCAGGTCGGTGTGATCGAAGAAGTCCCACGGCTTCTCGTCGATCGCGACGTTCAGCTCGGCGGTGAGGGCGCAGACCAGCGAGCGCGGCAGGCGGGCGTCGGGCGAGGACCGGCCGTCGGCCCGCCGGGGTCGCACCAGCAGGGGATCGTCGGCATCGGCGCCCAGCCGATCGAGCGTCAGCACGTCGACGATGCTCTTCTCGCGCGGGATCAGCGCATCCATGCCGAGCAGCGCCTCAGGCGCGTGGCCGAGCTTCTGCAGTCCGTCGTAGAGCGTCAGGTAAAGATCTGTGAAGGGCTGGAAGTCGTACCACAGCACCGACCACAGCCGGACGCGGTCGTGTCCCGACAGGCGTGGCGCGAGATCGATCGCCTCGCGCCAGAAATCGGTACGCAGCTCGGTGGTGACGCCCGCGAAGAAGGTGTCGAAATACTCGATCAGGTCGAGCACGTCGTCGGACTCGAGATCGCCGACCGGCGTCGGCTGCGCCTTCAGGCGCAACTCGGACAGGCGCTTACGGATCGCCGCGCCGTCGGGCCGCACGAACTCGGCCTTCTGGTGATCGAAGTCGAGCAGGAAGGAGTTGCCCAGGATCTTCACGATGTCGGTCTGCGTGAGCAGACGCACCTTCACCGGGAAATCGGCCGAGCCGTCGCTGAGGCCGAGGCCGAAGCGCGTGACCAGGCCGGTCGACTCGCGATTGCCCGGCGGGTTGATCTCGCGCAGGAAGTCGTAGGTCTTGTCGGCGAAGCGCGCCTGCAGCGGGCGGCCGTCGCGGCTCGCCAGGATGGAGACGAGGTACGACTTGCCGGCCTGGCTCGGGCCGAACACGCCGACGCACATGCGGCGCCGGGCGGCGCGCGCAAGCTTGCGGCTCTGGTTGCGGACCTTCTGCAGCTCGCTCACCAGCGACGGCGCCTGCTGTGCCACCGTCGGCGACTGCTCGGCGGCATCCTTCAGCCAGGCGACGCCCTCGCTCGCGGCGACGGCCAGCGCCTCGCAATCCTGGGCCAGCTTGAGATCGACTGTGTCCATGTCCCTTTAACCGGTCTTGAGCATGCCGGTGTCGAGCCAGTAGCCCTCACGGCGCGGCAGTGTCTGGAGGCGAAGCGTCAGGCGGTCGAGGGCGATGGCGCGGCCGTCGCGGTTGGTCACCTGGCGAAGGCGGAAACGTTCGACATCCCCTGAGTCCTTGTCTTTAGGCTTCACCCTGGCGAGCGCGATCCGGAACGGCGTTTCGCGCGCATGGCGTTCGGCATATTCCGGCTTGGCGAACTCCAGCGCGTAGAGCCGCGCCGCGGGCCAGCGCACCAGGTCGAGCTGTCGGGCGCCCAGCCACATGGGCCCGCGGAACTCGAAGGCGACCTCCGGCAGTTCGAACTCGCGATCGTCGAGATCGACGTCGCGATAGATGAGGTCTTCCTTCTGCAGGCGGCCGCCGCCATCGAGCTTGCCGATGAACCGGGCGATGCTCTTGGAACGCAGCAGGTCGGAGCGGAAGGAGAAATCCGGAAGCTGCGACTGGGCCAGTGCCGCGATCATCGCGCCGACCGCGACGGTCGTCTTGGGATCCTCGACCCGCAGCCGGGCGTCGCGGAACGGATACCAGGCGCCGACGCGGTACTCGTGCAGCGAGATCACCCGCTCCGGCGGCAACGGCAGAAGTTCCATGACAAGCGCGCGAATGCCGGGCAGGCGCGAGGGCCGGCCCGACAGCAGCAGCACGTCGCAATCGTAGGCGTGGACGATCTCGGCGAGCGGCGCCAGCACGCGGCCCATCTCGGCCCGCACCGTCTTGTCGAGACCCGGCAGATCGACCGGGAAGACGACTTCGCGCAGGTCGAAGTTCTGGGCGCCGCGCTTGCGCGCCGCCTCGTTTACGAAGGTGACGACTTCGTCGGACGGCTTGGCGCCGCCGGGAAAGAAGGACTCGTAGGGGCGCGGCTCGGCCGCGACGACGCCAGACGTCGGGTCGTAGGTCTCGGCCGCACGCAGGAACTCGAGCGCGAGCGGATGGGCGATTTGCAGGGCGAACTGCTGGCGCAGGTTGCGCTGGATCACGTCCTCGCCGCCGCGGTCGCCGCCCACCAGCTCAGCCATCAGGTCGCCCGGATTGCCGATGCCGGCAGCGCGCAGGGCTGCCTCGATCGGCGGCAGCACATGGGCCTGCACAACCCGCAGCAGGATGTCGTCGCCCGCGACGTTGAAGCCTTCGCGGAACTTCTGTTCCGGGAACAGCGTCACGGAAGTGCCGGCGCCCTCCAGGCGATAGGAGTTGATGATCAGGTCGGTCGTGCCGCCGCCCACGTCGATGCTCGCGATGTTGAGGACATCGTCCGCCGGCTTGCCGCGCGGCTTGCGCGTGATCTGGAAGAAGCGACGGGCATCGCCGCCGAAGTTGCGCGCGACTTCGGTGTAGAGATAGACGAGCTGCGTGCAGCTCGCCTCGTCCCAGTCGGTAAGGACGCGCGGTGCCGGCGCTGCCGGATCGTCGAGCTTCCAGCCCATCATCATCCAGACGAGGTCGCGCGCGGCTTCGGCGCGCTTGCGGAAGATCAGGCGTTCGGCCAGCGGCATGCCGGTCGGCAAAGTGAGCACGATGCGGCGCAGGCGGCGCGGCGTCTCGGCATGGGCGCGTCGACCGCGCTGCTGCGGCGAATTCATCAGCATCAGCGCCTGCAGCAGCACTTCAGTGAGAACGAAGGTCATCACCGAGGAGCGCGAGTAGAGCGGTTCGAACACCGGCAGATGGTCGGCCGAATCGGCGTCCGGATCGACCAGGTGCAGCGGCTCGCCCTTCTGGTTCACGAGCTGGGCCATCGGCCCGGCTGCGGCCGGCATCGCCGTCTGGTCCTGCGCGTAGGCCACGTTGAAGCGCCATTCGCGCGTCTGCGGCTCCTCGTCCCACAGGTAGCGCTTGGGGCTCGACATGCCGGTATTGCCCTCGGTGCCGCGCCGGCGGGCCGCCAGCCGCGTCGCCTCGGGACCGACCCGCGTCATGGTGGGCCACACGAAGGCGTCGGCGCGTCCGCCGAGACGCGACAGGTGGTTCTTGCCGAACCAGGCCTGCGCGAA
>CANIEC010000233.1 GCA_947466085.1 Rhodospirillales bacterium
GGCCGGTGTTGGTGCCGAACTCCTTGCCGCGATCGCCCAGGCCCTGGCCGATCTCGTTGGTCAGCTCGGTGGGGAAGGGGCCGTCGCCGACGCGGGTCGTATAGGCCTTGGCGATGCCCAGGACGTAGCCGACCGAGCCGTTGCCCATGCCGCTGCCGATCATCGCCTGCGCCGCTACCGTGTTGGACGAGGTGACGTAGGGATAGGTACCGTGGTCGATGTCGAGCATGGTGGCCTGCGCGCCCTCGAACAGGATGCGCTTGCCGGCGGCACGCAGCCCGTCGAGACGCTCCCACACGTCTTCCGCGAAGGGCAGGATCTTCGGCGCCAGCTCGAGCAGCTCGGCGGTCAGCTTGGCGGCATCGATCTGCGGCTGGCCCAGTCCCTTGCGCAGCGCATTGTGGTGCGCCAGCAGCGTGTTGACCTTGAGCGGCAACATTTCCGGTTCGCCGAGATCGCCTACTCGGATGGCGCGACGGCCGACCTTGTCCTCGTAGGCGGGGCCGATGCCGCGCCGTGTCGTGCCGATCCGGATGATGTCGGGCGCATCCTCGCGCCAGCCGTCGAGGTCGCGGTGAAGCGGCAGGATCAGCACGGCATGATTGGCGATCTTCAGGCTGGCCGGCGTCACCGACAGGCCCTGCTCGGTGACCTTCCGCACTTCCTCGAGGAAGTGCCAGGGGTCGATCACCACGCCGTTGCCGATGATCGAGAGCTTGCCCGGGCGCACCACACCGGACGGCAGCAGCGCCAGCTTGTAGGTCTGGTTGCCGATGACCAGCGTATGGCCGGCATTGTGACCGCCCTGGAAGCGCACCACGACCTCGGCGCGCTCGCTCAGCCAGTCGACGATCTTGCCTTTGCCTTCGTCGCCCCACTGGGCGCCGATCACTGCCACATTGGCCATTTCATTTTCCTTCGGCCGGTTCCCTTCACACACGAAAACGCCTCCCCGGGGCCGGTTCCGGAGAGGCGTGATGTCGGATAGCACTTCCCCCCGCCAGGAGCGAGGCGAAATGCATCCTCAGAGAGGAACGGCCTGTCCGTCGACCAGGGCGTGGCTGCAGCGCAGCCGTTTTGCTTCGTCCCGCGGCTCGGATGCTGCGACCACGGCGCGCACGACGGCATAGCCCTTCGCCTGCCAGAACGACGCCTCGTCCCACCGCGTTCCCATCCCGACATAGAGCCGGGGCCGTTCCGGCGGCGGCTCGGAGGCCGCCAGCACGGCGTCCATGTAGACGGTGAAGCCGGTCGCCGGCTCGCTGACGCCGTCCTCGGGATAGCCTGCCGAATAGCGCCCGCCCCGCGCCAGCTCCTCCCGGCCCCTGAGGGCGAAGACCGAGAAGGAGACGCCCGTCTGGTACTCGAGGCCGCGATATTCGACCGGATCGATCGTCAGCGGCAGGTCGGGCTCGGCCGCGACGACGAGCTTCACGACGTCGGCGAGGCGGGCGGCCTCCGCAGCGGCCGCCTCCGGCAGTTCCAGTCCGGCGAGCTGTCCGATGCCCTTGTCGGCAGGCCCGGCGGCGCGCAGAAGGCCGGCGAACAGATCCGCCACCTTCTTGTCGTCGGCGGCCTTGGCGATGCCGCCCTCGTCCTTGCGGTCCAGCGCCCGCCGCAGGCGGTTCAGCGCCTCGCCGGACTGCTTCAGGCCGTTCGCCACGGCGGCGACCAGAGTCGGCAGGTTGAGATCGACCGTCAGGTCGGAAACACCGATGGCGCGCAGCGTATCGACCGCCAGCAGGACGGCTTCGGCATCCGCTTCCGCACTGTCGACGCCGATCAGCTCGGTGCCGACCTGGGCGAACTGCCGCTCGGGCTTGAGCGCGCTGCCCCGGACGCGGATCACGTTGCCGCCGTAGGACAGGCGCAGCGGCCGGGGTTCGTGCTTCAGGCGGGTCACGGCGATGCGCGCGACCTGCACGGTCATGTCCGGCCGCACGCCCATCATGCGCTGCGAGACCGGGTCCATGAGACGGAAGGTCTGTGAGGCGAGCGCCGCGCCCGGTCCGCCCAGCAGCGATTCCTCGAATTCGACCAGCGGCGGCTTCACCCGCTCGTAGCCGAACGCGGCGAAGCGCTCGATGGCGACGTCGATGGCGCGTGCTTCGCGCGCCGCGTCGGGAGGCAGCAGGTCGGCGAGCCCTGCCGGCAGCAGGCCGCGATGGTCGTTGTCGTTGGTCATTGTGCCGCTTGATAGCCGATTGCGCCGTCCTTGGGGAGACGGATGGCAGGGGCGACGGGGCCGCTCGTTTTCCCGCCGCGCATGGGCTATTGCTCCCCGGCTATGACTTCCACGCCCCGCCCGGCCGTTTCCGTGGTCGCGCCCTGCTACAACGAGCAGGACGCGCTGCCCGAGTTCCTGCGCCGGGTCGGCGCCGTCCTGGACGGGATTGGCGGTTCCAGCGAGATCGTGCTGGTCGACGACGGGTCGCGCGATCGCACGTGGGATGTCATGGCGGAAGCGGCCGGCCGAGATCCGCGCATCGTCGCGGTACGCCTGATGCGCAATCACGGCCATCAGCTCGCCCTCACGGCCGGGCTTTCGGTGTGCCGGGGCGAGCGCATCCTGATCATCGACGCCGACCTGCAGGATCCGCCGGAGCTGCTGCCCGACATGATGGCACTGATCGATCAGGGGGCCGACGTGGTGTACGGCCAGCGTCGCCAGCGCGAGGGCGAAAGCCTGTTCAAGCGCGCCACCGCCGCCGCTTTCTATCGCCTGATCGCCCGCCTGACCGACGTGCAGATCCCGCCCGATGCCGGCGACTTCCGGCTGGTCACGCGACGCGTGCTCGACGTTTTGCTGGCCATGCCCGAGCGTCACCGGTTTATCCGCGGCATGGTGGCCTGGATCGGCGGCCGGCAGGTGCCATTGGTCTACGACCGGCACGCGCGGGTGGCGGGCGAGAGCAAGTATCCGATCGCCAAGATGGTCCGCTTCGCCGCCGACGCGATCACCTCTTTCTCGGTCGTGCCGCTGATGGCCTCGATGACCATCGGCTGGATCATGGCCGCCCTCGGGTTTGGCTTCTTCATCTACTCGATCGTGGGCTGGTGGGGCGGGCACACACTGCCGGGCTGGACCTCGCTGATGGCCGCGGTCGGCCTGCTGGGCGGCATGCAGTTTCTGATGCTGGGCATCATCGGCGCCTATCTCGGCCGCCTCTACGACCAGAGCAAGGGACGGCCGCTGTTCATGATCCGTGACATCGTCGGCGGGCAGCACGGGGGGCCGCCGTGAGCGCCTCCGATCCGCAATCCTGGTCGGGCGAGCCGGCGGAGTTCGACGACTATGCGGCCGAGTACGAGGGCGGGCTCGACAATCCCATCAAGCGCCTGTTGGGTAGTTCGCCCGACCAGTTCATCGCGGTGAAGGCGCGCTGGCTGCTGCGCCGTGAACCCGCGCTGCGGACCGGCGGGCTTGCGGTGCTGGATTATGGTTGCGGCGTCGGCAGCCTGATGCGCGTCCTGATCAGGCTCGGCGCCAAGGGCGCATTCACCGGCTGTGACATCTCGACCGGCATGCTGCGCCAGGTCGAACGGCGCTGGCCGCGCGACCTGGGCGCGCCGCCGCAACTGGCACCGCAGCAGGGCGCCCGCACGCCCTTCGCCGACGCAAGCTTCGACATCGTCATGATCAGCGCCGTGCTGCATCACGTTCCGGTCACGGATCGGCCGGCGGTCTATGCCGAGCTCGGTCGCGTGCTCAAGCCGGGCGGCCGCATCTACGTCTTCGAGCACAATCCCCGAAATCCGCTGGTGCGCTATGTCACGGCCCGCACGCCGATCGACCAGAACGCCATTCTGCTCGACGCGAGCGAGGTGCGGCACGGCTTGCTCGACGCCGCGCGCTACACGCTCGATACCGACTACCTGATGTTCATGCCGCCCGGCCTCGCCTTCCTGCGTGGCGTCGATCCCCTGCTGGCCTGGCTGCCGATGGGGGGGCAGTATGCCATCAAGGCCCGCAAGGCGGCTTGAGGAGGGATGGATGGATCGCCAGATTTTCGAGACCGAGCTGAAGCGTGACGGTTACGACGAGATCGTCACCGGCATGACCCAGGGGCCCAAGCACAATGCCGAGCACAGCCATCCCTACGATGTGAAGGCGATGGTGGTCGACGGCGCGATCACGCTCGCCTGGGAAGGCAGGACGCAGACCTTCCGCCCGGGCGAGATCTTCACCATGGCCCGCGGCTGCCCGCATACCGAGACCTTCGGCCCGGAAGGCGCCGTGACGCTGGTCGGCCGCAAGCACTAGTGACGAGGACGGCGCCAGCCTGGCAGCTCCTGCTGGCGTTCGTACTGTCGCTGGCGGTGCTCTGCGGCCTGATCGGCTGGCTGCAGAACGTCCACATCATCAGTTCGAACGGGATGTACAAGAGCATCCAGGCCGAGCCCTGGATCGCCAACCCGTCGACCGCGCGGCTCGATCCGTCGAACTATCTGTTCTTCCCCCTTTATGCCGTCAGCGCTCGATTGCTCGACATGCTCGGCATCCTGCGCGGCGTGCCGTGGAAGCAGTTCGCGTACCTGAATGCCTTCTGGGCGAGCCTCGGCACGGTCGTCATCTACGCCTTCGCGTATCGGCTCACGGGCAAGGCGCTCGTGGCGGCGCTGGCGTCGGTGTTCCATCTGGGCTGCGGCTTCGTCCTGCTGCTGGCGGTCATCAGCGAAGACATCATGCCGGGCTATGTGTTCGTACTGGCCTCGATGGCGCTGGCGGGTCTCTGGTTTGACCGGCCGACATGGAAACGGATTGCGACCGTCGGGGTGCTGTTCACCCTGGGCTGGCTGATCGAATGGCGGCTGATGTTCCCGACCCTGCCGGCGCTCGTGCTGGCGTTGCTGGTCGCGCCGGAGCCGATGCGGCGACGCCTCGGCCATGTTCTCGTGCTCGTCGCTTCGATCCTCGCGACCTCGGGCATCGTGCAGCTCTCGTGGGAAGGACATAACGGCGCCATCGGGCTGCACGACATCCTGTGGACCGGGAAGGGCGTGGCCACCGGCTGGGCGGGATTGAGCTGGGACAAGGCCTGGATGATGCTGTCCGGCGTCGGGAACTACCTGCTGCTGGTCGGCGGCTTCGTCGATCCGCGGTCGGCGAAGGAGGCCCTGTTCCCACTCTCGTTCTCTGTCTTCATGCAGGCCGCGATCTTCATCGCGAGCGTGATCCTGCTGTGGCCGCGCCGGCACGATCCGCGCCTGCGCGCCGTCGCCATCGTCTTCCTCGGCACACTGGGGGCAGGGCAGGTCCTCAATTTCTACTCCCAGCCGCAGGACCCGCAGATGCAGCTCAACGTCATGCCGTGGCTCACCGTGGCCTGGACGCTGCTGCTCGCGGCGCTGCTGCCGGCGCGTCGCGGCGTCGCCGTCATGCTCGCCGTCCTGTCGTTCGCCCCGTTCGTCTGGAACGTCGCGGCGCTCGCCAAGTGGCGCGGCGACGACCCGCGCTGGCTCGCGGCGACGGCGGCGCTGGAGAAGCGCTTTCCGCCCGACTCGAGCGTCTTCCTCTATTTCGGCTATGAGCCGGTCACGACCTGGAAGTACGCACTGTGGAGCCGCACCTGGGATTGGGACAACAAAGTCGCGATCCCGCCGGCGCCGTCCGCCGATCCGAAGTTCAAGTGGATCGCCGTCAATGCCGGTGCGATCCGCCATCCCGGCTGGACGGGGCCCGAGCATGCAGCAGCGCTCAAGCGCGACATCGATCTGGCATTGGACCGCGGCTATCGCGTCATCGTCTCCGACATGTGGGCCTGGCCGCCCGATGTATTGGCCGCCTATCTCGGCACCGTCGCGGCGTCCGGCCGCACCGATGCGATCTACCGCATGCTGCACGACGACTTCCGCGCGACCGAGGTGTTGAAGGATCCGATCGCCGGCACCTACTACGAGTTGCAGCGCCGCTGAGTCGACGCGCGACAATCTCTCCACATTGACGGCACGCCTGCCGGCCCGTATATCGGCCGCGGGCCACGCTCCCCCACCGGAGTGCATTTCTTCTGTAAGGGAGAATGACAATGACGAAGCCGTCTCTGCGTCCTGCGCGTCCCGATTTTTCTTCGGGCCCCTGCGCCAAGCGTCCGGGTTGGACACCGGAAGTTCTCAAAGATGCCGCCGTCGGGCGGTCCCACAGGTCGAAGCTCGGCAAGAAGAAGATCGTCGAGGCGGTCGACCGCACGCGTGCGATCCTCGGCATTCCGGCCGATCATCGCATCGCCATCGTTCCTGCGTCCGACACCGGCGCGGTCGAGATGGCACTGTGGTCGCTGCTGGGTGCCCGCCCAGTCGACATGCTGACCTGGGAAAGCTTCGGCGAGGGCTGGGTCACCGACGTGGTGAAGCAGCTCAAGCTCAAGGATGCCCGCACGCTCAAGGCGCCCTACGGCCAGATCGCCGACCTCAAGGCGGTCGACTGGACGCACGACGTCGTCTTCACCTGGAACGGCACGAC
>CANIEC010000234.1 GCA_947466085.1 Rhodospirillales bacterium
CAATCTTGTCGTGATTGGCGCAGTGCGCCGATGAAGAAAACGTTGTCATCCCGAGCGTAGCGAGGGACCTTTGAGCCGGTCGCTAACCCTTCGCCGCCAGCGCCGCCTCGATCGCGCGTTCGAGTTTCGATCCGGTGCCGCTCACGGCGGTGAACCAGTCGATCACTCGGCCGTCGCGGCCGATCAGGATCTTGTGGAAGTTCCAGCTCGGCGTGCCGATCGTGCCGGTCTGCGCCGCGGCCCAGCGATAGAGCGGATGGGCGCTGGCGCCGGACACGATCTGCTTGTCGGCCAGCGGAAAGGTGACGTCGAAGCTCGCCTCGCAGAAGCGCTTGATCTCGTCCTTGCTGCCGGGCTCCTGGCCGCCGAAATCGTTCGACGGCACGCCCAGCACCACGAGGCCCTTGTCCTTGTAGCGCCGCCACAGCTCCTCCAGCCCCTTGTACTGGCCGGTGAAGCCGCAGAGGGAGGCCGTGTTGACCAGCAGCACGACCTTGCCGGCATAGTCGGCGGTCGGCAGCGGACCGCCGCCGATCGATTCGAGCGACACGGTGCGCCAGTCGACCGGCTGGCGGCCGGCCTGCGACCAGGCCGCTGCGGAGAGCAGCGCGCCCAGCACGGCGAAGGCCAGCATGCGAACGACCTTCATGGGCCGGCCTCCGTTGCCCGCGCCCTACTTCTTCGTCGCGGCGTAGCGCGCCTTGGCTTCGTCGTTCGGCGGATAGAGGCCGGGCAGGGCCACGCCGCGCTCGACCTCGGACATGATCCAGCCTTCGAGCCGCTCCTGCTCGGTGCCTTCCTGGGCGACCGCTTCGACCAGCGCCTGCGGGATCAGCACCGCGCCGTCATCGTCGACCACGACCACGTCGTCGGGGAACACCGCCACGCCGCCGCAGCCGATCGGCTCCTGCCAGCTCACGAAGGTGAGGCCGGCGACCGAGGGCGGGGCCGCGGCGCCCTGGCACCAGACCGGCAGGCCGGTGCCCAGCACGCCCGCGATGTCGCGCACCACGCCGTCGGTGATCAGGCCGGCGACGTTCTTCTTGACCATGCGCGCGCACAGGATGTCGCCGAAGATGCCGGCATCGGTGACGCCCATCGCGTCGGCGACGACGATCGCGCCCTCGGGCATCGCCTCGATGGCGGCGCGGGTCGAGATCGGCGACGACCAGCTCGCCGGCGTGGCGAGATCCTCGCGGGCCGGCACGAAGCGCAGGGTGAAGGCGCGTCCCACGAGACGACCCTGGCCCGGCTTGATCGGCCGCGTGCCGCGCATCCAGACGTTGCGCAGCCCCTTCTTCAGCAGGATCGTCGTGATGCTGGCCGTGGTGATCTTCGACAGCGTGTCGTGGAGGTCTTTCGAAAGCGGCGTCGTCTGCACGGTGTCTCCGTTTCTCTGCAATTCCGAGGTCGGGCGGAGAATAGGCGAGGGGACGAGCCGACACCACACGCGAGCGAAAGGTCCCTCACTGCGTTCGGGATGACAATTTTGTTGGGATTGGCGCGGTGCGTTGATGCCGAAAATGCTGTCATCCCGAGCGCAGCGAGGGACCTTTGCGCTACCCCCGCAACACCACGCCCGCCTTCGCGTCGGTCAGCCGTCCCTGTTCCCAGGTGATTGCGCCGTTGACCACCGTGTATTCGACACCTCGTGACGGCATGACGATGCGTTTGGCGCCGCCGGGGAGGTCGTGGCGGCGTTCGCCGTGGTTGCTGGAGCCGATGGCCGACGGATCGAAGATCGCCACGTCGGCCGGTGCGCCTTTCCGGAGGCGGCCGCGGTCTTTCAGGCCGAACAGGTCGGCGGGGTCCGACGTGAGCTTGCGCACGCCTTCCTCCAGCGTGATCGCCTGCTTCTCGCGCACCCAGGTGCCCAGCAGGTAGGTGGGGTAGCCGGCGTCGCACAGCATGTCGACATGGGCGCCGCCGTCGCCCAGCGCCATCAGGATGGCGGGGTTGTTCAACAGCTCGCGCATGCGGTCCTCGCGCGTGTTCCACGAGGAGATGGTGAGTTCGGTGTCGAGATCGTCGGCCAGCACCGTGTCGAGGAAGGCGTCGACGCTGTCCTTGCCCTGTTCCTGCGCGATCTGGGCGATCGACTTGCGCTCCAGGTGCTTCAGCGCCGGATTGCGCACGTCGTGGACGACGACGCGGCGCCAGTCGCTGAAGCCGGTCGGGTTCTTGAGGTCGGCCTTGAACTGGGCGCGGAAGGCCGGATCGGCATAGACCTTCCTCTGCGCTGCCTTCGAGGTGTCGGCGAACACGCGCTTCCACGCCGGGAAGGCCGCGAAGGCGAAGGGATTGTCCATGTTGCATTCGCGCGTGAGCGGCAGCGGCGAGGTCTGCGGCCGCGCGCCCTTGGCGATCTGCGGCGCGGCGCGACGCAGCGTGTCGCGCACCGCCTCGGGAATGTCGTCTCGGTCGAACAGCGCGATGAAGGTCACCGGCCGGGCGCTCTCCTCCAGCAGGAAGTCCAGCAGCTCGCACTGATCCTGTTCCAGCACGCCGACCTGGCGGGTCAGCGCAATCTCGATGGTGCCGCGGCCACGCTGCTTCAGCTGGTTGGCATAGGCCTTCATCTCCTCGCGGCTGGCGTTGCGGCAGGCCAGCGGCTTGCCCTCGAAACCCATGTGCTGGTTGAGCGTGGTCGAGGAGAAGCCCAGCGCGCCCGCGTCCATCGCCTCGCCGATCAGCCGCGCGATCTCGTGCGTCTCCGCGGGCGTCGCCGCGCGGTCCATCGAGGCCTCGCCCATCACGTAGTGGCGGAACGGCGTCAGCGGCGCGATGAAGGCGAGGTTGAGCGAGGGCTTGCGCGCCGCGGCGGCGTCCATGAATTCGGGGAAGGTCTCCCAGTCCCAGGTGATGCCCTTGTTCAGCACGTCGAAGGGAATGCCCTCGACGTTCACCAGGTCCTTCATGGCGATCTCGCGCGTCTCGGGCTTGCAGGGCGCGATGCCGACGCCGCAATTGCCCATCACCACCGAGGTGACGCCATGCCACGAGGAGGGCGTCACCGCGCCGTCCCAGCAGATCTGCGCGTCGTAATGCGTGTGCGGATCGACGAAGCCCGGCGCCACCACGAGCCCGTGCGCGTCGATGGTGCGCTTCGCACCCTCCGTCACCTTGCCGATCTCCGCCACTTTGCCGTCAACGATCGCGACATCGGCCTGATAGCGCGCAGCGCCGGTGCCATCGACCACGGTGCCGTTCCTGATCACGAGGTCGTAGCTCATTGTGCGTTTCCTCCCAGAAACTTTATGGGCGAAACGCTACCACCGGGGACCGGCCGTGCCACTCCCCAAAGCCGCAGAGCGCGGGTTCGCTGCAGCTGCTCAGTGCGATGAGGTAAAGGTCCCTCGCTGCGCTCGGGATGACAATTTTGTTGGGATTGGCGCCGTGCGTCGATGCAGAAAAAGGTGTCATCCCGAGCGCAGCGAGGGACCTTTCGCTCACCCCGGAATCTCCGGCTGCACCAGCTGCGCCAGCAGGGTCAGCGATTCCTGCCAGCCGAGGTAACACGCCTCGGTCGGGATGACGGCGGGGATGCCCTCCTGCACGATCTCGATCTCGGTGCCGACCATCACCTTGCGCAGGGTGATCGTGGTCTGCATCTCGCCGGGCAGGTTGGGATCGTCGAACCTGTCCGTGTGGCGGATGCGCTCGTTGGGCACCAGCTCGACGAAGGTGCCGCCGAAGGAATGGCTGTTGCCCGACGAGAAGTTGGTGAAGGACATGCGGTAGCCGCCGCCCACGCGTGCGTCCATCGAATGGACGTGGCCGGTGAAGCCGTGCGGCGGCAGCCACTTGGCCATGGCGTCGGCGTCGAGGAAGGCGCGGTAGATGCGCTCGGGCGGGGCGGTCAGCACGCGGTGCAGGCGGACGGTTCCGGTCTCGGTCGACATGGCTCTGATCCTCCCTGGGGCGCCCAGTCTCCCCCGGGCGGTGCGCGCCTTCAAAATAGCTTCACGATGGGCTGGCATTAGTTCCGTCGTGCCGACCAAGCTCATCGACGTCTTCCTGCGCGACGAATATCTCCGCTCCTATTCGATCGCGCTGGGCTTCGTGCACGCCCCGATCTTCGACCAGGACTACGTCGACCGCGCCCGCGCCCAGATGCAGGCCGACGGCTGGTCGGCGGATGAAGTCCAACAGGCCCGCTTCGTCGTCCGCGACGAGGACTAGACTCTTTGCTTCCCCATTCAAATGGGGAAGTGCCCCGTCATACGGGGCGATGGGGTCACAACCGAGCGAAGCTCGGCTGTTGAGCGGCAGGACATTGCGCAGCAATGTCCGGGAGCGCCGAAGGGAGAAATACGCGGCGCTGACCCCTCCGTCGGCGCAAGACGCCGCCACCTCCCCATTTGAATGGGGAGGAAGGTGAAGCGACCTCGTCCGCGACGACGGATAGATCTTCCCGACCCTCAAACCTTCACCGGCCCCGGCAGATCGAGCCCGACGCCGCTCAGGTGCCCGAAGGTCCGGTGCAGCCGCTCGATCACCGGGGCGGGCAGGGGCGGCCGCAGGATCGAGTCGACGTTGGCCTTCACATGCGCCCGGTTGCCGGTGCCGAACAGGATGACGTCGGCGCCCTTCTCGTGGCGCGCATAGCGATAGGCCGCATCGGTGATGCTCGCCGCGCCGCCCTCGGAGACGAGGAAGGCGAGCGGGTCGCCGTCGGACAGGACCGACTTATCGAGCAAACCGTCCTCGACCAGCCTGGCGAACACGGCGCGGCGGTAGGCGTCGTTGCTGAAGATGTTGCGCACGACGAACATCAGCAGCGTGCCGATGCCGCGCCGCACGGTCACCGGGAACACCCTGGTGCGCGCGCCCTGGTTCACCAGGCTGTAGGCCAGCATCATGACCTCCCACGGCGCCTCCTCGACCGCGCGCGCCAGCATCGCCTGCTCGGGATCCCGCGGCCCCGTCTCGGTGAGGCCGACATGGCGCACCTTGCCCTGCTCCTTGAGCCGCAGCAGCGCCGGCGCCAGCACGTCCCGATGATGCTCGTAGGCCGCCGGGCCGACCGCGTGGAAATGGAAGATGTCGACATGGTCGAGCCCGAGCCGCTTCAGCGACGCCTCGACCTTCTGCGTCACCGTCTCCGCCGTGTCGTCGGTCTTGAACAGCGCCTTGGTCGAGATCACCAGCCGGTCGCGGTCATAGGCCTTCACCGCCGCGCCCACGATCTCCTCGGTCCCGTAAACCTCGGCCGTGTCGAGGAAGTTGACCCCCAGATCGATCGCCGCCCGCGCGACCCCCACGCACTCGTCGAAACTCGCCCCACGCCCCAGCCCGAGCCGGCTGTTGCCGCCACAGCCGAGCCCGGCGACGGAGACGGTGAGGCCGGTGTTTCCGAGGGGGTGGTAGTGCATCATGTTCCTGTTCGCTCGTGGTTGCGGGAATTCGATTAAGCATGCATTCAGTTGGTGGAGCCTGAGCGTTAAGCTTGGACGCAATACGATTAGGGTGCTTCTCGCGTCTCACTGGAGCGAAGGCCTATTCGGATTCTGTGCTGCTCGATCAAAGAGTCCGCAGACATAGATAAGCAAACTGTGACTCTATTGATCACAATTTTAAACAAACTCATTGCATCACGTATTCGTCCTTCCGCCCAACCGTTGGCCTGCGAGATACGGTGAACAATCGTGTCTCGTTCGTCATACACTTCGTTCCACCGTCGGATCACGTCGCTAGTCCGCACAGCAAGATCGGCCTCGCCGGTAAGATCCAAGATTTCAACGGCATCCGAAAGTTGCTGCCAAAACTCCGTGAGGCCGACATTCTTCGCTATTGTCGTCACTTGGCCTGATCGAAAGTTGCCTCTATTGTTTGTAAGCTCGTCTTTGAATAGCACATAGGGTGCTCCGCCATTTACGCACTGCGCAAATTGAAGTGCTAAAGCCGCAGCTGTGCTACGATTCTCTTTAATATGAACCCGAAGAATAGCGATCCCGCTATCCAAGTTCGAGTTTTGTAGCGGCCCAGGAAGAAGGCGATGCTGCCCAATGTTCTGCTCGATGACTTCTAGATACGCTTTGAATAGATCTTTCAAAGACTCTTCGGCGGTCGACACCAATGCGACGATCACGCTGTTCAGCAATGAAATTCGAACTGTTGAATCTGTGCCTCTGTTACTTCCCAGTACAAGTACCTTTTCTAGCGTGGCGAGCGCTTCGGAGAACTCTTCCCTTATTGGCTCCAGTAGCGGGCGAGATTGACTGGCCATCACTTTACTTCACTTAAGACCTTCTCAATCGCGCCGATCCTGTCTTTGATGGATTGAGCAGTGTTTGCTTTGTGAACCGCCCCGGGTTTGTCGGAGGCTCCAACCCTTGAGAAAGTGGAGCCATGGCAAGCAAGACAGCGAACAAGTTTTCGACCGAGGTGCGGGAGCGTGCGATCCGGCTGGTGCTGGATCACGAGGCTGAGCATGGATCGCGGTGGG
>CANIEC010000235.1 GCA_947466085.1 Rhodospirillales bacterium
CTCCGGCACGCCCGACGATGCCGCGGTCGCGCAGAAGGCGATCTCCGGCCTCTACGAGCGGCTGAAGCGAGGCCTCTCCATCGAAGGTGCCGACATCGACGCCGCTGTGCGTTTCGCCCGCAGCGGTGCCGAAGGCGGCGACACTGAGAGCATCCGCACGCGCAAGCGGACGGTCCAGGCGCGCACGCCCGGTCAGCGCGGCTATCTCACGGCGCTCCGCGAGCGCGACATGGTGTTCGCCCTCGGGCCGGCCGGCAGCGGCAAGACCTATCTCGCGGTCGCCATGGGCGTCATGCTGCTGCTCGCCGGCAAGGTCGAGCGCATCGTGCTGTCGCGGCCCGCGGTCGAGGCCGGCGAGCGCCTGGGCTTCCTGCCCGGCGACATGAAGGAAAAGATCGATCCTTACCTGCGGCCGCTCTACGACGCGCTGCACGACATGATCCCGGCCGAGCAGATCGCGCATCGCATGGAGTCGGGCGAGATCGAGATCGCACCGCTCGCCTTCATGCGCGGTCGCACCCTGGCGCACTGCTACGTCATCCTCGATGAAGCCCAGAACACGACCCCCATGCAGATGCGCATGTTCCTGACGCGTCTCGGTGAAGGCTCGCGCATGGTCATCACCGGCGATCCGAGCCAGACCGACCTGCCGAACAACCAGAAGTCCGGCCTGAACGACGCCGTCGAGACGCTGTCCGACGTCGAGGGCGTGCGCTTCGTGCGGCTCACCTCCCAGGACGTGGTGCGGCACGATCTCGTGACGCGCATCGTCAATGCCTATGACGCCCGCGACCAGAAAGCCAAAGCCTGAGCCGTCGCTCCGCTGCACGGTCGTCGTGCTCGACGAGGCCTGGCTCGAGGCCTTGCCCGATGCCGAACGACTGGCAAAGCGCGCGACTCGAGCGGCGTTTGCCGGTGCGCGCCGCCGTGGCCGCCGCTCGCTGAATGTCGCCCTGGACGACGACAGGGGCGTGCGTGTCCTCAATGCGCGCGACCGCAAGAAGGACAAGCCCACCAACGTGCTGTCCTATCCCTCCGGCGAGCGCGACTTCCTGGGCGACATGGTGCTGGCGCGCCAGACCGTGTGGCGGGAGGCGCGCGAACAGCGCAAATCGGCCGCCGACCATTTCACGCACCTGGTCGTGCACGGCACCCTGCATCTGCTCGGCTACGATCACGAGACGGGCGAGGCCGATGCCGAGCGCATGGAAGCGCTGGAGCGTCGCATCCTGGCGAAGCTCGGGATCGCCGATCCCTATGCCCTGGACTGGCAGACCGTCGAAAAAAGCCCGCAGCCGGGCAGACAAACGAAACAACCGAAATAATCGAAACAAACGAATCCGGAGTCGCACCCCCTGATTCTCGGGCCGTGATGACCATTGACGGACCAAAGTCGCTCGTCGGGACTGCTGAAAAGCCCATTTCTACAGCCTGTTCGAGTCTTTCCGAGTCCGATCGAATCACCAACACCAACCTTATGCTGAGGAGTGCTCCGGAGGAACGCGTCTCGAAGCATGGGCACGAGCACCACGTCTGTTGCCGATCCTTCGAGACGCGGCCTTCGGCCGCTCCTCAGGATGAGGTGGTGCGGGTCGACTTGACGCGGAAAGACTCTAGAGCATCTCGAGCGGCTGCTTCGTTCTGGGAGGCGGGAAGGCGCGATCGAGGTCGGCCAGAACCTTTGGTGTGAGCTTCACCTGGAGCGCCGCAAAATTCTCCTTCACGCGCTCGCGGCTCGATGATTTGGGAATGGTGACGACGCCGGGTTGGGCAAGCAGCCAGGCCAGTGCCAGCTGGGCGGGCGTGCAGCCCACGTCATCGGCGAGCTTCTTCAGCGACGCCTTGCGCAGCAGTCCGCCCTGGTCGAGCGGCGAATAGGCCATCAACGGGATGGAGCGCTTGCGCATCCACGGCAGCAGGTCGAATTCCGGGCCACGACGCGACAGGCAGTAGAGAACTTGGTTGGTGCCGTTCAATCCCCTGTCGAGTTCCGCGGCATCCTGCATGTCGTCGAGGTCGAAGTTGCTCACGCCGAAATCGCCGATCTTTCCGGCGCTCTTCAATTTGTGGAAGGCCTCGAACGTCTCCTCGATGCGGGCGCCGCTGCGCCAGTGTAGCAGATAGAGGTCGATGCGCTCCAGCCGCATGCGCTTCAGGCTGCGCTCGCAGGCGGCAATGGTGCCGGCGCGCGAGGCATTGTGCGGATAAACCTTGCTCACGATGAAGGGCCGGGTGCTGCGACCCGCCAGTGCATCGCCCACGATCTCCTCGGCGCCGCCGTCACCGTACATTTCCGCCGTGTCGATCAGGGGATAGCCGAGATCGAGGCCGTATTTGAGGGCGTCGAGTTCCTCAGGCTTCCGGCGCGCATTCTCGCCCATCCGCCAGGTGCCGAGGCCGAGCACCGGCATTTCCGCTCCCGAGGGAAGCTTGCAGGAACGCATCAGGAACTTCCAGTGATTGCAACACGGGGCCGATAGCCTATCTTATCAGCCATGCCTGATTCCACAGCGCACAGTCCCAAGCCGGGCGTCAGCCCGGCTTCATCGACTGAGCCTTTGACGATCCCTACCGCCTCGCCGGTCGTCCCCGATGTCCCTTCGAGCGGCGGGCTGCTGCGCGCGCTCCTGCGGCGCCTGCGCCGCCGGGAAAAGAACGAAGCGGTTCGCGAAGCCATAGAAGAGCTGATCGAGGAGACGCCCGAAAGCGATACGCCGATCAGCGAGGACCAGCGGGTCCTTCTCGCCAACATCCTGAAGCTGCGCGACAAGACCGTCGCGGATGTCATGGTGCCCAGGGTGGACATCGTGGGCATCGCCGCTGACACGCCGCTCGACGAAGTGGTGCGGCTGATCCAGGCCGAGGCGCATTCGCGCTATCCGATCTATCGCGAATCGCTCGACGACGTGATCGGGATGATCCACATCAAGGACGTTCTGGCCTACTGGGGCACGTCGAAGAAGTTCAATCTTCGCGACATTCTGCGGCGCGTCGTGTTCGTGGCGCCGACCCTTCCGGTGCTCGACATGCTGCTCGACATGCGCCGCTCGCGCACCCACATGGCGCTGGTGGTCGATGAATTCGGCGGCACCGACGGACTCCTCACCATCGAGGATCTCGTGGAGGAGATCGTCGGCGAGATCGAGGATGAGCATGATGTTGCGCAGACCCCGACCGTCGCCCGCCGGGTCGACGGCACGATCGACGTCAATGGCCGCACACCGATCGAGCTTCTCGAAGAGGAGATCGGCAAGGTCCTGTCTGAAGACGAACGGCGCGAAATCGACACGGTGGGTGGACTGATCTTCTCGCTGCTCGGCCGCATTCCCGAACGCGGCGAAGTGGTCCGCCATCCGTCGGGCGTGGAGTTCGAGATTCTCGATGTCGATCCCAGGCGCATCCGCCGCCTGCGCGTGCGGCCGCCGACAACCGCGCCGGCGGCCTGATCGTCGAATGATGCGATGACCCTCAAGGGCTGGCGGGCCGCGGGCACCGCCTTCGTGGCCGGCGCGCTCGCCGCGCTCGCCATGCCGCCCCTCCATTGGCTGCCGCTCGCCGTGGTGGGCATCGTGGCCTTCGTCTGGCTGTGGGACACCGCGCCGGGACCCAGGAGCGCCCTGTTGCGCGGATGGGCCTGGGGCACCGGCCAGTTCGCCGTCGGCTCCTACTGGATCGTGGAAGCCTTCTTCGTGCCGCCCGCCGACTACGGGCCGCTCGGCCCGCCCATCGTCATCGGGCTCGCCGCCCTCCTGGGATTCTTTCCGGCGATGGCAGCGGGCGCCGCGAAATGGGTCGCATTGCGCTGGCCATCGATGGGCGGCCGCTATTGCCGCCTGCTGCTGCTGGCCATCGCCTGGACGATCGCGGAATGGCTGCGCGGTCATGTCTTCACGGGCTACGCGTGGAATCCGCTCGCGCATGTCTGGGCCTTCGCGACGCCGTTGCTGCAGGGCGCGGCGCTGTTCGGCGTCTACGGGCTGGGCCTGCTGACCTTCATGATCCTGGCCGCCCCGGTTGCGGGGTGGCGCGCGTCGATCCTCGCACTCGTCGTGGCCGGCGGCGCGGGCTTTGCGGGACAGGCCGCCATGGCGCCGGTGGACACGGCGGGAGACGGGCCGCTGGTGCGCATCGTCCAGCCCAATACGCCGCAGGCGGAGAAATGGCGCCCCGAGAATCGCGCACCGCAGATGGCAAAGCTCGTGGAAATGAGCCGCCGCGACGGGTTCGACGGGCTGGCGGCGGTGATCTGGCCGGAAACGGCACCGCCGTTCGTCGTGCAACCCGGTTCGGCGGCACTCCTCGCGATGGCGAAGGCCGTGCCGCCCGGAGGCTATCTCCTCACCGGCGCGGCCCGCCAGACGCGCAATCGCGAAGACGGGGTCTGGAACTCGCTGCTGGTCATCGACGGAGAGGGCGAGATCGTCGCCACCTACGACAAGGTCCATCTCGTCCCCCTGGGCGAATACATCCCCTTCCACAAGCAACTCGCGCCGGTTTCGGGCGCCATCGGACGCGGCTCGTTCGAGGTCGGTGAATCGCGAGTCACGCTCGATCTGCCGCGCCTGCCGTCCTTCTCGCCGATCATCTGTTACGAGGTGATCTTCCCGGCCGCCGTCACCGGCCCCGGGGCCCGCCCGCGCTGGCTCCTGAACGTGACCAACGATGCCTGGTTCGGCCTTTCCAGTGGCCCCTACCAGCACCTCGCCAGCGCGCGCCTGCGGGCGGTGGAGGAGGGCCTGCCGATGCTTCGCGCCGCCAATACGGGGGTCTCGGCGGTGATCGATGCCTACGGCCGTGTGCTGGCCGCGCTCGACATGCAGCGTGAAGGCGTCATCGACCATCGGATTCCCGCCGCGCGCGAACCGACTCCCTATGGCCGATGGGGCGATGGGGCGCTGGTTGTGCTGTTGCTCGTGGCGACCGGATGCCTCTTGGTCGCAGTGCGCTTCACACGAAGTGAAAAATAAAGAAATTCAAGGTCTTAACCCCCCTCCTGCCGGCTTGCATTCTGACGGGGACACGCTTAAGTAATATGCAGATTACGCGTGCAGATATGCGGTTCTGCACATGTTAACTGGACGGCAGGCTCTGCACGCCATTCGGCCATGATTGGGTCGTATCGGCTTTCATCCGTGGCGTATTTGGAAGAAGTAGGGGAATCCATGGCGAAATCGCATCCCGTTGACGTTCATGTCGGTGCGCGCATGCGCCAGCGGCGTACTCTTCTGGGCATGAGCCAGGAGAAGCTCGGGACGGCGGTCGGCCTCACCTTCCAGCAAATCCAGAAGTATGAGCGGGGCTCCAACAGGATCGGCTCCAGCCGCCTGTTCGAGTTCGCCAAGGTCCTGGACGTTCCGGTGTCCTATTTCTTTGACGAGATGCCCTCGAACGCCCTGTCGGGCCGTCCGATGTCGGGCCGCGGCAAGAAGGGCGGTTTCGGAGAGGCCGGGACACCGTTCGAGCAGGAGAAGGATCCCCTGATCAAGCGGGAAACCCTCGAACTCGTCCGCGCCTACTACAAGATTCGCGAGAGCAAGGTGCGCAAGCGCATCTTCGAAATGGTGAAGGCGGTCGGTGCGGCCAGCCACGCCGAAACGGTGGGATCCCGCAAGGGGGCCAAGGCCCGCGACTGAGGTCGTGGGAATTTGCCCCGCGATCCTCTTGATTTCCGCCGGCTTTTGGCGTTTTTAGCGAGCCGCGGTCCCGATGGTCGGGATCGCCGCGGACGGATTTGGACGACTTGCCACCGCGCAAACAAAGGCTAAGCCGGACGTTGGCGGCACTGCCCGCCCTGCCCGGAGTCCAGTGCACTTTGGGAGGGATCTTTGGCGCTCAAGGACTATATCTTCACCAGTGAGTCGGTTTCGGAAGGCCATCCGGACAAGGTCGCGGACCAGATTTCGGATGCGATTCTGGATGCCTTCATCGCCAACGACGTGAAGCTCGGCCATGCCGACGACAGCCACGCCAATACGCGCCTCGGCTGCGAAACGCTGGTTACCACCAACAAGATCGTGATCGCCGGCGAAGGCCGCGCTTCCGAGCCGTACATGAAGAAGTACGGCAAGAACACGATCGTCAATCGTGAGGCGATCACCGAGATCGCGCGCGATGTCGTGCGCGACATCGGCTACGATCAGGATGGCTTCTCCTTCCATGGCGCCGACGTCGAGGTGCTGCTGCACGGCCAGTCGCCCGACATCGCGATGGGTGTCGATGCCAAGAAGAAGGGCGGCAATCTCGGCGAGCAGGAAGGCGCGGGAGACCAGGGCCTGATGTTCGGCTTCGCCTGCCGCGACAGCGAGGAATACGAGAAGGGCTCGTTCATGCCCGCCCCGATCTTCTTCTCGCACAAGATCCTCGAAGTGTTGAGCAAGGCCCGCCGTTCTGGCGAACTCGGCGACCTGCAGCCCGACGCCAAGAGCCAGGTGACGGTGCGCTA
>CANIEC010000236.1 GCA_947466085.1 Rhodospirillales bacterium
AAGTGAGCCAGGCCGGATAGCTGCGGACAGGCATTCCATCGGAAGGCAAGGCGTAGGAACGGCCTGGAGCCGGATCTGCCGAGAGCGCCGGGTGACCGGCGCCCTTTTTCTTGAGCGATCCCGGCACGACATCAAGATCGGCAATTACCGAGAGGTCGCCCCATGGCGCATCCACAAAAGCATCACCCCGAACTGTCCCGGGAAGACGAAATAGACCTCACGCCGTCTCGTCTCAGCGTACAGAAGAACGTCGTGCGCGTGTTCTACAAGGACCTCTGGGACAAGGCCGATCTAAGCCTCGTTCCCGAGATCTTCCACCCCGACTTCACCTTTCGCGGCTCGCTCGGTCCAGTGCTCGTGGGACACCAGCAGTTCAGCAACTATGTGAGCTGGCTGACCGGAACGCTCGAGGACTACACGTCCGACATCCTCGAACTCCTGGAAGAAGGCGACCGCGTATCGGGCAAGCTGCGCTTTCACGGCATCCATCGCCGGACGCTCTTCGGCGAAACGCCGACGAACACGCGGGTCTGGTGGTACGGCGCCCCCATCTTCACCTTCGACGGCCCGCTCGTGCGCGACCTGTGGGTGCTGGGCGACATCCACGGCCTGCGCTCCCGCCTCGGTCCGGCGGGGTCGGAGCGGCTGAGCTTCGACTAGCGACCGGCGCCGGCCCGCATCCTAGAGCAGGCCGTTGTCCCGGACGTACTTCGCGATTTCCCGCGAGATGAGCTCGTGGGCCGCCTGGTTCGGATGCCCGTCGCCCACGATGTAGAGGTTCGTGCCCTTGTCCCGCTCGCGCTGGAACGCCTCGGTGAGGTCGAGCAGCCTGGTGTCGCCGATGACGCGCTGCAGCCCCGCGGGCGCCGAGTAGTAGTTCGTCGGCAGATAGACCACGAGCAGCTTGGCCCCGATCGCGGACGCCGACCGTTCCATCTCGCGCAACAGGAACGCCAGCGCCTCCTCCTTCTTCTCGTCGCTCGGGGTGCTGTAGGTGTCCTGGGCATACTCGATCCTGCCGCGAATGACATCGATGCCGTGCGTCAGCCAGGTGACCGGATTGATGAAGTCCCCCGAAAGATGACGTTGGAAACGGCGCACGCCGTTGCTCTGAGGCGGGGCGATATACGGTTCTCCCGCCGCGTTCCAGGTGACGTGCGAGGCATCGAAGCAGAACGGATAGTACGACGGGAGACACGCCATCACGTTGCGCTCGAAGTGATGGGCGATGATCCCGTACACGATCAGCTTGGGCGTGAGGCCGCCGTTGCGGCGCATCGTCTGCAGCGACTGGGTCGTGCCGTAGGCCGCCATCGCAAAGTTCGAGACGGTGGTGTCGAGTTCGCGCGCCAGATGACGGGCGTAGGTGTCCTGGTTGGCGAGCGCATATCCCCAGGAAAACGAATCGCCGACCACCAGGACGTCGACCTGTTCGGGGCTGCGCTGCCCTGGCCCGTCGACCCGCGCGCCGCGATCGTCGGTATAGATGTCGAAGGCGAAGGTCTTGCGGTTGGCCACTGCGGGATAGATGCGCCGCGCGTGGGAGCTGGGATTGGCCGTGGCCCCGATCTCGGGGTCGAACACCAGGAGACGGTCGCCTTCCGACAGCAGCGGAATGCGCGGAACGGTCAGGTAGCTGGCGATGGCGATCCCCGCCAGTACGCTGGCAGCGGTCGACACCAGCACCAAGAGAATGGTCTTGCTGACTTTGTTCATGGTTCCTGGCGAGAAGGCTGCCGTCAGTTAGCCCATGCCGCCGCGACAAGACAACGGAAGGATTTCCCCGCCCGGCTCTCGACGGGGCGCCAGGTTCCGCATACACCACCCGAAAATCAGGAAGCCCGTGACCACCCGTCTCTATCTCATCTCCCCGCCCCGCATCGAACATCCCTCGATCTTCGCCGCCGAACTGCGCGCCGCCCTGGACGGCGGCGACGTCGCGGCCTTCCAGCTGCGCCTGAAGGATGTTCCAGACCAGGCGATTGCGAATGCCGCCGACACGCTGCGGCCGATCTGCCAGCAGCGTGGCGTTGCCTTCATCCTGAACGACCGCCCCGACCTCGCTGTGAAGCTCGACTGCGACGGTGTCCACATTGGCCAGGACGACATGCCCTATGCCGAGGCACGCCGGATCGTCGGGCCCGACCGCCAGATCGGCGTCACCTGCAAGGCTTCCCGCCATCTCGCGATGGAAGCGGCCGAGGCCGGCGCCGACTACGTGGCCTTCGGCGCCTTCTTTTCCTCGACGACCAAGCAGGTCACGACACCGGCTGATCTCGAGGTCCTCCAATGGTGGACCGGGCTGATGGAAGTGCCCTGCGTGGCAATCGGCGGCATCACCGTCGAGAACTGCAAGCCCCTGATCGAGGCGGGCGCCGATTTCCTGGCCGTCGCCGGCGGCGTCTGGGGCTACAAGGACGGTCCGGAAGCGGCAGTCCGCGCCTTCAACGAGCTCTTCGCGGCGCACGGTTCAGCGGACGGGCAGCCATAGCACCTCCTCGATGTGCGCGGCGCCGCTCGCCAGCATGACCAGCCGATCGAAGCCGAGCGCGATGCCGGAGCAATCCGGCAGGCCGTGGTCGAGTGCCGCCAGGAAGTCGTCGTCGACCGGCCAGCGTACGCCGTACAGTTCCTCCTTGAGGTCCATGTCCACCATCAGGCGCTCGCGCTGGATGTCCGGATCGGTCAGCTCGCCGAAGGCGTTGGCCAGCTCGACGCCGCAGACATAGAGCTCGAAGCGCTCCGCCACCCTGGGATCGCCGGGCTTGGCGCGGGCGAGGGCCGCCATCGAGATCGGATATTCGCAGAGGATGGTCGGCCGGCCCATGCCGAGCCGCGGCTCGATCTTCTCGAACATGATACGGAAGAAGACGTCCTCCCAGCTGTCGCCGCCATGCATGGCAATGCCCGAGGCGCCCGACAGCGCCTCGGCACTGCCGAGGGTCGCGAACAGATCGACGCCGGCATGCCGAACGAAGGCCTCGGCCACGGTGAGTCGCTCCGGTTCGGCCCGGGGATCGCACACGTGACCGGCCCAGCGCAGCTCTTCGACCGCGGTCGCGGCGAGCAGCGCCCTGCAGTCGGCCATGATCGTCTCGTATCCGGTGCCGGCGCGGTACCATTCCAGCATCGTGAACTCGGGGTGATGCAGGGCCGAGCCCTCGGCGTTGCGGAACACCCGCGCGAACTGGAAGATCTTCGGCATCCCGCCAGCCAGCAGCTTCTTCATCGCGAACTCGGGCGAGCTGTGCAGCCAGCGTTCGCGCTCCTCTCCGTCGGGCAGCTCCCACTCCGTCGCGAAGCCCGTGAGGTGGACCTCGGCGCCGGGGGCTGCCTGCAGGATCGGCGTCTCGACCTCGACGAAGCCCTCGGATGCGAACCACTGCCGCATCGCCGCCTGTATCCGGGCTCGCACCTGGAGGTGCGGCAGACGCCGCGAAAGCCTGTCGGGACGCCACTCGTTCATGCCCTACCATCGCATGCGAACGGGGCGACGTGTAGAGTGTCGTCATGACGCCCAAGCAGATCGACGCCTTCTGCCGCAAGCTGCCGGCCGCGACGCGGACCGTGCAGTGGGAGGGAGTCACGGTCTTCAAGGTCGGCGGCAAGATGTTCTGCCTGATCGGGCCGCCCGGCCATTCCGTCGCGCGCCTCTGCTTCAAGTGCCCGCCCGAGCATTTCGAGGCCCTCTCGCATGCCGCCGGGTTCCGGCCCGCTCCCTATCTCGCCCGTGCAAAATGGGTGGCCCTCGAGGATCCCGGGGTGCTGACGGAAGCCGAGACGCGGGCCTATCTCAGGCAGGCACATGCCGTGATCGCCGCCGCCCTGCCGAAGAAAAAGCGGCAGGAACTCGGTCTCGGGGCCTGACGCCGGAACTCCCCGCCCGGGCGGGCCCGGTTGCGACCCTGGGCTGCCTTTGATAGAAGGCCGCGCCGGCCTCGAACCGCTGCCGCGGGCGAGGCCGAATTCCATTCATCCGAGACAGCGGTAGGGCCGGGTAACTCCATGAAAGTCCAAGTCAATTCCATCCGAGCCGGCAACGTCCTCGAATACAACGGCAAGCTCTGGGTCGCCTCCAAGGTGCAGCATATCAGCCCCGGCAAGGGTGGCGCCTTCGTCGCCATCGAGGCCAAGGCGCTGCGCGAGGGCAACAAGCTGCAGGAGCGCTTCCGCTCGGGCGAGACCATCGAGCGCGTCCATATCGACGAGCGCGAGTGCACCTACCTGTTCAAGGACGAGAACGGCTTCACGTTCATGGACAAGGAGACCTTCGAGCAGCTCGTGGTCGGCGCCGACGTCCTCGACGAGGACCAGTCGCGCTGGCTGCAGGACGGCATGGAAGTGACCGTGTCGCTCTACGAGGGCACGCCGGTCGGCGCCGAGCTGCCGAAGACCGTCACCCTCGCCGTCGTCGAAGCCGACGCCGTCGTGAAAGGCCAGACCGCCTCCTCCTCCTACAAGCCGGCCATCGTCGAGGGCGGCATCCGCGTGATGGTGCCACCGCACATCGGCGTGGGCACCCGGCTGGTGATCAACACCGAAGAGGGCACCTACATGGAACGTGCCAAGGACTAGGCGCGCACCGTGGCCCTCCCCACCAGTCGTCCCCCGCGAGAGACCCCCGTCGCCCGCGTCGGCCGCGCCCCGATGGGCGAGGGGCGCGAGCGTTCGGGCCCGCCCGAGCGCAAGTCGCTGGCTCAGCGTTCGGCCACGATCACCGTCATGATCCGCGCCGCCTTTGCCGCTGCGAAGAATCTCAAGCGAGACTTCGGCGAGGTCGAGCATCTGCAGATCTCCGAGAAGGGCCCCGGCGACTTCGTCAGTCATGCCGACATCAAGGCCGAGCGTACCCTGCGCACCGAGCTGTCGCGTGTCCGTCCCGACTACGGCTTCCTCGGCGAGGAAGGCGGCGAGACCAAGGGCGACGGTCGCAACCGCTGGATCGTCGATCCGCTCGACGGCACGACCAACTTCCTGCACGGTGTGCCCCACTTCGCCATCTCGATCGCGCTGGAGCGCGAGAAGGAGATCATCGCGGGTGTCATCTACCAGCCGATCTCCGACGAGCTGTTCTGGGCCGAGAAGGGCAACGGCGCCTATATCGACACGCCGAACGCCCGCTCGCGGCGTCTGCGCGTTTCCGGCCGCAAGGATCCGGCCCGCGCGCTTGTCGGCACCGGTATCCCCCATATCGGCAAGGGCAATCACGCCGCCTATCACGCCAAGCTGGCGGCGGTTACCGAGCGTACCGCCGGGGTCCGCCGCTGGGGCGCCGCAGCGCTCGACCTCGCCTTCGTGGCAGCCGGCCGTTACGACGCCTTCTTCGAGTTCGGCCTGGCGCCGTGGGACGTCGCGGCAGGCATCCTGATGGTGCGCGAGGCCGGCGGCCTGGTCGGCGACATCGCGGGCCAGCCCTATGAACTCGGTGGCCCGTCCCTGCTGGCCAGCAACTTCGGCCTGCGCGATCCGATGGTCGAGATCCTGTCCCAGGCCTGATCCGCATCGCCGTCCGCGCGGCGAGCGACACGACCACGATCCGGCTTGCCGGGTGTCCGTTCATCCTCTGCTGCAGTGCCGCGAGCGGTTGAGCGCGGAGCGACCATTCGTTATGGTCGATCCGCCAAATCCCTTGGAAAGGCAATCGGTTATGCCCCCCTCTTCGGTCGCCGCGCGCAGCCTTGTCCTCGCCGTGATCGGCGTCGGCGCGGCGTCGTTCGCAGCCCACGGGCAGAACGTCACCGCCTTCAATCCCTATTCGGGCGCCGGCCTGACGGGCGGACCGCTCCCGCAATACGCAGCACCGCCCGCCGCGCCGGCCGCTGATGCCGTCGGCCCCGGTCCGGTCGCCGGACCGGCTTTCAATCCGTGGTCATCTCGCAGCCCGACGCTGGCGTCGCGCCCAGCTACTCCTCCGCAGACCTCTGCTCCGGCGCGGCAGACCAAGGCCGCAGCCTCCCTGCCGCCGCCCCCGCCGGGACCGATCAGGAGCCGCGTCGTTGCCGTTCCCGAACTGACGACGAGTCGCAGCAAGGCGCGCGATGTCGAGAAAGCCAGCGCCGCCCATGCCGCCCCGGCCGGCAAGTCCGCCTCCACACCAACCGCCCCGACGGTCGTCGCGCCGGCCCCTGTAGCGGCAGCGCCGCCGGCACCCGTGGCAACGCCCGCCGCACCGCCGCCGGTCGCCGCCGTACCTGCACCGCCCCCTGTTCGCCCCGCGCCTGCGTCGACCACCGCGCCGACGGCCCCGAGCC
>CANIEC010000237.1 GCA_947466085.1 Rhodospirillales bacterium
CGCCTGCTCCGGGATGCGCACCCGGGTCAGCAGGCTCATGGCGATCTCCTCGGCCTCCTTCTTCGGCGTCTTCTTCACCCAGATCGGCGCCAGGGTGAGGTTGTCGAGGATGGTGAGGTGCGGGAAGAGATTGAACGACTGGAACACCATGCCGACTTCGCGGCGGATCGCCTCGATGTTCTTCACGTCGTTGGAGAGCGTGACGCCGTGCACGACGATGTCGCCGCGCTGGTGCTCCTCCAGTCGGTTGATGCAGCGGATCAGCGTCGACTTGCCCGATCCCGACGGTCCGCAGATGACGATCTTCTCGCCTTCCTTCACGTCGAGATTGATGTCGGTCAGCACGTGGAACTGCCCGAACCACTTGTTGACGCCCTTGAGCTGGATCACCGATTCGACCTTGGAGAGATCTCGCGCGGTTGCGGCCATGACGTGCTCCCTGACGGCGCCTAGCGGCGCGTACCCTTGTTGAGCTCGAACTCGAGGTACTTGCTGTACCGCGACATCGAATAACAGAAGATGAAGTAGACGAAGGCGGCGAACAGGTAGACCTCACCCGGGAAGCCCGCCCAGTTGGGATCGACCAGCGCCTGGTTGGCGGTGTTCAGGAAGTCGAAGATGCCGATGATCAGCACCAGCGACGTGTCCTTGAAGAAGCCGATAAAGGTATTGATGAGCGGCGGGATCACGACACGCAGCGCCTGCGGCAGGATGATCAGCAGCGTCTTCTGCGGGTAGTTGAGGCCCATCGCGTCGGCGGCCTCGAACTGGCCCTTGGGCAGCGACTGCAGGCCGCCGCGGATGACCTCGGCGATGTAGGCCCCGGCGAACAGGATGACGGCGACCTGGGCGCGGAGGAATTTGTCGATGGTCGTGCCCGAGGGCAGGAACAGCGGCAGCATGACCGAGGCCATGATCAGCAGGCTGATCAGCGGCACGCCGCGGATCAGCTCGATGAAGCCGACGCAAAGTCCCTTGATGAGGGGCAGGTTGGACCGCCGCCCCAGCGCCAGCAGGATGCCGTAGGGGAAGGCGAAGGCCAGGCCGTAGGTCGCCAGGATCAGCGTCACCGGCAGGCCGCCCCACAGGCTGGTCTCGACATAGCTGAGCGGCGCGATGGCGATGCTCCACTTCGGCAGCACGCCCGCAATGCGCAGGACGAGGCCGACAGCGCCGATCCCGACGAGTGCGTAATAGGCCATCCGCTCCGATGAAGTTGCGAGGCCGCTGCGCAGCGCGAGGCCGATACCGCCCGCGACCAGGGCGACGACGAGGATGAGGCTCAGCGGAATGTGGAGCTGGCCGAACATCAGCAGGAAGGTGACGAACGAGCCTAGGCCCCAGATCACCAGCAGGCGCCAGTTCCACATGCGTCGGTCGGCGCTCAGCACCAGCATGGCCAGCATGGCGATGATGGCAAACAGCGGCCGCCAGTGCTGCTCGTAGGGGAAGGAGCCGAAGAAGATGTAGCGGAACTTCTCGCGGATCAGCGCCCAGCAGGCGCCACCGCCGCGGCATTCGGCGCCGGTCGTGGCCGTGAAGTTGGCGGTGAACAGCGCCCATTCGAGGAACCAGGAGAGGACCCAGACGACGAAGGCGATCAGCACGACCGTGGTGATGCCGTTGCCCCAGCTGGAGAACAGGTTCTTGCGGGCCCAGCCCAGCGGGCCGGTCTCGTCGACGGGAGGGGCGATCGGCTTGCGGTCGCCGGCAGGCATGGTGTCGGTCATGCTCAGCGCTCCCTTAGGGCGATGCTCTTGTTGTACCAGTTCATGAACGCCGAGATCGACAGGCTGACCGACAGGTAGGCGGCCATGATGATCAGGATGTTCTCGATCGCCTGGCCGGTCTGGTTGATGGTCACGTTGATTGACGCGACGAGGTCGGGGTAGCCGATCGCGATGGCCAGCGAGCTGTTCTTGGTGATGTTGAGATACTGGCTGGTCATCGGCGGGACGATGACCCGCAGCGCCTGCGGCAGCAGCACGAGGCGCATGGACTGGCCGCGGGACAGGCCGAGCGCCGCCGCCGCCTCGCTCTGGCCCTTGTGCAGGGCCAGGATGCCGGAGCGCACGATCTCGGCCACGAAAGCCGAGGTGTAGAGTACCAGGCCGATCAGAAGGGCGGTGAACTCGGGCTGGATGACGGTGCCGCCCGTGAAGTTGAAGCCCTTCAGCTCGGGCCAGCTCATATGGTGCGGCGCGCCGCCGGCCAGCCAGACGAGGGCGGGAAGGCCGATGATGATGGCGAGGCCCGCGGAAATCCCGGGGAAGGGCTGGCCGGTGGCTTCCTGGCGCTTCCTGCCCCAGCGGTTGACGAACCAGGCAGCGGCAATGCCGACCAGAAACGCGATGCCCATCCATTTGTGGATGGGATCGGCCAGCGGCACCGGGAAGTAGACGCCACGGTTGCTGAGGAACACGCTGTTCCACAGCGAGAGCGCCTGCCGCGGACCGGGAAAGGCTTCGCTGATGAGCTTGTAGAAGAGGAAGAGCCACAGCAGCAGCGGCACGTTGCGGAAGGCCTCGACGTACCAGCCGCAGATACGGTTGAGCAGCCAGTTGGGCGACAGCCGTCCGACGCCGATCAGGGTGCCGAGAAGGGTGCTGAGCAGGATGCCGAGGACGGCGACGCGCAGCGTGTTGAGGATACCGACCCAGATGGCGCGGGCGTAGGTGCTGGCCGGCGAGTACTCGATCATCGTATCGCCGATCTCGAAGCCGGCTTCGCGCCCGAGAAAGTGGAAGCCGCTTGCGATCTTCTGGCGCTGAAGGTTGTCGATCGTGTTGCTGACCAGATACCAGGCAAGGAAGCCAACGGCACCGACCACGACGATCTGGAAAACCCAACCCCGAATGACCGGATCGTTCCACGGTGCCACTTTTGCACGTGGCGTAGAGCCGAGAGCCTCGACTGCCATACGCTATTCCCCCTGACTGGCGCGGTTTTCCCGCGCGGGCGTTATATGCCCAGTATTGCCCTCAGTGTATGTGGGAATTGCCCCTGCGCAACGGGGCAAAACCCGCCATTCCCGGCATCGGTCTCCCCGCATCAACGGATGGGCGGGGAGTATTGCAGGCCACCCTGGGTCCACAGCGCGTTCTGGCCGCGGGCGATCTTCAGGGGCGAGCCCATGCCGACGTTGCGGTCGAAACTCTCGCCGTAGTTACCGACCTGCTTGACGATGTTGTAGACCCACTTCTCGTCGACCCCGAGCGCCTTGCCCATGCCGGGCGTGACGCCGAGGATGCGCTTGATCGAGGGATTGTCGCTCTTCAGCATCTCGTCGACGTTATTCGAGGTGATGCCGGCCTCCTCGGCCTCGATCATGGCGAAGAGCGCCCAGCGCACGATGTCGGCGAACTGGTTGTCGCCGTGACGCACCACCGGTCCCAGCGGCTCCTTGGAGATGATCTCCGGCAGGATGACGTAGTCGTCGATGGTCTGCGGCGGCGGCACGTTGGCGGCGCGCGTGGCGGCCAGGCTCGACGCATCGGTCGTGTAGACGTCGCAGCGGCCGGAGAAGAACGCAGAGCGGATCTCGTCGACCTTCTCGATGACGACCGGCTTGAAGGTCATCTTGTTGGTGCGGAAATAGTCGGCGAGGTTGAGTTCTGTGGTGGTGCCGGGGGCGACGCAGACCGTGGCGCCGCTCAGCTCCTTGGCGCTCTTCACGCCGAGCTTCTTCGGCACCATGAAGCCCTGGCCGTCGTAGTAGTAGATGCCGGTGAAATCGAGGCCGAGCGCGGTGTCCCGGGTCAGCGTATAGGTGGCATTGCCCATCACGATGTCGACTTCGCTCGACTGGACCGCGGTGAAACGCTGCTGGGAGGTGAGGGGAACGTACCTGACCTTCTCCGAATCGCCGAAGATGGTGGCCGCGACGGCGCGACAGACGTCGACCGAGAGACCCTTCCACTTGCCCTGGCTGTCGGCCAGCATGAAGCCTGCGGTCCCGATGCCCACCCCGCAATTCACGGTGCCACGTGCCCGGACGGCGTCGAGGTCCTTGCCCGCGTGGGCTGCCCCGGCAAATCCGAGTACGGCGACTGCAAATCCGGCAGCTGCCGCCGCGATCCTGTTGCGCATTTCACCTCCCATTGTTCTTGAGCCCCACAATGCCGCGTTCTTCGAGGCTTGCAAGCCGCAGGCCAAAATGCGGGACGATCAGCGGATCGGGGGGGCGTACAGCATGCCGCCGTCGCGCCAGGGGGCGTTCATGCCGCGCGGGATCTTGAGTACCGTGTTGGGCCCGAGGTTGCGGTCGAAGACCTCGCCGTAGTTACCGACCTGCTTGACGATGTTGTAGGCCCACTTCTCGTCGACCCCGAGCGCCTTGCCCATGCCCGGCGTCACGCCGAGGATGCGTTTCAGGGTGGGATTCTCGCTCTTCAGCGCCTCGTCGACGTTCCGGGACGTGATCCCGTATTCCTCGGCCTCGATCATGGCATAGAGCGACCAGCGCACGATGTCGCCGAACTGGTTGTCGCCGTGGCGGACCGCCAGGCCCAGCGGCTCCTTGGTAATGGCCCGAGGCAGGATCGTGTAGTCGCTCGGATTGGGGGCGTAGGCGGCCCTGGTCGAATAGAGGATCGACATGTCCGCCGTGAGGACGTCGCAGCGCCCGGCAAAGAAGGCGGTGCGCAGATCGTCGACCTTGTCGAACAGCACCGGCGTGAAGGTAATCTTGTTCAGGCGGAAATAGTCGACGACGTTGGCCTCCGTCGTCGTACCGGGCTGCACGCAGACCTTGGCGCCGTCGAGATCTCTCATGACTCGCTTGCCGAGCTTGCGCGGCACCATGAAGCCCTGACCGTCATAGTAGTAGATGCCGACAAAATCGACGCCGGCGTCGCGGCTCAGGGTGATGGTCGAATTGGAAGCGAGCACATCGACCTCGCCGGCTTCGAGCGCGGGGATGCGCCTGGCCGGCTCAAGTGGGATGTACTTCACCTTGCTCGCGTCACCCAACAAGGCGGCCGCCGTGGCCCGGCACATGTCGACCGAAAGCCCGCGCCAGACGCCCTGGCCGTCGGCATGCATGAAGCCCACCAGGCCCGCGCTGACTCCGCACAGGAGCTGGCCACGTGCCTTGACGGCGTCCAGGACGGGACCGGCCATGGCCTGTGTGGCTGCCAGAACGAAAAAGCCGACGATTGCCGATAGTATGGACTTCTGCATTGTGTCCCCCGACACTTCCCCGGTCCGAGACTGCCCGCATTGCCGGGCCGTTTGCAACCGCCAAACGAAATCCGCCGCCCTTTCGGGCGGCGGTTCGTCGTCTCGTCGTATCGGTATGCTAGCGGATCGGCGGGGAGTACTGCAGCCCCCCGTTGGTCCACAGCGCGTTCAGGCCGCGATCGATCTTGAGAGTCGAGCCCTTGCCGACGTTGCGGTCGAAGCTCTCGCCGTAATTACCGACCTGCTTGACGATGTTGTAGACCCACTTCTCGTCGACTCCGAGCGCCTTGCCCATGCCCGGCGTGACGCCGAGGATGCGCTTGATCGAGGGATTGTCGCTCTTCAGCATCTCGTCGACGTTCTTCGAGGTGATGCCGGCCTCCTCGGCCTCGACCATCGCGTAGAAGGCCCAGCGCACGATGTCGGTGAACTGGTTGTCGCCGTGACGGACGACCGGTCCCAGCGGCTCCTTGGAGATGATCTCCGGCAGGATGATGAAGTCGTCCGGCGTGGCCGGGGCCGGGGTGTTCGCGGCGCGGGTCGAGTAGAGGCCCGAGGCGTCGGTCGTGTAGACGTCGCAGCGGCCGGCATAGAAGGCGGCACGGATTTCCTCGACCTTCTCGATGACGACCGGCTTGAAGGTCATCTTGTTGGCGCGGAAATAGTCGGCGAGGTTGAGTTCGGTCGTCGTGCCCGGCTGGACGCAGACGGTGGCGCCGTTCAGTTCCTTGGCGCTCTTCACGCCGAGCTTCTTCGGCACCATGAAGCCCTGACCGTCATAGTAGTTGATGCCGGTGAACTCGAGGCCGAGCGCGGTGTCGCGGGTCAGCGTGTAGGTCGTGGTGCGCGAGAGCATGTCGACCTCGCCCGACTGCAGGGCCGTGAAGCGCTGCTGGGCCGTGGTCGGTACGTATTTGACCTTCTCGGCGTCGCCGAAGATCGCCGCCGAGACCGCGCGGCAGACATCGATGTCCAGCCCGAGCCACTTGCCCTTGTCGTCCTGCTGGGCGAAGCCCGCGACGCCCGTGGCGATGCCGCAGATCAGCTGGCCGCGCGCCTTC
>CANIEC010000238.1 GCA_947466085.1 Rhodospirillales bacterium
CGTCGATCATGTCGCCGATGCCGAAGAAATCCTGGAACCCGTAGGACTGCAGGGTCTTGCGATAGTCGAGCAGCGGCGCGTCGACCGGCTTGTCGTTGAGATCGAGGTTCGCCGAGAGATGCCATTTGCCCTGATAGGCGGCGTGGTAGCCCAGCTCGGCGAGCCGATGACCGATCGTCTTGATCTTCGTCGAGAGGTCGCGCTGCCAGATCGAGCTGAGGTTGTCGGCGATGCCGGTGTGCTGGATGTGCTGGCCGGTATAGACGACCGAACGCGCCGAGGAGCAGACGCAGGAGGCGGCCTGGTGATTGAGGAAGGTGACGGCTTTCTTCCTGATCGCCTCGCGCGCCGGCACCGGGAACGGCCACTGCGGGAAGAAATGCTCCTGGTCGACCAGCACGAAGAGGATGTTGTAGCCCGACGGCATCGCGGCGTTGGCGGGAGCGGCCGGCGAGGGGGCCGGGGCCTGCGCCTGCGAGACCCCGCCGGCCAGCAGGGTCGTGCCCAGCAAGGCCGCCCCCGATGTCATGGCGGCGCGGCGTGACGGGAGCGACGAGTCGTCTTCGGGCATCGTCATCCGGTTGCTCCTGTGAGGGTGCCGCATGCTACGCAGACCGGCCGGCCGATTGCATGCGAATTGAACTCGGCGTTTCAAGCGCGCAGGCGTGCGCCCACGATACCGACATCAGGTGATGTAGACCTGCCCACGATGGTAGTTGAGATAGGCCCGCTGGCTGTCGGAGAAGCCCTGCGCCAGCCACGGCATCGGGCGTCAGCAGGAGTCCATTGGCGCCGTCGAGCCATTGGTCGGCGATCTCGCATGATCGCCACGGCCGGATGTGGGATTGCCGCCTGAACCCGAGCCGCCACCGCCGCGATGGGGTCAGCCCAGCTTCACGATTCCGGGCGGCCGCCACGCGCCCTGGCCGATCGGCAGCAGGGACGGCGCCTCGGTCTTCGGCCAGTAGAGCCGCATCACCATGTAGATCGGCCCGTTCGGCGCCGGCAGCCAGTTCGGCCGCAGCTCGGCGCCGGGATCGTCCTTCTGGATGTGGATCGTCAGCCCGCCATCGGGGTTGCGCCGCATTGCGTTCAGCATGGGCGAGTTGATGAGGTAGCGGTCGATCGGGTTCTGCACCAGCAGCTGGTTGCCGCTGTGATACATCGTCACCGACCAGAAGGCGTTGACCGGCGGCAGCTGGTTCGGCCCGAAGGTCAGGGTGTAGCGCGCCTTGCTGCCATCGAGCGGCGCCCCCGTCGCGTCGGCGCGCGTGAAGGGATAGGTCGCCTCCTCGGTGGTGTTGCCGTAGATGCCGGCCTTGGTGACGACGGCGCGCGTCAGCCAGTCGCCGTTATAGGCTTCCGGGCTGCCGGGAATGGGGGTCACGCGCCAGCCATTCATCGCAACACCGGCGGCGGCAGCCGCCGCCTCCACCGTGCGCTCGCCCTCGAAGGCGGCGCCCAGAAGTTCCATCCGCTCGAAGAAGGATTGCGCGAGGGCCGTGCCGCGGCCGTCGATGCCGATGCTTGCCATCTGCGCGCGGATCGCCGCCTCGTTCGGCTGCGGGGCGTTGAACTGCAGCGCGAAGGCCAGGAAATCGAAGAAATGGTGCTTGACGAGATCGGTGGTCGCGCGCGGCCAGCGGATCTCGGGTGCGGGCGGCGGGGCCGGCTGGCGCAGGAAGGTCGAGAGCGGCTCGGCGCTGTAGCCGCGCTGCACCGCGACGACGTTGGGCATGTCGTCGGCGCTGAACAACTGCGTGCGGAATATCGCCAGCGCGAAGAAAGTGGTGGAGCGGATCACACCGCGGATGCCCGGCGGCGTGGCGCCCTGCCAGCCCGGCGCCACGACCATCCAGGAGCCGGCACCCTGGCCGGTCGGGCGGCTGCCGATATAGCCGACGTTATAGGTGTTGGCGTCCACGATCTGGACGGAGAAATAGCGGCCGGCCGGCACCTCGGGGACTGAGATCACCACCGGCTCGGCCCGCAGGTCCATCCAGCACATCGAATAGGGCGTGTCGCTGTTCGGCGTCGGGATCGCGGTGTCGCGCCAAGTGAAGACCTGCGCGTCGTTCCACATGGTGTTGAACGGCGCCTTGAACTGGCCGCTCTTCCGGTCAATCGCGAATTGGTACATCACCGCGTAGTTCGTCACGATCGGCAGGCCGAAGACGAAGGCGGCCTCGGCGGCCTCGAAGGCACCGACCGCGCCGGGGCGGGAGGATTGCGCGATCAGCGGCCGCGACAGGGCGAGGGCGCCGGCGGCGGCGGCGGCACCGCCGAGGATGGTCCTGCGGGTCGTCATGGAAGATGCCTCCGAACGGTGGGTGCCGGGATGAGCGCGCCGCGGCGGTGTGGCGGCGGCGGTGACGCGCAGCCTACCGCGCGGCGCACAGGCGTCGCCGCGCGGCACGCAGGCCACTATCGCTGGCCGGGGTTGTGCTGGTAGTTGCCCTCGAACTGGTCGAGAACGATGGTGTTGGGCGGGTTGGCGTCATAGCTGGACGACAGGGTCAATTCCCGGTCCAGCGTTCGGACCCGGTACCGCCATCCCGCCGGCAAGGTCAGGCGCTCCCCAAGGGTTGCCAGCCTCTCGAGGGAGTTGCTGGGGTCCACTTTCAGGGAGAGGCTGAACATGGTGTAGACCTCGCCCTCAGGCGTGACCAACTCGTGCACCTGCTCTCCGGCGTTGAAGATGAAGGTATTGGTGCGCTTGGAAACCAGCGGTCGATAGGCCGGCGGCGCGGTGGTAACGAATGCCTCCAGATTGGGAACTTCGAAGGTGCCGTACAGATAGAAGGTGATCGAGTTCATCACTCGCGGCGCACAGTTATTGTAGGCAATGCCGGTGACGCCGTTCGCCACGAAACGCCGTGGCCCGTTGAAGAAGACCCCGTCGCCGCCATACTCACGCCGCAGCGCGTCGGCGTTCAGTTCCCGGAAGCGCGCATCCGTCACATCGCTGGGCGCTTCGAGCGGGCTCCCGATCGAGTTGAAGTAATTGCCGCTCCCGGCCGGTCCGCCGGGAACGCGGTTCATGAACAGGACTTCGTAGAAGGCCCTGCCGCGCCAGTTCAGCGCCCGGACCTCGCAGGGCCCCGTCAAGGCGGTTGATGGCGGCGGCGCAGCTGTGGTTTGCGCGATGGCTTGCGAGGTGGGCGCAGAAGCCACCGCGGCGACCAGCGCGGCAGCTGCGAAGAACACACGCGAAATGTTAAACCCTGACTTCATTATCGGTCCTTTACCAAAGGGAGGGGCGTTCTAGCTTTCCCATGGTTACGGCATCAAGTCTTGGCTTAGCCGACATTCCCCAGATGGCTTGACGATCCACCCTTTTGAAGCGGTTTGAGCCACACAGCAGCGCAGTGCGCACCCCGGAACCGCGGGAGTGCGGAGTGGCCGCGAGGTAGACGCCCTGGTTGCCATCGCCGGAAGACGCGCGAATGGGCGAGTACTTTCCAGGCAGCAGCCACCCTTCGTTGTTCCAATACGCGCCGGTCGTGCCGAACTCCGACGGCTTCGGCGCCGTTGCTGGAGGTCTTGGGCGACCACAGGTGCTGATGCTCAATCTCCTGATTGAACCTCTGCTTGTGATTGACCCACCAGTATTGGTGCATGCGAATGCCATCTAGCCGCAGGGAGGGGCGGCGACCAAGGGGGCGGGGCTTCGCCCGGCCCCTCAAATCCCCCTTCCGTTCCGCCAAGGCGCCCGCCATAAGTCGCGTGGGGGAGGGCCGATCGACGGCCTTCGTGTTCGACAGGGAACTGAGATGGCCGGGCTGTTGGGGGATCGCGGGACACAGGTCCTGAAGCTCTTCGTCGCGGGGGCGGCCGGCGCCTTGCTGACGGCCTGCGCCAGCAGCGACAGCACCTCCTACCAGGAGCAGGCGCTGCGGGCGTCGGAGGGCGGCGACCTCAAGGCCGCGACCAGCCTGGCGCAGAAGGAGGTCGAGAAATACTCGGCCACCGACCAGTGCTCCTCCACCACCAACTACAATTGCGGCACCCTGGCGCTCGCCTATAGCAGCCTGGCCGAGTACCAAATCCGGAGCGGCAACCTGGCGGCCGGCGAGCGCAGCTTCGACCGCGCCAAGGGGACGCTGCAGCAGGTCCCCAAGGACAACAAGCCCAGCGCCACCGGCATGGTCTATCGCGACGTGTCCGAGGCCTTCTGGAAGGTTGGCGACACGCGGCGCGCCATCGCCGTCTTCAAGGAAGGCACGACCCGCGGCGCCGACGAGTGGCTCTACACCACCTCCGCCGCCAAGGCGGTCGCCCAGCAGGAAGGTCGCCCCGTGCCTCCCACGCCGGGCATGCCCACGGCGCCCGGCGTCCAGGCCGCGCCGGGCGCGCCCGTTCCCCTCGGGCCCGCGGTCACGCCGGCCGCGGCGACCGAGACCGACACGATGGTGAAGTCGACCCCGCTCGGCGATCCCTCGACCGTCGTTCCCGCCGTCTACGACCCGATGCGCGGCCGGCCGCCCAGTTCGGCCGAGCCGGCGCCCACACCGCTGGCGCCGAGCCCGCTCACGCCGACCCCGCTGCAGCGGACGCGCTGAGGCGGCGCCGTCATTTAATGCGGGGGCACACGGAATGAAGGACTGGCTGTTGGCCGGAGCGATCAGTCTCGTGGCCGCAGTCGCGGCCGCCCTTGCTTTCGGGGCGTGGAAGAACGCCGACTTCGTCGATGGGCAGAGCGACCGGCTTCGCATGGAAGGCACCTTCGTCGATGGCTTCTACGACCAGGGCCAGGGCAAAGGCATCCCGGATGTCGGCTTCATCGCGCTGCCCAACAAGCACGTCACGGCCCGGAGGCTGCTGGACGATCGCGTGATCTACGATGCGTCCTACACGACAGGGCCCGATCATTTCCGCGTCGTTCCCAAGGTCGAGAACGCCCAGCGCTGTGTCCTGCTGTTCGGCGATTCGTTCACCTTCGGCGAAGGCGTGAACGACGACGAGACCACGGCGGCCCAGATCGTCGCCAGGGGTAAGGGACAGGTCGAGGTCAAGAGCCTGGGGATCGGCGGTTGGGGACCGCACCAGTTCCTGTCCGGCCTCCAATCCGGCCGCTTTCAGAAGGCGCTCACCTGCAAGCCGACCGATGCCGTCTATCTGTTCATCCCGGCCCATACGGCCCGGGCGGCGGGGCGCGGCAAATGGGACAGGTTCGGTCCGCGTTTCGTCGTGGACGACAAAGGGCGGGCGGTGCGTGACGGGAACTTCAATACCGTCGGGAAGAGCTGGCGCGAGCTGGTCGGGTTCAATCGCCTGACCGAAAGCGAGGAGGAGGAGCTCGCGGCGGCGATCATCACCGAAGCCTCGCGCGAGCTGGAGCGCCTGTATCCCGGCATTCGCTTCCATGTCTTCACCTGGGACGGCGTCACCGCCGGCGTGATCGATCGCCTGAAACAGAACGGCGTGCGCGTGCACACGATCCGCCAGATCATTCCCGACTATACCGACGCGTACCTGATCGCCCCGCCGTTCGAGTATCACCCCACGCCGGCGGCGTACCAGCGAGTCGCCGACTACGTGTTGACGCTGCTGAAGTAGCGCCGCGCGGGCGCAACGCCCCACCTCATCCTGAGAGGCTGGCCGGAAATGAATTGAATCGATTCAAGCACTTACCTCATCCTGAGGAGGCCACGAAGTGGCCGTCTCGAAGGATGGGCAACAGACAAGTGCTCGTGCCCACCCTTCGAGACGCATCGCTACGCGATGCTCCTCAGGGTGAGGTTATCGGGTCCGTTCATAACGCGTTGTTTAGCTGCATTCATTTCCGGCCAGACTCTGAGGAAGTCGCCCCTCGAATACCTCGAGGTAAACTCCGCGACCGTCTCGAAGGATGGGCAACAGACGAGGTGCGTGCTGCCCATGCTTCGAGACGCGCTCCTCCGGAGCGCTCGTCAGCATGCGGGTTGTCCGTCGTCAGATAATTTGAGACAGATCGGGTCTATTTAGAAGAGAGGCTCCTGCGCATCTGCTGATTGATGTTAAGCGGCGATTGCACGGTGGTTCAAGCGTCTGGATTTGATGGTCTGTCGTTTAATCCTTTCTCGTTCCAGGAG
>CANIEC010000239.1 GCA_947466085.1 Rhodospirillales bacterium
ATGTCGAGGCAGCGCGTGCCGATCCAGGCCTTGGTCTGCACGAGGATCGCGAAGCGGGCGAAGGTGTCGGCCTGTGCCTCGGGCGTCGGTCGCTTGCGCGCCAGCAGCCAGGTGAGCGCGTAGAGGTTGCCGGTCGCGAAGTCGGCCGATGGGATGTCGGGATCCTTCGCCCAGAGGGCCACGTTCTTCTGGGCTGCACCCGTCGGATCGGTGAGACCGGCGAGCCACGTACTGGCGTTCGATGCCAGCGCATAGGATCCGCCATTCTGGGCGATCAGCGCCTTCACCTGTTCGGCCACGGATATGTAGCCCTGGCCCTCGATCGTGCTGCCGCCGCAGCCGATGCGGCAGAGCGCCACGAACGTCAGATATTCGGCAAGGATGATCTCGATGTTGCCGTTGTTGTGCCGCCGCCAGGCGCGCGCGAGGTTCCACCCTTGCGTGAGCTCCGCGCCGGTCCACGGCTTGGCGGCCTGCGGCGTGTCGCGCTCCAGTTCGCCGATCACGGCCTGGGCGGCGGCCTGCCACTCGGGAGGGATCTGGGCGGCGGCCGGCGTGGCGCTGCCCAGCAGCATCAGCAGCAGGATCGAGAGGAGTCGTTTCATCGCAGGCTCCCTTCAGTATTTGCGCGCCGTCGTGCGGTCGCGGCTTTCGTATTGGACGAGGTCGTCGGCCCGCAGCACGGTGGCATCGGGCGGCATCAGCCAGCGCCTCTGCGCCGGCCTGATCAGCGGGTAGTGGCGCGCATCGTCGAGCGCGGCGCCGACCTCCCAGCAATCCTCTTCGCTGGTGATCCAGGTGTCGGGCGCGAAGCGGCGCAGGTCGATCGAGACCGAATAGGTCCGCAGCGTCTTGCGGCCCTTGGCGAAGTACTCGTGGAAGTACGACATCGCGAGCTCGCGCAGGCTGCGATAGACCGGGTCGCGCCAGCGCAGCCAGACATGGTTGCTCTTGGAGATCGCGCCCCAGCAGCCGTCGCGGCGGAACAGGGTGACGACGTGATCGGCATCCTCGCGCGTGGACGTCAGGTCCATGACCAGGGGCGGCTCGCCCTGCAGCCACAGCGCGCAGGCCGCGACGAAGGCCGCCTCGAGGCAGTGGGCCTCGCGATGGCGCAGCACGCCGCGCACGGAGCGCAGGCAATCACCGTCCCGTTCGAAATTGGCCGGCAGGGCCGTGACGTATTCCTGCACGCGCTGTGGCGTGCGCAGCGACGTGAGGATACGACCTTCCGCGGCGGTGAGGCCGAGTTCTGCCGGGGTGGGGCGTTTGCGTCTGCGCATCGAGTGCAATTGTGCCGTGATGCGCCGGAACAGGCCAGCGAATGAAAGCCGGATGGCAACGGCTAAGGGGTCGGGGGTGGTTGGTGGAGCTGAGGGGGATCGAACCCCTGACCTCCTCATTGCGAACGAGGCGCTCTCCCAGCTGAGCTACAGCCCCCTCCGACCCTTGGAGAACCGCGCGGATAATGGTTGCCGGGGCCCCTGTCAAGCAAACCGGCCTGTGATAGCGTCCGGCCGGCAATTCGATCCGCATTTTCGATGGAGAGTAGACGATGGCCCACGCCAAGAAGGTCGTTCAGACCGACGCAGCCCCCAAGGCGCTCGGCCCCTATTCGCAGGCGGTCGTGGCCAACGGGCTGGTCTTCTGCGCCGGCCAGATCCCGCTCGACCCCGCGACCGGCGAGATCGTCGAGGGCGGCATCGCCGAGCAGACGCACCAGGTGCTGAAGAACCTGCGCGCGGTGCTGAAGGCGGCGGGCAGCGATCTCGGCCAGGCGGTGAAGACGACCGTGTTCCTGAAGAGCATGGACAGCTTCGCTGCCATGAACGAGGTCTACGGGCTGCCTGAATATTTCGGCAGCGCCACGCCCGCGCGCTCGACCGTGGAAGTCGCCCGGCTGCCGCGCGACGTGATGGTCGAGATCGAAGTTGTCGCCCTCGCCTGACACCATGGCCAGCCTGGTGACATGGATGCTGGCCCTGGGCTCCCTCACGGTGGCCTTCCTGCTGGTCGGTTACGTGCTGATGTCCCTCATCCTCATCATCCCGACCTGGCGCATCTGCACGCGGGCCGGCTTCTCCGGGGCGCTGTCGCTTTTCCATCTGGTGCCGTTCATCGGCTCCTTCATCGTCATGGGCATGCTGGCCTTCAGCACCTGGCCCGCCGGCGAAGCGTCACCGAGGCGCTAGCCGATGGGCGTGGAAATCGCGGCTCTCACGAGCTTCTTCGGCCTGACCGGCGCCTTCGCGCTGGTCGGCACCGTGCTGGCGGCGTGGATGGCCTGGCGCATCGTCGAAAAGGCCGGCCTGCCGGGATGGACCGGCCTCGGCGCCATCCTGCTCACGCTGACCGGCGTGGGCACGATCGTGCCCCTGATCCTGCTCTGGATCTTCGCCTTCATGCGCTGGCCGCGCGACGAACCCGCGGCCGGGGTCGGGGGCGGGGCTGGCTACGGCTTCGCGCCTCCGCCCAGGTCTGCGCCGGCGACCGGGCCAGTCGCTCTGGGTGGCCCCTCGATGGCCCTGCCCGATGCGCGCGGCTGGCGGCTCTCCGGCACGCTCGGCAACGGCGGCACGGTCTCGCTCGCGGTCGCCGGTACGTCCGGCACCTATGCGCTGACGGGCGCCCCAGGCGGGGCGCCGACCGATCTCAGCGTGCCCGATCCCTCGGTCGGCCGGCCCCATGCCAGGCTGATGCTCTCGGGCCAGCGTCTGGGCCTCGAGGATCTCGGCAGCCCGGGCGGCACCTTCATCGACGGCGCCCGGCTGCTGCCCGAGCATGGACCGCGCGACATCAGCGCGGTGCGCTCGATCCGCCTCGGCAGCGTGGAACTCGCCCTTTCGCGGGCCTGAATGGGCTTGTGATCGGCAAGGCCCGCCGAGTAGGGTGCCGCGGCCGGCGAAGTGCCGGTCTCAAGGCGCGGGGACACGATGCTGTCGTTGGCGGTGCTGATCGACAAGATTATCGACATCTACACCTGGATCGTGATCGCGAGTGCGATCATGAGCTGGCTGGTGGCGTTCGGCGTAGTGAACGTGCGCAACCGTTTCATCAGCGTCGTGGTCGACATGCTCTTCAAGTTGACCGAACCGGTCCTGCGCCCGATCCGGCGCATGCTGCCGAACCTCGGCGGCGTCGACATCTCGCCCGTCATCCTGCTGCTCGGCCTGTTCTTCATCCGCAGCCTGCTGTGGGAGTATGTCTGGCCGGCCTTCGTGCACTGAGCACTGCCCCGGGCGACCCCGTTTTCCTGCGCCGAACCTCCGGCGGCGTGACCATCCAGCTCCGCGTTCAACCCCGCGCTCGCCGTCTGGCGCTCGAATTCACGGCCGAAGGCGGGCTCAAGGCCGCAGTGACGGCGGCGCCCGAGGATGGCAAAGCCAACGACGCCGTCGTCGCGCTGCTGGCGAAAGCGTGGCGCCTTCCGAAATCGACCTTCGAGATCGTGCGCGGCGGGACGGCGCGAGAGAAGACCCTCATGGTCGCGGGCGATCCTGCAATGCTCGCCGACCGGATTGCCGAATGGATGCGCAAGAATGGCTGATGCGAAACTGATCGATGGAAAAGCCTTCGCGGGTGGGCTGCGCCAGCGCGTGGGCGCTGAGGTTGCCGACTTCGTGTCCAAGGGTGGCCCGAAGCCCGGCCTCGCCACGGTGCTGGTCGGCGACGATCCGGCCAGCCAGGTCTACGTCCGCAGCAAGGGCAAGCTCGCCGTCGAACTCGGCATGGCGAGCTTCGACCACCAGCTGCCCGGGGACACGACGCAGGCCGAGCTGCTGGAGCTGATCGGGCGCCTCAACGCCGATCCCGCGGTGAACGGCATCCTGGTCCAGCTGCCGCTGCCCAGGCACATCGACACGGCGCAGGTTCTGGTCGCCATCGATCCCGCCAAGGACGTCGATGGCTTCCATCCGGTGAATGTCGGCCGCCTCGGCTCGATCGCGCCGGGCGCCCCGCTCGACTTCCCGGTCCCCTGCACGCCGCTCGGCGTCTCGATGCTGCTGCAGGACGCGCTGGGCTCGCTGTCGGGACTCAATGCGGTGATCGTCGGCCGCTCGAACCTCGTCGGCCGGCCGGTGGCGCAACTGCTGTTGCGCGCCGATTGCACGGTGACCATCACCCATTCGCGCACGCGCGACCTGCCGGGCCTCTGTCGCCAGGCCGATATCCTGGTCGTTGCGATCGGCCGGACCGAATTCGTGAAGGGCGACTGGATCAAGCCGGGTGCGGCGGTGATCGACGTCGGCATCAATCGCATCCCGACGGCGGAGGGCAAGAGCCGGCTGGTAGGCGACGTGGCCTTTGCCGAGGCCCAGAAGGTGGCGGGATGCATCACCCCGGTGCCGGGCGGCGTCGGCCCGATGACCGTGGCCTGCCTGATGTACAACACCCTGCAGGCGGCCCGGCGGGTCGCCGGCCTGCCGTTCGTCGCGGTCTGATCAGTTCTTCAGCATGCCCGCGACGAGGGCCGTCACGTTGTGGCGCATCATCTTCTCGTAGGTCGGGGCCGGCCCGTCCGGGCCTGACAGGGCGTCGGTGTAGAGGCGCGGGCCGACCACGGCGCCGGATTCGCGCGCGATCTGGTCTATCAGGCCGGGGTTGGTCATGTTCTCGACGAACAGCGCCTTGATGCGCTGCTCGCGCACCTCGCGGATCAGCGTCGCGACGTCGCGCGCCGAGGGCTCGCTGCTGGTGTTGTAGCCGCGCGGCGACTGGAACTTCACGCCGTAGGCGCTGGAGAAGTAGCGGAAGGAATCGTGGCCGGTGATCGCCCGCCTCTTGTCGGCCGGCACCCTGGCGATCTCGGCCTTCACCCAGGCGTCCAGGTCGACCAGCCGGCGATCGAAGGCCTGGGCCCGTTCGCGGTAGTGGGCGGCATTCGGCGGATCGGCCTCGGCGAGGCCCTTGGCGATGTTGGCGACGTAGGTGCGGACACGTTGCACGTCCTGCCAGCAATGCGGGTCGGGCCCTTGCCCATGCGAATGCCCGTGGGAATGGCCATGGTCCGCGCCGGCCTTGAGGGTCGCAACGCCGGCGGTCGCCACGATCGGCTTGCCCTTGAAGGGCGCCGCCTTGGCCAGCCGGTCGATCCAGCCCTCGAAGCCCAGCCCGTTGCTCACCAGCACCTTCGCGTCGGCAAGCGCGCGCGCGTCGGTGGGGCGGGGCTGGTAGGCATGAGCGTCGATGTCGGGACCGACCACGACCGACAGCTCGACCTTGTCGCCGGCCACCTCGGCCAGCAGGTCACCCAGGATCGAGAAGGTCGCCACGGCCTTGATCGGCGCCTGCGCCGAAGCGGGCAGGGCGACGGCGAGCAGGGTCGGTGTCAGGAGGAATGCACGACGGAGCATTCCGTTATAATATAACGCTACATGACATAACGCTACAGGGGAAAGTCGAGCCACTCCGGGGTGTGGCCGGTCGCCGCGAAGAAGCGCAGCAGGTCGGCGAGGCCGAGCGCCGTTGTCATGGTGTTGACCAGCGGGTGGGCATTGATCGGCCCCTCGCCGTCGGCGAGGCCGCGGTCGAGGACCAGCCGGACCTGGTGTTCCGGATCGTTGACGACGGCGAGCGGCGTCACCGAGCCCGGCTCGACCCCGAGATGACGCCGCAGGCGGTCGGGGCTGCCGAACGAGAACTTGCCCGCGCCCAGCCGTTCGCCAAGCCTCTTCAGATCGATGGCGCGGTCCTCCAGCGCCACCACCAGCCACATCTCCTCCTTCCGGTTGCGCAGGAACAGGTTCTTGATGTGGTGGCCGGGCAGGTCGCCGCGCAGCGCCTTGGCCTCCTCGACCGTGAACACGGGGGGATGTTCGACGGTGCGGTGGGCGATGCCCAGCGCGTCGAGGCGGGCGAGCAGTTGGTGTTGATCAAGCATGGTGTGTGACGGCTCTACCGATGAAAAGAGCCGTTCGCCAGCCCCTTGCCAAGGGATCGGAAAAGCCCTATCAACGCCGCCTTCCGGCCACCTACCCAGCCGGATCGGAGCGCGGGCGTAGCTCAGGGGTAGAGCACGACCTTGCCAAGGTC
>CANIEC010000240.1 GCA_947466085.1 Rhodospirillales bacterium
GAGATCGAGCCGTGGATCGCCGAGAGCTGGACGGTCAACGCCGATGCCACGGAGTACATGTTCAAGATCCGGCCGGGCGTCACCTTCTCCGACGGCACGCCGCTCGACGCCGCCGCCGTGGCCAAGAACTTCGACACGTACGGGCTCGGCAACAAGGAGCTGAAGCAGCCCGTCTCCGAGGTGATCACCAACTACAAGGGCAGCGAGGTCATCGATCCGCTGACCGTGAAGTTCTTCTTCACCAAGCCGTCGGTAGGCTTCCTGCAGGGCACCTCGGTGATCGGCTCGGGGCTGGTGTCGCTGAAGACGCTGGCCCTGCCGTTCGACGCGCTGGGCGACGCCACCAAGATCATCGGCTCCGGCCCCTTCGTGGTGAAGAGCGAGGTGCTCGGCCGCGAACTCGTGATGGAGGCACGCAAGGACTATAAGTGGGGTCCGGCCAAGCTCGCCCACCAGGGCCGCGCCAACCTCGACGGCATCAAGTATGTCGTGACGCCCGAGGACAGCGTGCGCATCGGCGCGCTGCTGGCCGGCCAGGCCAACGTCATCCGCCAGGTCCAGGCCTATGACGAGAAGCAGGTCCAGTCGAAAGGCTTCATCATCTACGCCGCGCCCACGCGCGGCGTGAACAACACGGTCGTGTTCCGACCCGACAATCCCCTGGTCTCCGACATCCGCGTGCGCAAGGCGCTGCTGCACGCGACCAACGCCAAGGAGATCGTGGCGACGCTGTTCTCGGCCAACTATCCGCAGGCCAAGTCGATCATCGCCTCGACGGCGCAGGGCTATGTCGACCAGTCGGCCAAGCTCGCCTACGACCCGGCCCTGGCCGCCAAGCTGCTCGACGAAGCCGGCTGGACGATCGGCCCGAAGGGCCTGCGCCAGAAGGACGGCAAGGAGCTGGTGCTCCAGGCCTATGAATCGCCGCCGCAGCCGCAGAACAAGGAGACCCTGCAGCTCGTCGCCCAGCAATGGGGCAAGGTCGGCGTGAAGCTGAACGTGCTGGCCGGCGATGCCGGCAGCCGCGTCGCCGACAATCTCGATCCGATGAAGACGCCCGTCGCCCCGGCCATGGTCGGCCGCGCCGATCCCGATGTGATCCGCAGCCAATACTATCCGACGACGCGCAACGTGCTGCTGCAGAAGGGCGGCGTCAGCAACAAGGTCCAGAGCTTCGTCGACGAGAAGCTGAACACGCTGCTCGAGGAGATCGCCGCCACCACCGATCCGGTGAAGCGCCTGGCGCTGGTGGGCGAGGTGCAGGCCTATGTGATCGACCAGGGCTACACGATCCCGATCTTCGAGGAACCGCAGGCCTTCGCGGCGTCGCCGAAGGTCAAGGACTTCACCTTCGAGGCGGTCGGTCGTCCGAGCTTCTACGCCACCTGGATCGCCAAGTAGGCGCAGGCTAGATCATGGTGCGCTACCTCCTGGGGCGGGTCGGCCAGGCGCTGGCCGTGCTGGCGCTCACCTTCACGGCCGCCTTCCTGCTGCTGCAGGTGCTGCCGGGCGACGCGATCATGATCAAGTTCATGAGCCCCGACATGGGTCTCACGGCCGACCAGATCGCCGAGATCCGCGCCTCCTACGGTGCGGACCGCCCGCTGTGGGAGCGCTATTTCACGACCGTCGGCAACTTCCTCACCGGCAATTTCGGCATCTCGATCCAGGCGGGCGTGCCGGTGAGCCAGCAGCTCGCGACCAACCTGCCGCCAACCCTATTGCTCGCTTCTCTAGCCTTCGCCGCGGCCATGATCCTGACGATCATCCTGGCCACCGTCTCGAACATGGTGGGCATGGAGTGGCTGCGCGCCGGGCTGCAGTCCCTGCCGTCTCTGTTCATCTCCGTGCCGGTGTTCTGGCTCGGCATCATGCTGATCCAGATCTTCTCGTTTCAGCTCGGCCTGGTCTCGGTCATCAGCCCAGGGCCGGTCGAGCGACTGGTCCTGCCGGTGCTGACGCTCGCCATCCCGATCTCCGCACCGCTGGCGCAGATCCTGATGCGCAACATCGACCAGGTGCTGGCACAGCCCTTCGTCGCGGTCGCGCGGGCCAAGGGCGCCTCGCGCAACTGGGTCCTGTGGCGGCACGTGGCGCGCAACGCCATCATGCCGACGCTCACCATCGCCGGCGTCCTGTTTGGCGAGCTGCTGGCCGGCGCGGTCGTCACCGAGGCGGTGTTCGGCCTGAGCGGCCTGGGCGGCCTCACCTACCAGGCCGTGGGCAACCACGACACGGCGGTGCTGCAGGCCATCGTCGTGATCTCCGCACTCGCGTTCGTCACCATCAACCTGATCGTCGACCTGCTCTATCCCGTGCTCGATCCCCGGCTCGGTTCCAGATCGGGAGCGCCGGCATGACTGCCGAGACCGCAAGCGGCGCAAGCGCCGACCTCCAGCCCGGTTGGGTCACGCGCCTGAAGCGCGTGCCGGTGACGCTCCTCCTCGCCTGGGCCATCGTGTTCATCGTGCTCGCCTGGGCAGCACTCCCGTCGCTCTTCACCGGCTACAGCGGCACCGAGGGCGTGCCGGGGGAACAACTCCGCCCGCCCAGCGCCGAGCATGTGCTGGGCACCGACGGGCTGGGCCGCGACGTCTATGCCCGCATCGTCTATGGCGCGCGGCACTCGCTGTCCGGCGCCTTCGTCGCCGTCACCGTGGGATTGATACTGGGCACTCTGCTCGGCCTGATTGCCGGCGCGCGCGGTGGCTGGATCGATGTCGTGATCATGCGTGTGGTCGATTCGATGCTGGCCGTGCCGTCGCTGCTGATGTCGCTCAGCATCATCGTGCTGCTGGGCTTCGGCACCATCAATGTCGCCATCGCGGTCGGCGCGGTGGCGATCGCCCGCTTCGCCCGGCTGTCCCGCTCCGAGGTCATGCGGGTGCGGCGCAGCGAATATGTCGAGGCCGCGTTCGGCAGCGGCGGCACCTTCTGGGCCGTGCTCTACCGCCACGTCCTGCCCAATTCGCTCACGTCGGTGATCGCGCTGGCCGCGCTGCAGTTCGGTTCGGCCATCCTCGCCATCTCGACGCTCGGCTTCCTGGGCTACGGCGCTCCGCCGCCGACACCGGAATGGGGCCTGCTGATCGCCGAGGGCCGCAACTACCTGTCGCGCGCCTGGTGGCTCACCGCGGCGCCCGGCCTCGTCGTCGTGCTGGTCGTGCTGTCCGCCGACCGGATCAGCAAAGCACTGGGCAGGACCGCGCCATGACCGCCACCCCTCTCCTCCAGGTCGACGATCTGGCGATCGCCTACAAGACGGGCGAGCGCGAGCAGCGGGTCGTTCACGGCGTCTCCTTCAGCATCGCGCCAGGTGAAGTCGTGGCGCTGGTGGGCGAATCCGGCTCCGGCAAGACCACGACAGCCCAGGCGACGCTCGGCCTGCTGGCCGGCAACGGCCGGGTCGAGAGCGGCACCATCCGTCTCAACGGCACCGACATCACGCACTGGTCGCAGAAGCGGCTGGACTCCATCCGCGGCGCCGTCGTCAGCCTGATCCCGCAGGATCCCGGCAGCTCGCTCAACCCGGTGCGCACCATCGGCTCGCAGCTCGCCGAGGTCCTGCAGATCCACAGGCGCGGCGACCGCAAGGCGATCCACGCGCGGGTCATCGAACTCCTGGAGCGGGTCGGCCTGACACCGGCCGAGATGCGCGCACGTCAGTATCCGCACGAACTATCGGGCGGCATGAAGCAGCGCGTGCTGATCGCCATCGCCGTCGCCCTCAATCCGGCGCTGATCGTGGCCGACGAGCCGACCAGCGCGCTCGACGTCACCGTGCAGCGCCGCATCCTCGACCTGATCGACGAGCTGCGCCGCGAGAGCGGTACGGCGGTCCTGCTGGTGACGCACGATCTCGGGGTCGCCGCCGACCGCGCCGACCGTCTCGTGGTCCTCCAGAACGGTCGTATCCAGGAACAGGGACCCGTGAAGGACATGCTCGCGGCGCCGCGCAGCGCCTATACGCGCCGGCTGCTTGCCGATGCGCCGTCGCTCGGCAAGCCGCGGCCGGCACGGCCCGGAATCGAGAGCCGGGACTTCGCCATCGAGGTGACGGGCCTCACGCACGATTTCCCGGTGAGCGGCGGCGAGAGCCGGTCGTTCCGCGCGATCGACGACCTGTCCTTCAGGGTCCGGCGCGGCACCACCCACGCGATCGTGGGCGAATCGGGTTCGGGCAAGACGACGGCCATCCGCAGTGTCGTCGGCTTCATCAAGCCGACGGCCGGGCGCATCCTGGTCGACGGCGTCGATCTCACGACCCTGAAGGGCGAGAAGCTGCGGCAGTTCCGCAAGCACATCCAGCTCGTCTACCAGAACCCCTTCGGCTCGCTCGATCCGCGCCAGACCATCGCCCGCATCGTCGAGGAGCCCCTGCTCAACTTCGAGCCGATCCCCGCCGCCGATCGCGCACGCAAGGTGCGCGACATGATGGCCCGCGTCGGCCTTTCCGAGAGTTTCCTCGAACGCCAGCCGCGCGCCCTGTCGGGCGGCCAACGGCAGAGGGTCGCCATCGCCCGGGCCCTCGTCCTCGACCCGCGCGTGCTGGTGCTCGACGAGGCAGTCTCCGCCCTCGACGTCACGGTGCAGGCGCAGATCCTGTCGCTGCTCGACGAACTGCAGAAGACGCTGGGCCTCACCTACCTGTTCGTCTCGCATGACCTGGCCGTCGTCCGGCAGATTTCCGACACGGTCTCGGTCATGCACAAGGGACGGCAGGTGGATGGCGGTCCGATCGAGACCGTCTTCGGCCGGCCCGACAGCGCCTATACGCGCGAGCTGATCGACGCCATCCCGGGCCGCGGCCTGCCGGTCCTTGCCGTTCCACCCGAACTTCCGCCAAGGTTGAGCCCATGACCACGTTTCCCATCAAGCGCCTCGGCTTCTTCACCCGCCTGCTCGACCAGGTGGACGCGGCCGAACGCTACCGGCTGGCCACCCAGCAGATCGTGCAGGCCGAGAAGTGCGGCTTCGATTCGGCCTGGATCGCCCAGCACCATTTCCACGAAGGCGAAGGCGGCTTGCCCGCCCCGTTCGTGTTCCTGGCGCACGCCGCGGCCCACACGTCGCGCATCCGGCTCGGCACCGGCATCGTCACCCTGCCCCTGGAACTGCCGATCCGCGTCGCCGAGGATGCCGCCGTCACCGACCTGATGAGCGAGGGCCGCCTCGAAGTCGGCGTCGGACCGGGCGGCAACCTGACGGCCTTCACCGCCTTCGGCCTCGAAAGCGACCAGCGGCACGCGCTGTTCGACAACAATCTCGCCCTGCTCAAGACCGCGTGGTCGGGCGGCACGCTGCCCGGTGGCGACAAGCTCTATCCGTCGAGCCCGACCCTGGTCGACCGCATCTGGCAGGCGACCTTCACCGTGTCGGGGGCGCGCCGCGCCGGCCTGGCGGGCGACGGGCTGATGCTGTCGCGCACCCAGCCGCGCTCTCCCGAGGCACCGCAAGCGTCGCTCGCCGACATCCAGAACCCGATGCTCGACGCCTATCTGGAGGCGCTGCCCAAGGGCGTCGAACCGCGCATCCTCGCCTCGCGCACCATATTCGTGGCGGACGACCACAACGAGGCGATGCGCCTGGCGGAGATCGGCCTGTCACGCATGCGCCACCGGCTCGCGGCCACCGGCAACTTCACCTCGGGTAGCCTGGTCGGCGACCTGATCAGGGCGATGGACGTGCATATCGGCACGCCCGACGAGGTGATCGCCTCGCTGCAGGCCGATTCGACCCTGCAGCGTTCGACCGATCTCACGATGCAGGTTCACTCGATCGATCCGCCGCACCCGTATATCCTGCGGTCGATCGAGCTGTTTGCCGGAAAGGTCGCGCCCGCGCTGGGCTGGGCGCCGGAAGTCAAAGCGGGGACGAGACAAGTCGCATGACAGACGTGATCGACAGCCTGGTGGGTATCGCACCGGGCTCCAAACTGGACGCGATCCGCGCCCAGCGCACCGAGGCGCGCAAGCACGCGCAGGCGAGCTACACCTCGCTCTTCGAGCCCA
>CANIEC010000241.1 GCA_947466085.1 Rhodospirillales bacterium
AGCAGCGCGCCGTCGAGATGTTCGGGCTGACCGATGCGGCGCTGCGGGATGCGGTCGATCAGGCGCTGGCCGCCCGGCGTCTTCCAGAAGTCGCTGTTCATTTCGGTCTCGATGTAGCCGGGGCAGATCGCGTTGACCCTGATCTGGTAGCGCGCCCACTCCATGGCCAGCGCCCGCGTGAGATGGATCAACCCGGCCTTCGAGGCATTGTAGGGCGCCACCTGGCCGATCGTGCGCAGCCCCAGGATCGAGGCGATGTTGACGATCGAGCCCGGCCGCTTGGCCGCCACCCAGCGCTTGCCCGCGGTCTGCGTCATCAGCCAGGCGCCGCGCAGATTGGTGTCGACCACCGAATCCCAGTCCGCTTCGGGCATGTCGAGTGCGGGCTTCACGATCGAGATGCCGGCATTGTTCACCAGGATGTCGAGCGGTCCCAGCGTCGCCTCGACCTTGTCGAAGGCGGCGGCGATCGATTCCGCCGACTGCACGTCGAGATCGACGGCGACGGCCTGAGCGCCACCCTGCTGCAGTTCCGCCTGCAGAGAGGCGAGCCGGTCGGCACGTCGCGCCGCGATCGCTACCGACGCGCCCGCCTCTGCCAGCGTACGCGCGAAGTGAACGCCGAGGCCCGACGAGGCGCCGGTCACCAGGGCCACTTTGCCGCTAAGGTCGAATCGCTTGGACATGCCGCACGCTCCACTGTTTCATGCCGGCCTTATAGGCGAGCGACCCGTTGGGAGGAAACATGGACCTCGGTCTCAAAGGCAAGCGCGTGATGGTGACCGGCGGCACCAAGAGCATCGGCCGCGCCATCGTCGACACTTTCCTGGCCGAAGGCGCGGTCGTGGGCTTCTGCGCCCGCGATGCGGCTCTGGTGAAAGAGCGCGAGGCGGAATGGCGCGCGCAGCAGGGCCGCGCGACCGGCACTGCACTCGACGTCACCGACAATGCCGCGCTCAAGGCCTGGATCGACGGCTTCGCGGCCGACGGCGGCATCGACCATTTCGTGGCCAACGTGAGCGCGCTCGGCACCGACAACACGGTCGAGGGCTGGCGCAAGGCCATCGAGATCGACCTGGTCGCGACGGTCAATGCGGTACTGAACGTCCGGCCGCATCTCGAAGCGCGCGGCCAGGGCGCCACGCTCACCATCATCGGCACGACCTCGCTGGTCGAAGTCGCGGGCCCGACCCAGCCCTACCGTTCGGTGAAGGCGGCGCTGGTGCCCATGGTCAAGTCGATGGCGATCGAGCTGGCACCCAGGGGCGTGCGCGCCAACATGGTCTCGCCGGGGACGATCCTCGAGGACGGCAACACCTGGGGCCGTCAGCGCGACGCCGCCACCGAACGCTACAAGCGCTCGCTGGCGCGCAATCCCACGGGCCGCATGGGCACGCCGCAGGAAGTGGCCAGCGCCGTCGTCTTCCTGGCCGGCGCGCCCGCCTCTTTCATCACCGGCATCAACATGGTGGTCGACGGCGCCATTACCTCGCGGGTGCAGTACTGACGCCAACCCGTACACCGTGGCCGCTGGTCGCCCTGCTGGTCGCGGCCGGCATGGTCGCGGCCTTCCAGGTCGGCAAGGCGCCACCCGCTCTCCCGTCGATCCGTGAGGATCTCGGCGCCACCCTCGAGCAGGCGGGCTGGCTGCTGTCGGTCATCAACCTGATGACGGCGCTGGGGGGCATGGCGATCGCGCTGACGGCGGATCGCATCGGCCATCGGCGGCTGGCGATCTTCGGCACGCTGCTGGCCGGGGCGGCGAGCCTCGCCGGCGCCTTCGCGCCGAACGTCGAATCGTTGCTGGCCGGCCGTATCCTCGAAGGGCTCGGTTTCATCACCGTCGTCGTGGCCGTGCCGAGCCTGCTGCTGCGAATCACGCGCCCCGGTGACCAGCGGCTCGCCATGGCGATCTGGAGCACCTACATGCCGGCCGGCTCCGGCATCATGATGGTGATCGCGGCGATCGTGCTGCCCGGTACCTCCTGGCGAACCGTCTGGCTGGTCGCGGCCGGGGCGGCAGCCCTGATGGCTCTCGCGCTCTTCCTGCGCGCCGTGCCGCGGCGCGAGCTCGACCCCTTGCCGGTGGCGCGCCGTCCGGTTCTCGCGGAGATGAAGGAAGTCGCCACAAGCGGCGGACCGCTGGCGATCGCGCTCTGCTTCGGCGCCTATGCCTGCTGCTGGTTCGCCATCATCGGCTTCCTGCCGACGCTCCTGATCGAACGGCTGGGCTATTCCACCTCGACGGCCGCCATCGTGACGGCCGCGGTCGCCATCCTGAACGTGACCGGCAATCTCGGGGCCGGCTGGCTCCTGCACCGCGGGGTACCGCGGGTCATGGTGATCGTGGGCGCGACCCTGTCGATGAGCCTGTGCGCCGCCGGCATCTTCGTGAACGGCGTGCCGGACCTCGCGCGGCTGGTACTCGCCGGCCTCTATTCGGCGGTGATCGGCGTCGTGCCGGGCGCGCTGTTCACCGCCATTCCAATCCATGCGCCGCGACGGGAACTGGCCGGCGCCTCGACCGGCCTGCTGATGCAGGGCTCCAACATCGGCGGGCTTCTCGGCCCCCCGATCACCGGCGCCCTCGTGGCCTGGGGTGGCTGGCCGAGCGCCGCCTGGCTGACCACGGTCGCTCTGGCCGTGGCGGCCGGCGCCGGCCTCTTCCTGCACTGGCTGGAACGGCATAAGGTCGCCCCATGATCTACGTCGACATCGTCTCCGATACGATCTGTCCCTGGTGCTACATCGGCAAGCGCCGCTTCGAGCGTGCGCTGGAGCAGAGCGGCCGCACCGACGTCGCGGTCGCGTGGCGCCCGTTCCAGCTCAATCCCGACATGCCGGCCGAGGGCATGACGCGCGACGACTATGTCCGTGCCAAGTTCGGCGGCGGCGACCGGCCGCGCCAGATCTACCAGGCGATCGCCGAGAGCGGCCGTGAAGCCGGCATCGACTTCCAGTTCTCGCGCATCAAGCGCACGCCCAACACCGTGCTGTCGCACCGGCTCGTGCACTGGAGCGCCCGGAGCGAGCGTCAGGACGAGGTCGTGGCCGAATTGTTCAAGGCCTATTTCGAGGAGGGCCTGGACATCGGCGACCTCGACACACTGGTCGAATGCGCCGTCCGCGCCGGCATCGAGGAAGACCCTGCCCGTCACTTCCTTATGGGGGACGAGGGCCGCCAGGAGGTCGTCGCCTCCGATGTCTATGCCCGCCGCCTCGGCATCAACGGCGTGCCGTGCTTCATCGTGAACCGCAAGTACGCCGTCTCCGGCGCCCAGCCGCCCCCCGCCTTCGTCGAGGTCTTCAACCTCGCCGAACGCGACGCCGCCACGAGTGCTGCGCAGTCAACCGCGTAGCGACCTTCGGCAATTCACCACTGACCTCATCCTGAGGAGCCACGCGCAGCGTTGCGTCTCGAAGGATGGGCAACGCACGCCTTGTTTGTAGCGACCCTTCGAGACGCGGCCTGCGGCCGCTCCTCAGGGTGAGGTCGTGTGTGTTCAGCCGTTCATATGTCGGTCATCATATAATGTGATAGACAACATACCATGCCCATCAGCGCCACCCGAAAGGCCGCCATCCGGGCCGAGATCGTCGAGCACGCCGCGCGATTGTTCCGCCTGCGTGGCCATGCCGGCACCAACATCGACGACATAATGCTCGCGGCCGGGCTGACGCGTGGTGCCTTCTATGCGCACTTCAGCTCGAAGGATGCCCTGTTCGCCGAGATCGTCCGGATGGGGCACGGGCTGCTGCCCGGGCTGCGCGCTGCCGAAAAACCCAGCTCCGTGCTCGACGAGTATCTCGATAGGGAAAACCTGGCCGCCACGGCGCAGGGCTGCGCCCTCGCCGCCCTCGCCGGGGACGTCGCGCGGGCGCCACTCGCGGCGCGGCTGGCCTACGCCAACGTTCTCCACGGGGTGATCGCCGAACTGGCGCGCGGAAAAAAGCGTTCGCTCGATGCCGATGCGACTGCCGTCGCGATCCTCGCGGTCGGCGCCGTCATACTGGCCCGCGCCTCGGGGGACACACGGCTCAGCGACTGGCTGCTGCGCTGCGCGAGTCGTGCGGCCAAGGCGCTCATGAATGCGAAGCCAAAAAAGCCCCCGCCTAAGCGGCGAGCTTCGCCAAAGAAGAAACGATCGACGTCACGCCGGAAAGCCGCTGCCGCTCTTCCTTCCAGACCCTCTGCACGATCACGCGGTGGTCGGGCCTGAGCTTCACCAGCGGCGCGTTCTTCTGGATCCACCCGATCAGGCGTTCGGGCTTCTCGAACTTGTTGTCGTGGAAACTGAGAACGACGGCCTTCTCGCCGGCATCGATCTTCTCGACATGGGCGGCACGGCACAGCAGCTTGAGCGCCACGGTGTTCAGCAGGAACTCCGCCTCCACCGGCATGCGGCCGAACCGGTCGACCAGCTCGGCGGCGAAGGAATCGATCTCGCTCTGGCTGGTGAGGCCGCCCAGGCGCCGGTAGAGGCCCATGCGCACCGAGAGGTCGGGCACGTATTCCTCGGGGATCAGCACCGGGATGCCGAGATTGATCTGCGGCGACCATTCCGACTTCTCGGCCTCCTGCGAGCGCCCGCGGGCTGCCGCGACGGCCTCCTCCAGGAGCTGCTGGTAGAGCTCGATGCCGACTTCGCGGATATGGCCCGACTGTTCGTCACCCAGGAGATTGCCGGCGCCGCGGATGTCGAGATCGTGGCTGGCGAGCTGGAAGCCCGCGCCCAGCGTGTCGAGCGTCTGCATCACTTCCAGCCGCTTGGCTGCCGCCTCGTTCAGCGCCTTGCCCGGCGGCACGGTGAGATAGGCATAGGCGCGTGTCTTGCCACGGCCGACCCGGCCGCGCAGCTGGTAGAGCTGCGCCAGGCCAAACATGTCGGCGCGATGGATGATCATCGTGTTGGCGTTGCGGATGTCGAGGCCGCTTTCCACGATGTTAGTCGACAGCAGCACGTCGAACTTGCCCTCGACAAAATCCTGCATCGTGTTCTCGATGATGGTCGGCGCGAGCTTGCCGTGCGCCATGCCGAGCCGGATCTCCGGCACCAACTCGCGGATTTCCTCGGCGACCGACGCCAGGTCCTCGACCCTCGGGCACACGTAGAAGGTCTGCCCGCCGCGATACTGCTCGCGCAGCAACGCCTCGCGGATGGTGACACCGTCGAACGGCGTGATGAAGGTACGCACGGCCAGCCGGTCGACCGGCGGCGTGGCGATCAGGCTCATGTCGCGCACGCCGGTCAACGCGAGCTGCAGGGTGCGCGGGATCGGCGTTGCGGTCAGCGTCAGCACATGGACGTCGGCGCGCAGCTCCTTCAGCCGCTCCTTGTGGGCGACGCCGAAATGCTGCTCCTCGTCGACGATCAGCAGGCCGAGATCCTTGAACTCGATGCCCTTGGCCAGCAGCGCATGCGTGCCGCAGACGATGTTGACGGTGCCGTCCTTCAGCCCTTCCTTGGTGGCCTTGGCCTCCTTGGCCGTGACCAGGCGAGACAGGCGGCCGATGTTCACCGGCATGCCCTGGAAGCGTTCGACGAAGGTGCGGTGATGCTGGCGGGCCAACAGGGTCGTCGGACCGATCACCGCCACCTGCTTGCCCGACATCGCCGCGACGAAGGCCGCGCGCAGTGCCACTTCCGTCTTGCCGAAGCCGACATCGCCGCAGACCAGTCGGTCCATCGGCTTGCCTGACGACAGATCGTCCATGACGTCGGAGATCGCCTGCAACTGGTCGTCGGTCTCCGCATAGGGGAAGCGCGCGCAGAACTCCTCGTAAAGGCCCTCCGGCGGACTGAGCGTCTCGCCGCGCCGGACCGCGCGCTCGGCGGCGATCTGGATCAGGCGGTCGGCCATGTCGGCGATGCGCTGCTTCAGCCGGGCCTTGCGCGACTGCCAGGCGAC
>CANIEC010000242.1 GCA_947466085.1 Rhodospirillales bacterium
CCCCAGAAGAACACGTCGCCGCGGATCAGCTCCGAGGTGACGCCGACGGGGACGGTCTTCTGGTCCGGCGAGGACAGGAAGACGAGGGCGTAGATGAACTCGTTCCACGACAGCGTGAAGGCGATGATGCCCGACGACAGGATGCCGGGCACGGCGACCGGGATGACGATGTAGACCATCGCCTTCCAGCGCGAGGCGCCGTCGATGCGCGCGCACTCCTCCAGCTCCTTCGGGATGGCCTTGAAGTAGCCCATCATCAGCCAGGTGCAGAACGGGATCAGGAAGGTCGGGTAGGTCAGGATCAGCGCCCAGGGCGTGTCGCCGAGCTGGAAGTTGCGGATGATCTCCGCCAGGGGGATGAACAGCAGCGTCTGCGGCACCAGGTAGGTGATGAAGATCGCGGTGCCGAGACCGCCGGCATAGGGGAAGTTGAGGCGGGCCAGCGCATAGCCCGCCAGGACGCCGCAGAACAGCGAGATCACCGTCGACACCAGCGCGATGAACATCGTGTTGAACATCCAGCGCATGAAGTTGGTCTCTTCGAACAGGTACTTGATGTGCTCCAGCGTCGGATTGTTGGTCCAGAACGGCATGTAGTTGGCGGCGTTCCAAGGCCGGTACAGCTCGCCGTCCGGCCGGAAGGTCGTGATGATCATCCAGTAGAACGGGAACAGCAGGACGAACACGAACAGGATCAGCGGGATGTTGTAGAAGACCCATCGCCGCCACATCGCGCCTTCGATCATCAGCGGGTCTCCCGGCTCATCTGGTTTCCACCCTGCGAATGTAGAGGAGCTGCACCACCACGATGACGAAGAGGAACGGGAACATCGCGAGCGAAATCGCAGCGCCCTCGGCCAACAAGCCGGTTCCGATACCGAGCTGATAGGCGTAGGTGGCGAAGAGGTGGGTGGCGTTGGCGGGTCCGCCGCCAGTCATGACGTAGACCAGCTGGAAATCGGCGAAGGTCTGGATGACCGAAAACAGCACCACCACCAGAGTGACGGGCATGAGCAGCGGCCAGGTCACGTGCCAGAAGCGCGACCAGGGCCGCGCGCCATCGATGGCCGCGGCCTCGTGGAGTTCCGGGCTGATGGTCTGCAGGCCCGCCAGCAGGGTGATGGCGAAGAACGGCACGCCGCGCCAGACGTTGATCACGATGATCGACGTCATTGCGAGGTCGGGATCGCCCAGCCAGTTGATCCGGGTGGTGATCAGGCCCAACTGGAACAGCGTCCAGTTGATGACGCTGAAGGTCGGGTCGAACATCCACTTCCAGGCGAAAGTCGACAGCACCGTCGGGATGATGAAGGGCAGCAGGATGAAGGCGCGGATGATCGCCTTGCCCCTGAAATGCCGGTTGAGCAGGAGCGCCAGCCACAGGCCCAGTGCCAGCTTGAACACCGTCGTCACGCCCGTGTACCAGAACGTGTTCCACACGGTCGTGTGGAAGATGCTGTCGTTCCAGATCTTGTAGAAGTTCTTCAGTCCGACGAATTCACCGGGCTGACCGACGCGGGTGCTGCTGAGCGACAGCAGCACGCCCTCGACGAACGGGTAGGCGATGAACAGGCCGAGCAGCACAGCCGTCGGCGTGAGAAGGGCGAGCGCCAGCCAGCGCTCGTCCTCGAGGCGTCGCAGCCGGGAGGGACGCTTGCCCTCCGCGGTCGCGAGTGCGGTTACTGCCATGGTCCGGACGCCGTCTACGGGGCCGGGATCAGACGTAGATCTTCTTGAGTTCGGCGTCGGCCCACTTCACGGCATCCTCGGCCGGCATGCCCTGGACGGCCTTGGCGTACATGTCGGTGACGATGTACTTCGAGAGCGCTTCCGCCGCCTTGGCATTGGGCGGCCCGGCATGGCCGGGTGCCTGGCCGAGCTTGGCCGCGACCTTGAAGGGCGCCATGACGGGGTCGTCGGACCAGACCTTGTGGCCTTCCCACTTTTCCGTGCAGGGCGTGGCGAATCCCTTCTGCGAGACGAACCACCTCTCGAAGTTCTTCTCGGTGTGGATCCACTTCAGGAACTCCTTCGCGGGGTCCTGGTTCTTCGAGTACTTCATCAGCATGTGCGACTGCAGCAGATGGAACCCGAACTGGCCGGCCGGTCCCTTGGGCAGCGGCGAATGCAGGATGTCGGTGTGCATCGGCGCGCCCTTCTCGGTCTTGTACTGGTCGGGCTTGCGCAGCGTTTCGATGTAGATCGACGCGCCATTCAGCGTCGCGGAGACCGTTTGTGACAGGAAGGCGCGGTTGTTGTTCGTGTCGTCCCAGGCGAGCCCGCCCTCGTCATGGGCATCCTTCCAGAAGCCCTGCATGAACTTCACCGATTCCAGCGTCTCCTTGCTGTTCATGATCACCTTGCCGGAGGGATCGACCTCCATGCCGCCCCACGACCAAAGGTAGGGATAGGTGAAGCCCGGCGCGTCGCCGAACGTATGGCCCAGAGTCTGGCCGATCGGCCGGCCCTTGGCCTTCAGCTTCTTGCCGACTTCGCGGTACTGCTCCCATGTCTCGGGGAACTTGGTGGCGCCGGCTTCCTCGAACCATGACTTGCGATAGGCGATCATGCCGCCGATCACCGCCCAGGGCATGCCCATGAACATCTTGCCGTCGCTGCAGACGGCGCGGGCGTACTTGTAGATGCCGCCCTGCTCCTTGCCGACGGCCTCGGCGATCTCGGTCAGATCGACCACGCTGTTGGCGTAGAGATAGGTCTGGTTGTTGAAGGCCATGATCAGGTCGGGACCGGCGCCCGACTGGATGCCCGCGGTCACGCGCGGTTGCAGGTCGTTGCCGTTGACCGTCTCGAGGTTGATCTTTACGCCCAGTGCCTTCTCGGCTTCGGGCAGCATTTCCCTGCGCAGCAGCGTGTCCGAGGCCGGCACGAAGTCGACCCACTTGAGCCAGTGGACAGTTCTCTGCTGGGCAAAGGCCGGCATGCGGCCCGTTGCCAGAATGGCGGCCATGCCGCCCATGGACGCGGCGGCAGCGCCACCAGCAAGCTTAAGCACGCTACGACGCTTCGACTTGGCCATGTTGTCCTCCCAAGGACTGCCGTCTCGTTGGACGGCTTTGTATTGCCCTCATCGTAGGCATCTGCAGGGATGATGCGCAAGCCGGTATCCGGAATTTTTACGGGCGAGATGAAATCTCGCCAGACGAATCACGGTTCGGTTGTAGATAAGCCGACTACAGCAACACGGGATCGATGGTGAACAGGTCCTGCGCCCTGCCGACGCCGCGCAGCGCGAAGCGGCCGACGGAAACAAGACGGGCGCGTTCCTCCGCGGGAAGAGCGTCGGCGAAGGTCGAGGAGACGAGGACGGGCCGGTCGACCGAGCGGCACATCGAGGCGATTCGGCTGGTCTCGTTGACCGCCGGCCCCACGACGGTGAAGTCGAGGCGGTCGAAACTGCCGATATTGCCGTAGAAGACTTCACCGATATGCAGGCCGATATAGGCCGTCGTGACCGGTTGCTCCGCGGCGAGGCGGCGCTCGTTCAGCTCCGTCATCCGGGCCCGCAAATTCTCCTCCGCCCGCAATGCGCACCGGCAGGCCTCGGCCGGATCGTCGGCGCGGAAGACCGCGAGCGTGCCGTCGCCGATCAGCTTCAGCACGTCGCCACCGGCCTCGTGGATCGAGGTGATCACCGCCTCGGCATAGTCGTTCAGGAGCGGGATGATCTCGCTGGGCTTGGCGGTGTCGGTGATGGCGGTGTAGCTGCGCAGGTCGGAGAACCACAGCGCGGCCTCGACCCGGTCGGCGACGCCGCGCTGGATGCTTCCTTCCAGCACCCGACGGCCGGCGTCGCGTCCGAGATAGACCCGGACCAGCGTATCGGCGATGCGCGCCAGGGCGGCGCTCTTGAGGGCGAGCGCCAGCGCCGGCACCAGGCGGCGGAGCGCGACGACATTGGCATCGCTGAAGCCCTCGGAATGGCGCGTCGACCAGGCCGAATAGACGCCATCCATGTCGCCGATCTTGGTGTCGCCGGCAAAGCGGTGAATGAAGACGATGTAGTCGGTGTGGCCGAGGTCCTTCATCTCCTGGATGACGCTGAAGTCCACCTCCTCGCCGAAGCCGATGCGGCGGCGAAGCTCTTCCTCGCCGGTCTGCAGCAGATGGAAGAACGGGCTGCGTTGCCATGATTCGGCGGCGGGACCGCCCTGGTCGGTGCGCGCATAGTCCGTGGCCGCCTCTTCCTCGACGGAATCGTCGCGCCAGCGGTAGATGCGGCCTTCATGGACGGGGTGCAGCGTGTCGATGAAGGACAGCGCCCGCGACAGCATGAGGCCGGCTTCCCGGGATTTCTCGCAGAACTCGCGCAGGAGCTGGCCCTCGTCCACCCCGTCGAGGCCGCGACGAACGAGCCAGTTGAGCAGGATATCGGTGTCGAGGGGAGTCATGGGGCGATTGCCCCATCAACCCACGCGGTCGCGGAAATGACAAGCTGCGCGATGGCCGGGCGAGACCTCGCCGAACGACGGATACTCGGTCGTGCAGATATCGGCCTTCAGCGGGCAGCGCGGATTGAAATGGCAGCCTGGGGGCGGGTTGAGCGCGCTGGCGATCTCGCCGCGCGCCTTCGCGTCGGCGCTGATCGCGGCGCGGTGGAACGGGTCGGGGATCGCGGCGATCAGCGCGCGCGTATAGGGGTGGCGCGGGTTCTCGAAAATCTCCTGCCAGCCGCCCTGCTCGACGATGCGGCCGAGATACATCACCGCCACCCGGTCGCTCACATGCTCGACCACGCCGAGATCGTGGCTGATCATGATGTAGGCCAGCCCCATCTCGTCCTTGAGCTCGAGCAGGAGGTTGATGATCTGGGCACGGATCGAGACGTCGAGCGCCGACACCGGCTCGTCGCACAGCACCAGCTTGGGCTTCAGGATGAGCGCACGCGCGATGCCGATGCGCTGGCGCTGGCCGCCGGAGAATTCGTGTGGATAGCGGTCGGCCTGCTCTGGGCGAAGGCCGACCTTGGCCATCATGTCGATCACCCGCGCCTCGACCTCGGCCTTGTCGGTGATGCCGTGCAGGCGCAACGGATCGGCGAGCGTACGGCGCACCGTCTGTCGCGGATTGAGCGAGGCGTAGGGGTCCTGGAAGACCATCTGGACCGTGCGCGCCATCTTCATGCGGTCGGGCGGCGTGGCGCCGGAAATCTGCTGGCCGTCGACGTTCATCGTGCCGCGCGTCGGCGGCAGCAGGCCCATGATGGCGAGCGCAAGCGTGGACTTGCCGCAACCCGATTCGCCCACGAGGCCGAGGCACTCGCCGGGCTTCACGTCGAGCGTCACGCCGTCGACCGCCTTCAGGGTCTTGATGCCGCCAGCCAGCGCGTTGCCGACCTTGAAATGGACGGCCAGGTCGTCGAGCGAAAGCAGGGACTCAGCCATGGTGATGGCACCTCACGACACCCTCGGCCGGCAGCGGCGTGGCCTCGGGCACGATGGTGCGGCAGACATCGGTGACGGCGGGACAGCGCGGATTGAACCGGCAGCCGGCCGGATAGTTGGCGATCGAGGGCACCACGCCCGAGATTTCGCGCAGCTTCTGGCGTCCGCGCCGGGCCCGTTCCCCCAGCCGCGGCAGCGAATCGATCAGGCCCTGGGTATAGGGATGGGTCGGCGTGGCGAAGATCGCGTCGGCCACCTGGCTCTCGACGATGCGGCCGGCGTACATCACCGCGACCCGCTTGCACATGTTGGCGACCAGGCCGAGGTCGTGGCTGATCATCAGGACGGC
>CANIEC010000243.1 GCA_947466085.1 Rhodospirillales bacterium
ATGAAGGTGTAGGCGGGCTCGGCATTGCCCAGCATGATGCCCTTGACGATGTCGGCGCGGTTGATGGCGATGTTCATCGCCTCGCGCACGCGCTTGTCGGCCACCATGGGACGCGTGGTCTTGTAGCCGTAGTACATCAGCTGGAAGTTCGGCTTGGCCTCCTGGACGTTGAGGTTGGGCGACGCCTTGACCTGCTGGATGAACTGCAGCGGGATCTGGTGCGTGACGTCGAACTGCCCGCCCATCATGGCGGCAACCCGGCTCGAGTCCTCGGGCACGATCTTGATGCTGAGCTTCTCGAACTTCACGGGGCCCTTGTTGGCATACATCGAGGGCCCCCATTTGTAGGCGTCGTGCCGCTTCAGCACGATCTCGGTGCGCGGCTGCCAGCTCTCGAAGCACCAGGGGCCGGTGCCGTCGATCGCCTTGACGCCGTAGTCCTTGCCCAGCGCTTCCACGCTCTCCTTGTTGTGGATCGCCGTCGTGAACATGGTGAGCTGCAGCAGCAGGTCGGCGAACGGCTCGTTCAGCTCGTATTCGACCGTATAGGGATCGGGCGCGCGCAGCTCCTTGATGTTGCCGGCGCGCCAGGCCAGCGGCGCCTTGAGCTCGGGGCTGGTCAATCGCTTGAAGGAGTAGATCACGTCCTCGGCGGTGAACTTCTTGCCGCTGCAGAAGCTCACATCGTCGCGCAGCTTGAAGGTGTAGAGCTTGCCGTCGGGACTGATCGTCCACGACTTGGCGAGGTAGGGAATGGCCGTCTTGCCGTCCCAGTCCATTGCCACCAGCGTGTCCTGGAACATGTTGACGATATCGGAGGTCGGTGACCAGGTCGTGCGCTGGCCGTCGTAATGCGGCGCATCGAGCGACTTCATCATCCGCAGGGTCTGCGCCTCCGCCACCTGGGAGAGGCCCATTACGCCAAGCAACGCCGTTACGCCCTTCAAGAAGTTACGCATCGCTTCCTCGCCTTGTTGTTGTTCAGTGTGTCAGGTCGGGACCCTTGTCGTGGGAGTGTGCAGGATCAGCTCTGCAGCCTCGGATCGAGGACGTCGCGCAGGGCGTCGCCCAGGAGATTGGCGGCCAGCACGATCACGAAGATCATGAAGCTGGGGATCGTCGCGATGTGCGGCGCCATGAACAGGAAATCGCGGCCCTGCGCCGCCATCATGCCGAGTTCGGCAGTCGGCGGCTGCGCGCCCATGCCGAGGAAGCCCAGCGCCGAGCCGATCAGGATGATCTGGCCGAAGCGCAGGGTCAGGAACACGAAGATGGTCGAGATGCAGTTGAGCGTGAGGTAGCGCCAGATCAGCGTGCGGTCGGAGACGCCGACGGCGCGGCCCGCTTCCATGAACTCCTGGCTCATGATGCCGATCGCGGCGCCGCGCGCCACGCGGGCCACGTCCGGGATGGTCGCCACGACCAGCGCGATCACCACGGCGGTGAGGCCGGCCCCGAAGATCGCCGCCACCGCAAGGCCGATCAGGATCGCCGGAAAGGCCAGCATCACGTCGACCAGCCGCATGATCCAGCCGTCGAGACGGCGATAGTAAGCCGCCAGGATGCCGAGGAAGCCGCCCAGGAAGCCGCCGAGGATGACGCCGACCAGACCGAGCATCAGCGTGTTGCGCGCGCCGTAGATGACGCGGCTCAGTATGTCGCGGCCGGTATTGTCGGTGCCGAACCAGTGCTCGGCACTGGGCGGCTGCATCACCTTGGTGAGATCGGTGAGGTAGGGATCGTAGGGCGCGACCAGCGGCGCGAACAGGGCGGCGAGACCGATCGTGGCCAGCAGCAGCGCAGCGATCACCGCCACCTTGTCGCGCGCCAGCCGCCGCAGGACGCCGGAGCGGGAGAAGACGCCATTCTCTTCGGCGGCTGTCGGTGTGGGGGCGTTGAGGGCGTCGACGCTCATGACCGCTGCATCCTGGGATCGAGGTAGACGTAGAGAACGTCGACGATCAGGTTGATCGTGAGGAAGGCGATCGCGAGGATCATGATCGCGCCCTGCGCCGTCGGGAAATCGCTCGACACGATGGCGCCGACCGCCAGCCGGCCGACGCCGGGCCACGAGAACATCGTCTCGGTGACGACGGCGCCGCCCAGCAGGAAGGCGGCCTGCAGGCCGATCAGCGTGACGACGGGAATCATCGCGTTGCGCAGCGCATGGTGGACGATCACCACCGTCTCGCGCAGCCCCTTGGCGCGGGCGGTGCGCACATAGTCGGCGCCCAGCACCTCGAGCACGGCGGTGCGCGTCAGCCGCGCGATCGGCCCGATCAGGACGCTGCCCAGGGTCAGCGCCGGCAGCACCAGGCTCGGCAGGCCGCCATCCCAGATCGGTCCGGTGCGGCCGGTGAAGGGGAACAGCCCCCACTGGAAGCCCATGTACTGGATCAGGACCAGGCCGATGAAGAAGACCGGCATCGACACGCCGGCGACCGAGACCGCCATGATCGCGCGGTCGATCAGGGTGCCGCGCTTCACGGCGGCGAGCGTGCCCAGGGTCAGGCCGAGCGGGATGGCGATCAGCATGCCGCCCAGCATCAGCTCGACCGTCGGCCCGATGGTGAGCGCAAGCTCCTCGCTCACCATCTTGTTGGAGATGATGGAGCGGCCGAGGTCGCCCTGCAGCACGCGGCCGATATACTCGGCGAACTGGATGGGGATGGGGCGGTCGAGGCCGAGCTCATCACGGATCGCCGCAATGGTCTCCGCCTTGGCATCGGGGCCGGCGATGATCGTCGCCGGATCGGCGGGCACCACCTGCAGGAGACAGAAGCACAGGAAGAGAACCCCGAGCAGGGCGGGGAACGAGATCAGCAGGCGGTGGACGATCTGTCTTCCCATGCGCCGTCCTCGGACCGATTCGGCCAAGGGGAAGCGCGCCGGTTTCCCGACGTGTCTCGACGTTTCTCCCTGGCAGCCGCTGCTTCGGTCAGACCTGCGCGGCGTTCGTTATCCGAGAATTGTGCATGTGAATTTCCCGGATGTCACGCCCAGCCACCGGCATGCGGCAGGACATGTCCGGTGATGAAGCCGGCGCCGTCGGAACAGAGGAAGCAGATCGAGGCGCCCAGCTCGTCCGACTTGCCGAGGCGACCGAGTGGAATCTGTGCCGTCATCTTGGCCATGGCCTCGCTGTTGGCGAGGAGGGCCGGCGGAAAGTAGTCGGGGTTCTCGACATAGTTCGAGCCGACCGCGTTCACCGTGATGCCGTCACGCCCGAGCTCCTTGGCGAGCGAGGAGACGAGACCGTTCGCCGCCGCGCGCGCCGAGACATAGGGCGCATAGTTGGCGATGCCGCGCAGCGGCGCGGCCGAGGAAACGAACACGATGCGGCCCGACCTGCGCTTGCGCATCGAGGGCGCGACGAGCTGCGTCAGCCGGAACGGCGCCACGGCCATGACTTCCAGCGCATCGCGGTAGTCCTCGATGCGCGCCTCGCCGAGCGGCGCGCGCAAGGCGGGATAGGCGTCGTTGTTCACCAGCGCATCGATATGGCCGTGCCGCTTCAGGGCGAGTTCGACCATCGTCGCCGGCTCGGTCGCCGAGAGGGCATGGGCGCCCGGGAATTCCGCCTCGTACTTGCGCCGCGCGCTCGGCGCCTCGAACGACGGATCGTGCGCCAGAACGGTCGCACCCTGGGCCAGGGCGACCCTTGTGGTGCCGTGCCCTGCGAATTTCTCGACATTGGTGATCAGGATGACCCGGTCTTTCAGCAGCATGGCGATTCCTCTAGGTTGCGGCCCCATGGACCAAGCCCTTCCCGACGATCCTAGCGCAGCCCGCCCCGAGGGACAGGCCCCTGAGGGGCGTGCCTCCTTCGGTTTCCGCGACGTGCCGGCTGCCGAAAAGGCCGGCCTGGTGCGCGAGGTCTTCGCCAGCGTGGCGCCGCGCTACGACCTGATGAACGACCTGATGTCGGGCGGGGTGCACCGGCTCTGGAAGAACGCCATGGTCGACGTGGTGAACCCGCGGCCGGGCGAGAAGCTCCTGGACGTGGCCGGCGGCACCGGTGACATCGCCTTCCGGCTGCTGGACCGGCAGGGCGAGCGGCCCGACGTCACCGTATGCGACATCAATCCGGCGATGCTCGAGGTCGGGCGCGACCGCGCCGTCGATCGCGGCCTGTTGCACGGCCTCACCTGGGCGACTGGCGATGCGGAGCACCTGCCGTTTCCCGATCGCTCGTTCGACGCCTACACGATCGCCTTCGGCTTGCGGAACGTCACCGACATCGACCAGGCGCTGCGCGATGCCCATCGCGTGCTGAAGCCCGGGGGGCGCTTCTACTGCCTGGAATTCAGCAAGGTGACCTCGGCGCCGGTCGGCCGCGTCTACGACGCCTATTCGGAGCGCGCGCTGCCGTTCTTCGGCAAGGTCATCGCCCGGGACGCCGAGTCCTATCGCTATCTCCACGAGAGCATCCGTCGTTTCCCGCCGCAGCGCGAGCTCGCGGCGCGCATGCGGGCCGCCGGTTTCGAAAACGTCTCCTGGCGCGACATGTCGCTCGGCGTCGTGGCCCTGCACCAGGGCTGGCGCATCTAGATGTTCCGCGCGCTCCGCAACGGATGGCGCCTGCTGCGCATGGCGGTGAGCTTCGCTCGCCATGACGCACTGTTTCCGCTCGAGTCGCTGGGGATTGCGCCGGCGCTGATCGCCTGGGCGCGTCTCTTCGCCCCGCGCAACGACCCGCGACGTCCGGGCGAGAGGCTGGCGGCGGCGCTGCAGGACATGGGCCCGTCCTTCATCAAGCTCGGCCAGGCCCTGTCGACCCGCGCCGATCTGTTGAGCGAGGAAGTGGCCGCCGATCTCGCGCGCCTGCAGGACCATATCCCGGCGTTTCCCGGCACCGAGGCCCGACGCATCGTCGAGAGCGAACTGGGCCAGCCGCTCGGTGCGATCTTCTCAAGTTTCGACGACGTGCCGGTGGCGGCCGCGTCGATCGCCCAGGTGCATTTCGCGGTTACGGCCGACGGTCGCGACGTCGCCGTGAAGGTCCTGCGCCCGGGCATCGACAAGGCCTTCGAGCGGGACCTCGATCTCTTCTATTGGGTGGCCGAGCTGGTCGAGCGCACGCAGCCGCGCTTCCGCCGCCTGAAGCCGGTCGAGTCGGTGCGTGCCTTCGCCGATGTCGTACGGGTCGAGATGGACCTGCGCATGGAGGCCGCGGCGGCGGAGGAGCTTGGAGACAACTTCGCCGACGACCCGAACTACCGCACGCCCAGGATCGACTGGGACCGCACCGCCGAGCGGGTGATGACCCAGGAACGGGTCGACGGAATCCCGATCGGCGACCGCGATTCGATCATCGCCGCCGGCCACGATCCGCACGAGATCATGAGGAAGTGCGCCGAGGCCTTCTTCTATCAAGTGTTCCGCGACGGCTTCTTCCATGCCGACATGCATGGCGGCAACGCCTTCGTCGATCGCCAGGGCACCATCGTGCCGGTCGACTTCGGAATCATGGGCCGTGTCGATCAGGACACGCGCGGCTATCTCGCCGAACTGCTGGTCGCCTTCCTGCGGCGCGACTATCGCGCCGTCGCCGAGGTGCAGTTCCGCGCGGGTTACGTGCCGCCCGACCAGTCGGTCGAAACCTTCGCCCAGGCCTGCCGGTCGATCGGCGAGCCGATCTTCGGCAAGCCCAGCCACCAGATCTCGATCGCCCGTCTTCTGGCGCAGATGCTGCGGGTCACCGAGCAGTTCGAGATGACGGTCCAGCCGCAGCTCCTGC
>CANIEC010000244.1 GCA_947466085.1 Rhodospirillales bacterium
TCGACAGCGAGGTGACGAGATTGGCGTCGGCCGCCTTGTTAACGGCGTCCCAGTCGGTCGAGAGCTGGCGCCCGCGGAAGAAGGCGGCCAGCGCCGCCATCAGGCGATCGCGGTCGAGTTCGACGACGTCGTCGGCATGGTCGAGATCGGCGCGGTAGGGCGAGAAGACCGAGGAGACACGGCGGTAGCCGCCCTGGGCGAGGTCGAGCTCTCTCACGATGTCGAAGCGGCACACGCCGCTCAGCACCAGCATCAGCCGACCGTCCTCGGTCTCGTTGAAGTTGGTGATGCGTCCGGCGCAGCCGACCCGGTGCACCTTGGGGCGACCGTCGTCCGACGGCATGCCGTCGCCCGCGAACCCGCCGGGCTGAACCGGCTGCACCATGCCGATCATGCGCGAGCCCGCCAGCGCGTCGGAGATCATGGCGAGGTAGCGCGGCTCGAAGATGTTGAGCGGCAGCTTGCCGCCGGGCAGCAGCAGCACGCCCGACAGCGGAAAGATCGGCAGCGTCTCGGGAAGCTGCTCGAAGGTCGGCTCGAACGGATTGCGCGCCGGCCTCTGCGAGGAGCGCGACTCTTCGCTCACGGGTCGGGGCTCACGAAAACAAGATGGTCGAAAGCCGCTTGCGGCCGTCGACGGAAATGGGATCGGTGAAGCCCAGCGCCTCGAAGAACTTCAGGAGCTGCTGGCGCGCGGCGGCCTCGTTCCAGGCGCGGTCGGCCTTGATCATGGCGAGCAGCTCGTCGACGGCTTCCTGCTTCTGGTTGCCGGCCCAGTAGGCCATGGCGAGGTCGAGACGGCTCTGGAAGTCCTTCGGATCGGCCTCGGCCTTCGCCTTGAGGTCGCCGATCGGGCCGGCGTCCTTGGCCTTCTCGGCGAGATCGATGGCGGCCTGGGCGGCCACGACGTCGGCGCCGGTGCGCTCCTTGGCGGGGATCTGCTCGAGCAGTTCCTTGGCCTGCTCGACATCGCCGAGCGAGACCTGGTAGCGCGCGAGACCGGCCAGGGCCACGACGTTGGTCGGCTCGAGGCCCAGCACCTCGCTGTAGAGCTGCGCTGCGGTATCCATGTCGTTCTGCGCGACCGCGGCCTTGGCCTGTTCGAGCAGTTCGGCCAGCTCTGCGGCGGCGGGATCGCCGGTGGCGCCGCCCGACGCCTGGATGAGGCGGGCGACGAATTCCTTCAGCTGGCTCTCGGGCACCGCGCCCATGAAGCCGTCGACGGGGCGACCGCCGAAGAAGGCGTAGACGGCCGGAATCGACTGGATGCGCAGCTGCTGGGCCAGCATCTGGTTCTTGTCGATGTCGATCTTGACCAGCTTGACCGCGCCCTTGGCCTCCTTGACGACCTTCTCGATCATCGGCTGGAGCGTCTTGCACGGCCCGCACCACGGCGCCCAGAAATCGACGATCACCGGTACCGTGCGCGAGGCTTCGAGCACGTCCTTGGCGAACTTCGTCTGGTCGCTGTCCTTGATCAGGTCGGCGGGGGCAGCCTGCGGCGCGGCGCCCTGCAGCATCGTTTCCATGGGTCCTCGAGCGGAATTGGGTGTTCGCCTGCAATGTGGCGTCGGCCCCCCGGGGAAGCAAGGGGAGGGTTCCTCCCCATTCAAATGGGGAGGTGCCCCGAAGGGGCGGAGGGGTCATGACCCCATCGCCCTCGTAAGACGAGGGCACTTCCCCTTTGCGGAGCCCGCAAAGGGGAAGCAATGGCTCTAGGGGGCGCGGACCTGGTGTTTCATCAACTCGTCACCGAGCCGGCCGGTGAGGAAGAGGCCACACATTCGGTAATCGCTGATCAGCGACCAGACCGGTGCCTCGAAGGTGGCGGGCCGGTTCTTCTCGATGAAGAAATGGCCGAACCAGGCCGGCCCGTAGCCAAACACCGGCACACCCAGCAGCCACCACCAGTTCTGCGACGCGATCGCCCAGATCAGAAGGGCTGCGGACGCGATGGTGCCGACATAGTGGACGGCGCGCGTGGACGGTTTCGCGTGCTCGCGCAGATAGAAGGGCCAGAACTCGGCGTAGGTCCGGAAGCGTGAGGCCATCCCGACAGACTACCCCAAAGCGCCGGACTTTTTGAGGGCGTCGATCTCGGCCTCGCTGAAGCCGGTCTCGCGCAGCACCTCGTCATTGTGCTGCCCGACCTCGGGCGGCGGGCCGGCGGTCCGCGGCGTGGCGAAGCCCAGGCGGATCGGCGTGTTGACGGTGCGCGGGATCGCGGGATTGGTCGTGTCGGCGAAGATGCCGGCATGTTCGGCCTGCTCGTCGTCGATCACGTCGGCCAGCCGTCCGATGACCCCGAAGGGGATACCGGTGCCGGACAGCCGCTTCTCCCAGTCGGCATAGAGACGCGCCGCGAACACCGGCGCCAGCAGGTCGTGCAGTTCCTGCGCGTGCGCGCGCCGCTCCGGCCGTCCGGTGAAGCGCGGGTCCGCCATCAGGTCGGGCCGCTCGATGATGTCGCAGAAGGTGGTCCACAGCCGGTCGTCGCGGACCATCAGCAGCTGCAGCCAGCGATCGTCCTTCGTGCGGTAGAGGTTAGTCAGGGCATTGCGCGGCTTGTCGGGGGGCGGGCGCACCGGCAGCTGCGCGCCGATCAGCGCGCCGGCGGCCGTGGTTCCGTTGGCCCAGACGCCGTTGGCGTAGAGCGAGGTGCCGACCCAGCCGCCCTTGCCGGTCTGGTCGCGCCGCCGCAGGCCCATCAGGATCGCCGCGACCAGCGTCATCGCGGTGGCGCGGTCGCCCTGCGCCGGTAGCGAGACGCCCGGCGGGCCGCCGTCGTAGCGCGCCGCATCGAGGATGCCGGAGCGCCCGAAATAGGCGGTGATGTCGAAGCCAGGCCGATCGCGGTCGGGGCCGGTCTCGCCGTAGCCGGTGAGCGAGCAGTAGATGAGGCGCGGGTTGATCGGCTCGATATCCTCCCAGCGCAGCCGCAGCCGTTCGCGGGCCGGCGGCGGGAAGTTCACGATCATCACGTCGGCGCGCTTCAGCAGCCGCTCGAGGATGGTGCGGGCGCCGTCGGTCTTGAGATCGAGCGCCAGCGAGCGCTTGTGGCGGCCGTCGAGCTGCCACGGGAAGTTCCGGTCGCTCTGCGGGTAGCTGGCATTGCGGAAGTTGTTGCGATGCGGATCGCCGTCGCCCGGCGGCTCGATCTTGATGACGTCGGCACCGAAATCGCCCAACGCGGCGGCGGCGGCGGGTGCAGCGATGAAGGAGCTGATGTCGAGGACGGTGAGCCCGGCCAGCGGCGGCGGTTCGTCCGGCGTCATCGAAGCGCTCCGCTCGCCTTGAGGGCCGCCACTTCCTGCGCACTCATGCCCGCCTCGCGCAGCACCTGCTCGCTGTGCTCGCCGAGTTCCGGCGCGGCATGCGCCATGCGCTGGCTGGCGAAGCTGAGGCGAATCGGATCGGCCAGGGTGCGCGGCATGTCGGGGATCGCCGTGTCGACCACGGCGCCGCAGGCCACCGCCTGCGGATCGTCGGGCACGTCCTGCGGGCGGCTGATGACGCCGAAGGTGACGCTGTGCGCCGCCAGCGCCTCGCGCCAATGCTCGTAGGGCTGCGTGGCGAAGGTATCGCTGAGTATGCCGGCAAGTTCGCCGGCTCTGAGGCGACGCTCGGGCTCGGTGGCGAACCGCGGATCATCGATCAGGGAGTCCAGTCCCATCGCCCGGCAGAGCGGCGCCCACAGCTTGTCGGCGCGCACGATGGTGAGCTGCAGCCAGCGGTCGTCGGCCGTGCGGTAGATGTTGCCCAGCGCCGACCGTGGCCGGTCGGGCGGCGGCCGGTGCGGCAGGAAGGCGCCGACGAGGGCTGCCTGGGCGATCACGCCACACGACCACAGGCCGTTGCCGAGCAGCGACGTGCCGACCCACGAGCCTTCGCCGGTCTTCATGCGGTGGATGAGCGCCATGAGGATGGACGAGACGAGTGCCATCGCCGTGGCGCGATCGCCCTGCGCGGGGCCGGGCACGCCCGGCGGCCCGCCTTCGTAGCGCTGGGCATCGAGCAGGCCCGATCGGGCGAAGTAGGCGGTGGCGTCGAAGCCGGGCCGGTCGCGATCGGGGCCGCTCTCGCCGTAGCCGGTGAGGGACGCGTAGATCAGCTTCGGATTGACCTGCTTCACGTCGTCGTAGGCGAGCTTCAGCTTGTCGCGCACCGGCGGCGGGAAATTGCAGATCAGGATGTCGGAGACCGCGATCAGGCGGTCGAGGGCCGCGCGGGCGTCGGCCTGCTTGAGGTCGAGCACGATGGAGCGCTTGTTGCGCGAATCCATCTGCCAGGGATAGTTGACCTCGCTTTTCGGATAGTTCGACGAATCGTGCATGATCCGGCGGTTGGGATCGCCGTCCGGTCCTTCGACCTTGATGACGTCGGCGCCCCAGTCGCCCAGCACGACGGCCGCGGCCGGTGCGGCGATGAACGAGCTGATGTCCAGTACGCGCAATCCCGCCATCGGCAGGGCAGTCTCGGTCATGGATTTTCCCTTTCGCGGTCGATATGGGCGCGACGCTCTGGTCTCCGTCAACACCGCTCGCTAATTTGATTTCGGCACGCGGTGTGCTTGCCGGAAAATGAGAATGGGAACCCGATCTTGGCCAAGAAGCGCAAACCGAATTTCCTGATCGTGCTGATCGACGACCTCCGGTTCGACGAGTTGGGAATCTGCAGCCATCCCTACATGAAGACACCGCACATCGACCGGATCGGCCATGAAGGCGCGATGTTCACCTCGGCGTTCCACACCACGCCGCTCTGCTCGCCCAACCGCGCCTCGATCCTGACCGGCCAGTATGCCAGCCGCCACGGCATCATCGACAACGTGGCGCGCGACGCCCACAGCCATCGCCTGCCGAACTACCACGTGATCCTGCAGCGCCTGGGCTACGAAACCGCCCATATCGGCAAGTGGCACATGGGCAATTCCGGCGGTCCGCGGCCCGGCTACGACAAGTGGGTGAGCTTTCCGGGCCATGGGTCGATTATCGATCCGGTGCTGAACATCGACGGCAAGGAGAAGAAGTACGAAGGCTACATCACCGACCTGCTGAACGGTCACGCCGTCGACTTCCTGAAGAAGAAGCGCGACAAGCCCTTCGCGCTGTTCTTCGCGCACAAGGCCGTGCATCCCGACGCCTTCCAGGCGGCCGACGGCACGATCGACTTCACCGACGGTGGCTACCGTCCCGCGCCGCGCCATGCCGACCTCTACAAGGGCGAACACTTCCCGCGCCGGCCCAATGCGCTCCCGGCGGCCGATGTGGTGAAGGACAAGCCGGCCTGGACGGAAGCCCATGCTCTGCGCGTCAACGAGGCCTCGCGCAAGGTGCTGGATGGGATCCTCGCCGGGACCGACGAGGAAATCCGCCTGCGCGCCGCCATGATGGCCTCGGTCGACGAGGGCATGGGTGACATCCTCAAGCTGCTCGAGCAGAAGGGCGAACTCGACAACACCTTCATCCTGTTCCTGGGCGACAACGGCTACTTCTTCGGCGAACACGGGCTCGGGCCCGAGCGGCGCTTCGCCTACGAAGAAGGCATCAAGTCGCCGTTCCTCATCCGGTATCCCGCCTGGTTCAAGCCGGGCACGGTGAACGACGAGCTGGTGCTGGCGCTCGACATCGCGCCGACGCTCGTCGACCTCGCGGGCGGCAAGGCGGCGGACTTCAAGACGATGCAGGGCCAGTCCCTGAAGCCCTTGGCAAAGGGGGCCAAGCCCA
>CANIEC010000245.1 GCA_947466085.1 Rhodospirillales bacterium
GAGGCAAGCCAGCGCCTGGCCACCGACAGCGCGCCGAGCTTCCGCGCCATCGCCGCGCGGACGGACACGACGGCGGCGACGCTCGACCGCTACCTCTCCGTCGGCCACACGCTGATGCCCGATTTCTCGCTGAGCAGCCAGGAGCGGAACGCCCTGGTCACCTACATCCTGAGCCTGCGCGAGAAGCCCTGACGCGCGGCGATACGCTCCGCAAGAGGAAGCGCGTCAGTCCATCACGTCGAGCAGGGCCGGGCGGACGCCCAGCTGCTCGACGAACTGGTCGAGCTTGCGGCGGGCGAGCGGGTTGCTCTGCTGGTGGCGGGTCGCGAGGATCAGCTCGTTCTTCAGCGTGTGTTCGAGGCCGGTGAACTCGGTCACGCGCACCTTGTAGCCCCTGGCCTCGAGCACCAGGCCGCGCAGCACGTTGGTGGCGTGCGCGCCGAACTCGCGGCGGTGCAGCGGGTGGCGCCACAGCTGGTCGATCGGCGACGGCTTCGCATGTTCGAGCAGCGACGCGACCTCGGCCTGGCAGCAGGGGATCAGCGCCACGACCTTGGCCTCGTGGCGCAGCGCGAAGCGGATGGCATCGTCGGTGGCGGTGTCGCAGGCATGCAGCGCCGTCACCATGTCGGCGCGGCCGTTCGGCAGCACCGTGTCGGCGATGCCGCCAGCCACGAACGACATGCGATCGAAGCCGCAGTCGCGGGCCAGCGCCTGCGAGCGCTCGACCAGTTCGGCGCGCACGTCGACGCCCACGATCGAGCCGCGCCCGGCGGGACCGACCACCAGGTCGTAGAGGATGAAGCCGAGATAGGACTTGCCGGTGCCGAGATCGGCGATCACCGGATCGCTTCCCTCCGTGAGCAGCCCGTCGAGCGACGGCCGCAGCAGCTGCACGAGGTGCAGCACCTGCTTCAGCTTGCGCCGCGTGTCGAGGTTCAGCCCGCCGTCGCGCGTCAGCACATGCAGCGCCTTGAGCAAGGTGACGGAACTCTCGCGCGCCGGCCCCGGCCACATCTCCGCCAGCACCTTGCGCGCCGCGATCACGTCGGGCCGTTCGCGGGAGGAGGGCGGGTGCTTGGGGGAATGCTGCTTCGACATCGGGGGAGCTTGTGGGCGAGACCGGAGGCCGCCGCAAGCTCCCCGCGTGGTTTCTACTGCCGCGCCGGCAGAGGCAGGATCACGGGGACGGGCGGCGGCGGGATGAGGGGCAGGCCGAGACGGTGGTTGAGTTCGGCCACATCGTCGATCCAGAACCGGCTGCGACCGGAAGGCAGGGGCTCGGTGGTCATCATCTGCGTGACCTTGACTGATTCCGACAGTTGCGGGCCCGCGACATGGCTGAGGTGGAAGCGGCGGCCGTCGGTGAGGCTCGCGACGCAATCCAGCGCGGTGACGGCGGTCGCAGGCCGCATGCGATAGGCCTCGACATGCTCCAGGTCTTCGAAGGTGAAGCCGTAGGGCTGTTCCGCCGCGAGCTCGAAAGCGCGCCGGATCAGGGCGGCTTCCCGGTCGAGCGGATCGCTCGCCCCAGAATCCCTCGCATTGGCCAGGCAATCGAACATGACAGACATGGGCACTCCCTTACAGATGGTGCAGGCCGCGGCAGCAACGCCAGAACCACGACCGGTGTTCCCGCTCCGCCCATTCGATCATCACCCCGGCGTAATGACAGGGATCCGTGACAGTTGGATGGGCCTTCTCGATCAACCGCGCGGCGGCGAGATGCGCGGGCCAGGACCAGGTGCCGACATGCCGCTCGGCACGATAATGCGCGACCACCTCGCGGGTCATGCCGGTCAGGCGGCCCCAGGCGAGGATCTCCTCGCGCTCGGCGGCCCGGCGTTCCCATTCCAGCGCCACCTCCTCGCGCGTGGCGCCGTGGGTGCTGTTGGCCTTGAGGCGATGCAGCCGCTTGTCGAAGGCATATTCGGCGAAGGCGGCGGCATGCTCGGGCTGGGTGAAGCGGAAGGTGCAGAGGCCGTTGAAGCAACCGCTGCGATGCTCGCCCAGCCCGTTCAGCGTCGCGTTCACCTCGGCCTGCTCGTAGACCATCCAGAGGCCGCGCCGGATGACCTGCGTGGCATGGGGAAAGGCCTGCTCGACCTCGGCCGAGGTGTCGAAGCGCGGCGGGCTGCGATAGGGGATGCGCGCCGGCCCGGGCGGGCGGCGAGAAGGGGCGGCGGCGGCGGTCGCATCTGTGTTGGTGGCGATGTCGGTCATGGCGTGCCTCACCGCGCCCGCACGAAGGCGCGCAGTTCGGCCTGCGACAGGAACCGGGTGACGCCGAAGACGCGCGAGCCGCAGCGGCTGCAGACCAGGCCCGCCTCCTGGAGCGTGCGCCGGTCGCCCGGCCGGGCCTTCAGCGCCGCCGCGGTGACGACGACGCGCCGGATGCAGCGTTCGCATTCGATGCCGATGGGATGCGGGGCCGTGGCGACGTCGTGAAGCGTTAAACCGAACATCCAGCACCTCCTCTGCTGGACGGACTCGTATGCGAACAAAATAGGAACAACAAGCCACTTAATGCAGGGGCTGGGGACCGCGAAAAACCACTAAATGTGGACTGAAAGCGTTGCTGGCAGCACCCTCAAAGGTCCCTCGCTAGGCTCGGGATGACAGCGCTATCTGCGGCGGCGCACTGCGCAAAACCCGACAAAATTGTCATCCCGAACGCAGTGAGGGACCTTTCCGGGTCAGTCGGTCGGCGGGCCGATATAGGGGATGATCTGCCGGTCGGGCTGGTCGAAGTCGATCAGGATGCGGCCGGGAATCTTCGCGATTTCGAGGTTCTTCGTCAGGAAGGCGCGGCTGCCGAAACGCGGCAGGAACTCGGCCTTCGTCTTCTGCCAGTCGACGAAAACGCAGTACTGCGCGGCTGGCAGGGTGCAGGGATCGCGCGCCGGCTCGATCTGGGAAAATCCCAGCGGGTGCCAGTCGTGATAGAGGCTGCCGATGAAGCGGCTGGCCGGGTAGGGGGTCGGGCCGCAATTGAACCGGCGGGCGAGTTCGCAGTAGCGCGGATACCTGTCGCGGAAATCGCTCACGCGGTACGAGGCGATGTCGGTCGATTGCAGGTCCTTCAACTCGGCGGGACTGAGCACGTCCCGGCCTTCGAGGAACCTGTCGCCGATCGCCTCGCCCTTCTCCGTCTCCACCGCCCGGATGATCTGCAGCAGGCCGCGCGCATTCGCGGGATAGAGCTCCGTGCGCCGCGGGAAGATGACGGCCGAGACGTGCTGGCCGTCGGTCAATCGCAGCCCGTTCTTCTCCAGCGCCTGCTTCGCCGTATAGCCCGCCATCTCCTCGTAGCTCGCGACGAACGAATAGAGCTGGTCCGGCGGCCCGAGCCGCGCCAGCCGGTCGATCGCCAGCCCGGGTTCCGTCTGCGGATCGTAGGCGACCAGGCGGATGAGATGGCCGACAGGGTGGTTGCTCTCCAGGTTCGCCCAGGCCTGTTCGGTGCTCATGCGCGCGACCGAAGGCGGCGCGGGGCGATGCAGCGCGAAGCCGATCGCGACGGCGGCGAGGATTACGAACAGGGCGCCTTTCAGGAGACGCGTCGGATGGGTCTTCATTCAACCTTCTCTATGACCTCCCTTTCCGCCTTGCCATCTTTCGGACGTGGTGACACCCCACATCGACAGTCATGCTTCGAGGCGACGACCTGGTGACAACTTTCTCCCGACTGAAGAACGCGGCCGGCTCCACGCTGGAGGGCATCGCCGCGGCGTTCGACGCCTCGCCGCTGTCGCAGCGGCGGCATCGCATTGCCGTGACCGGCCTGCAGCGCTCGGGCAAGACCGTGTTCATCACCGCCTTCGCCCATGCGCTGCGCACGGCGGCGCAGGCGCCGATGGCGTCCTTCCCGTTCTTCCCCTGGCGCGCGCATGTGCACGCCGTGGAGCTGCTGGAGATTCCCGGCGTCCCGCGCTTTCCCTTCGAGGAGCGGCTGGACCAGCTGCTCGCCGACAAGCCCGCCTGGCCGGCGCCGACCACCGGCCTCAGCGGCCTGCGCGTGCGCATCCGTCATGGCGATGTCGGCCTGCTGCGCTCGATCGTCTCCTCGGAGGCCACGACCGATCTCGATCTCATCGACTATCCCGGCGAATGGCTTTTGGACCTGCCGATGCTGACCCAGTCGTTCCGCGACTGGTCGCGGCAGATGGAGGAGCTGGCCAACAGCGCCGGCCGGCACGACCTCGCGACGCCGTGGCTGGAGGCGGTGCGCGCGCTCGATCCCGCCGCGCCGGAAAACCCGGCCGAGCTGGCCCGCATCGGCTCTCTCTACCGCGACTATCTCCTGCGCTGCCGGCAGGAGCGCAGCCTGTGCTTCGTGCAGCCGGGACGCTTCGCGCTGGCCGATGAAACGGTCGATACGGCCGCGCTGTTCTTCCCGCTCTCGTCGGTGCGCTCGGGCGTGCGCGCGCCCCGCAGCGGCACGATGGGCGCGGCGCTGCTGCGGCGCCATGCCGACTATCTGAAGCGGGTCCGGCAGTTCTACGGCGAGGTCTTCGGCCGCCTGGGCAAGCAGGTGCTGCTGGTCGATCTCCTCTCCGCGCTGCAGCAGGGCCACGAGGCCTTCGCCGATCTCGGCCTTGCGATCCGCAGCATCAGCGACGCCTTCGACGAGCTGCGGCATCCGCTGCTGCGCCTGCTGCCGATCGCCCGCGTCGACCGGCTGGCGCTGGCCGCGACCAAGGCCGACCATGTCACCGCCGACCAGCACGCCAACCTGGTCAACCTGCTGCGCGACCTGATCGGCGAGCCGTTCCTGCAGGCGACGGCGCGGCAGTCGGGCCTGATGGCCGTGGCCTCGGTGAAGGCGACGACCGACCTCAAGCTCAAGGTGAACGGACTCGCCACGCCGTTCCTGCGCGGCATCCCCGCCGGCCGCGACGAGGTGCTCGACCTCCAGCCCGGCGTGATCCCCGGCACCATTCCCGCCGCCGACCAGTGGGGCGAGCTGGGCTTCAACATCCGCCGCTTCGAGCCGCCGCGGCTGGGCGCCGCCTTCCGCGACCGGCCGCTGCCGCACGTCAATCTCGACAAGGTCCTCCAGTTCCTCCTCGCGTGAGCACCCCATGAGCATCACCCCATCTGCCGAGAAGCCCCGCCGCCTCGTCGACATGGAGTTCCGGCCGGGCGACCTGCCGCCCGCCGATGCGCCGTCGCTCGACGAGACGCTGCCCGAGGTCACGACGCGCCCGCCCGCGATCCGCTGGCCGGCCAGGCTGGCGCTGGGCTCCGCCGGTCTCCTGCTGCTGCTCTTCGTGGTGGACGGCGCGGTCTCGCTGCTGCGCAGCGCCATCGAGCAGGGCAGCCTGCTCGACCTCGCCCAGTTCGCCGTGCTCGTGGCCTTCCTCGGCTCGACGCTGTGGCTGCTGGCCGGCCAGGCCCGCGCCTATGCGCGGCTGAAGTCGGCGGAGCGGGCGCGCGAACTGGCCGAGCATCTGGCGCGGCTGGGCGGCGTCGGCAGCGGCGGCCGGCTGGTCGGCGTCCTCGACGCGCTCTACGCCGGCAATCCCGAGGTGCGCGGCAAGCTGGGCGCCGTCTCCGCCGCGCTGCAGCCGCAGCACACCGACGCAGACGTGATCGATCTTCTCAACCGCGAGATCTTCGTGCCGATGGACCGGCGGGCCGACGACCGCATCCAGCGCGCCGCGCTGCGCGCCAGCCTCGGCGTCGCCGCCTGTCCGCACCCC
>CANIEC010000246.1 GCA_947466085.1 Rhodospirillales bacterium
CTTCTCGTAGGCGTCCTCGGTCACGTAGGAGGCCGGCGACGCGGCCGCCCAGGCCAGTGGCACGATCTCGTGGCCCAACTCCGTCAGCTTCCTGACCGCACCCGCGATCGGGATGTTGAAGCCTTCGACACCGGCGATCATCTCCGGCCCGCGCAGCAGTGGCGGCCACGCATCGGCGCGCACGAACTCCTCCCAGGTCGCCTGCTGCGGTGCGAACGTATTGGTCTCGTGCTGGAATCCACCCACAGCAATCCGCGCCATCCCATTCTCCAACTCTTGGCCTTGCGATACGACGCGAAAACGCCCGGCTCCGGGCCGGGCGTGTTTTGAATCGGTCATTGCATATACGCTATTCAGGCCTGCCTGAGCTGCAATTCCCGTCTGTGGATAAGCTTTCAACCTCCCGATCGCCTGTCTTTTTGCCGCCGTTTCGAGACGGCGAACGCAGCAACTCAGTCCACATCAGGGCTAACCGACCGCTTCTGCTGACCCAACTTCGCGACCGTGCCTTGCGCCGCCGCGCATAGTTTCTCGACGCCTTCCGCCGCCGCGAACACGTCACACCGGCAGACGGCCTGGCTTCGACCGGCCGAAAGAACTGAGGCCCTCGCTATCAGCAACTGTCCGATCGCTGGGCGAACAAAGTTTATCTTCATTTCCGACGCCACTCCCCCGCCATCGAGTAAAGCACTTCCGATGAAGGTCATGGCGTTGTCGGCGAGGTAACTGATCACGCCTCCATGGACGAAGCCGTGGTTCTGCCCGAGGTCGTCGGTGATGGGCAGTCGCATGTCAATCGACCTCGCATCAAACGCATGAATCTCCGTACCCAGGAGCCTCGAGAACATCTGCTCTTGAAGTGCTTCGCGAGCGCGTGACAAGTAGTCCGTCGTCATAGTTGTCTCCAGTCGTGAGGTGGGGATCGCTCAAGCGTGCGGCCCCCGACACCGGGCGACAAGTGAGCTTCCCAAAGCAATGCTGATTTGATTTCATGTATTTGATGTCTTTCAAGTCAACGCTGGAGATCCCAGGTGACCTTCCCCTCGCTGTCAGCCGTCCGCGCCTTCGAAGCGGCAGCGCGTCTCGGGACGATGCGAGCTGCGGCCGACGAGCTCGGGATCACGGCCTCCGCTGTGAGCCATCAGGTCCATAGCCTTGAAGAGCAATTGCAGCTGCGTCTCTTCGTTCGTCGGGGCCGATCTGTCACTCTGACGCCGGTTGGGCAACGTTATGCCGCCGCCGTGAACGATGCCTTCGACCGTTTGCGATCGGCAACAGATGCCGCGTTTGCGACTCGCGACACGCTTCGCATAACGACCTTGCCGACGTTCGCGAGCGAGATCCTGCTGCCGCTACTCGACGCTTTCGAAAAGCGCCATCCAAGAATAGGACTACGCATCGAGGTCAGAGGATCGCTTCCAGACCTGCTCCGCGACCCGGTCGATCTCGCGATCACGTATCGTTCAAAACCGGCAAGCGGCGTGTTTTCGCAAGTGCTGCTCAAGCTCGTGTCCAGTCCCGTCGCCAGTCCCAGCGTCGCGAGCCAGCAAAGCATACTGAGCTCGAAGGAAACGATGATGAGACAGACGCTCTTACTCCACGATCCTGCCCCTGAGGCGTGGGACGTCTGGGCATACGCGGCCGGCTTGACCGATAGCTGGCAACCTAAAAAAATCCTGCGGTTCGACAGTTTCCCGGGCGCCGTGCGGGCGGCTATCGATGGACAGGGACTGCTCGTCGCGCCACTGCAGATGATTGCCGGACATATTCGGGAACGCCGACTGCAGCGGCTGTCTGAAACTTGCATCCCAAGTCTCGGCGCCTACTACGTCGAGTGCCGGCCGGGCGAGGAGACACTGGATCGCATGGTGACCATAAGGCGTTGGCTGGCACAAGTGGTGAAGCCGCATCTGCACGTACCCGTTCCGACATGAATCCAGCTCAGGTGTGGTGATCGCAATTCGTTATCTGCGGTCTGTATCACCATCGTAGAAGCACGGTATGTCGCCGCTGCTCGTCATGACGATCGCGCTCGTCCTCAATACCATCGGCTTCGCCAACTACGCAGCCGTCCTCCCGGCTTTGATGGCCGATACCGGTTTTTCGGAAGCGCAAGCCGGTTTGGCCGGCGGCGCCTTCTTTTTATCCTATGCCGTTGCGTCTCCGGTATTCGCGGCACTGACCGATACACTGGCTCCTCGCAGGCTCTACGCGCTCGGCTGTTCTCTGGGAGTCGCTGGAGGGGTGCTTTTTCCACTTCTGAGTACGAGCTACGAGGCCTTGGTGCTTACCCGGATAGCCAGCGGCATCGGCATGGCGGGCATCTACATGCCGGGCCTTCGGCTGCTCATCGAGTCGATCCCGGCCGACCGTCAGGCGCGGGCCGTCGGCATTCATGTTTCTGCGCTCACCCTGGGCTTGTCTGCGTCTTTTGCCGTGTCGGGTTGCGCACAGTCCTTGTTAGGCTGGCCCAGCGCATTCATGGCCGCGGCGGTTTGCGCCGGCCTGGCCATGATGCTCGTCGTCGCCACGATGACGTCTCCGGCGATGCGCAAGGTCAGCGAGAGTCTGCCGGCGCGCCTTAAGTCCGTTGCTCGAGGCCGCGGCATCGGCTGGATGCTTCTGGCCGTCGCCGGCAACAGTTGGGAGGGGATGGCCTTTCGTACTTGGTGGGTGGCCCTGCTGACTTTTGCTGTGACGTCGCCGTCGAACATTCACTTCTCCGGCTTGAACCTGGCGCTTGTGACGGCGTTCACCGGCCTGCTCGCGATGCCGCTGAGTTCGTTCGTGGCGCATCGTGCGGCCCAAGGGCAGCGCCATCGTGTCATCGCCATTGCCGCCGGACTTTCGGTGATTGCCGGCGTCGTGCTCGCGCTCTGCCTCGACATGCCGTTCCCGGTGATCTTTGCGGTCAGCGTCATCTACATCTGCGCCATCTTCTCAGACGCCGGTTCTCTCCCGCCTGCGATGCTGGCACGCGTCTCGGTTTCGGATAGAGGAGCCGCACTTGCCTTGATGTCGCTTTCAGCCAATGGCGCGGCGTGGGCGGGAGTGACGATCTGCGGTTTCCTTCTGGAGTTCTCAGGCGGCAGAGGAACGATCTTCGCCTGGCAGGTCGCGATTCTGGCAATGGCGGCAGGCTCGTTGATGACCGTGATCGGGATGCTGATTCTCGAACGCCAGGAGCGGCAGTCGCTCTCGGATTAACCCACAGCAATCCGCGCGATCAGCCTCGTCTCCCTCTTCACTTCGTCCGTCCGGCACCGGACCACAACACTTGCGTGAACAGAAACCTGCCTGTCGTGAGTTTCGTCGCCGTCGCGATGCTTTTGCTTGCGGCCTGATAAACCCTGAGCCCGTGGCAGAAGGAGGGCGTGGCACTCGTCCCCGATTCCGGCGATCTCCTGGAATGCCGTCGCGCCGGCCAGAAGGAGTCGCTCCGGGCCTACTCCCGGGAACTCGCCTACCCGTTCCACAGCCCGCCCTTCTTCGGCTACATGGCGCAGCCGAATCGCGCGCTGTGGGAGCGTCAGGTCGAAGTCTACCTGTCACATGCCGCGAGCGTGGCGCTCACCGACTGCATGCGCGGCAAGGGCTATGAGCGAATCACGGTGGGTCCCGTCAAGTTCTGACGATCAGACCTTGCCCTTGGCGTCCTCGATGGCCTTGAGCAGGACCGGCCAGTACTCCTCGCCATGTCCCAGGTCGACCGCGCGCTCCATCACCTCGCGCGCCACGTCGGCGCCCAGCGCCGGCACCCCCGCCTGCTCCGCCATGTCGATGGCGTAGCTCAGATCCTTCAACGCGTACCTGGTCGAGAAGGCGCGCTCCGGAAAGACGCCCGGCAGCAACGCTTTCATGCCGTGGTTGCGCAGCGCGAAGGAATCGGCCGAGCCCTTGGTGAGCGTCTCGAAAAGCACCTTGCCGTCGACGCCGTTCGCGCGCGCGATCGACAGGCTCTCGGCCAGCGCCACCACGGTCTGGAACAGGATCATGTTGTTCAGGATCTTCACCGTCTGGCCCGCGCCGACGTCACCGCAATGCGTGACCTCGCTCGCCATGTGGCGCAGCAGCGGCGCGATGCGCTCGAAGGTCGGCACGGTCGCTCCCACCATGATGGAGAGCGTGCCGTCGATCGCGGCCTGTCGCGTGCGTGCGACCGGTGCGTCGGCGAAGGCCGAGGCCTTGCCCTGGAATTCCTCGTAGAGCCGTCGCGCCAGGATCGGCGGTGCGGTGCTGAGATCGACCACGTTCCAGCCGAGTCTGGCCTTCGAGACCAGGCCGTTGGTGCCCAGGCAGACTTCCTCGACCTCCCTGCCGCCCGGCAGCGACAGAAAGATGGTGCGGCAGCTTTCGCCGATCTCGTCGACAGACGCCGCCTTCACGCCGTCGGCCGCCAGCCTCTCGAGAGGCGCCGTGTCGCGATCGGCAGCAAGCACGGTCAAGCCGCTCTTGCGCGCGAGATTGCGGCACATCGGTTCGCCCATGGTGCCGACGCCGATAAATCCGATCATGTCCGTCATGTCAGTCCACTATGAAGAGTTTGGCGCCCGATTCCGTCCGCGACCGATGGCCGAGCGTATTGTCGGCAACCTGGTAGCTCTGGCCCTGCTTCAGCACGACCGTGCGGCCATCCGCCAACTCGGTCGACAACTCGCCCTCGAGCACGAGCAGGATGTGGCCCTTCTGGCACCAGTGATCGGCGAGATAGCCCGCCGTGTACTCGACCATCCGCACGCGGATGTTGTTGAAGGTCCTGGTGCGCCAGAACGCCTTGCCGGTTTCGCCCGGATGCTCCGTGCGCTCGACGCTTTCCCAATCGGTCGTCCCGAAGGGTATTTCAAACATCAGCATGCTTCGCTCTAGCACATTGACCGGCAACGACGGATATACGAAATAGATAACATGATCACTGCAAAAAAGGCGAAGCGCCGCCAGAACAAGGCCGAGCGCATCGCGCGGGTCGGTAAGCTGGCTCGCGGCAAGTTCGTGGCCCCTGCGAAAGTGCCGGAGCTCCTCCGGCGCATCATCGAACCCGGCGACATCCTCTGTCTCGAAGGCGACAACCAGAAGCAGGCGGACTTCCTCGCCAACGAGCTCGCTTCCCTCGACAAGAAGGATATGCGCGACATCCACCTCGTGATGTCCTGCATCACGCTGCCGGCCCATATCGAGCTCTTCAAGAAGGGCATGATCAAGCAGATCGACTTCTGTTACGCCGGACCGCAGGGCGGCGCCGTCGCCGATCTCGTGAAGGCGAAGAAGTTTCCGGTCGGCGCCATCCACACCTACAATGAACTCTACGCGCGCTACTACATCGACCTCACGCCGCGCGTGGCGTTGATCGCCGCGGCCCAGGCCGATCGCAAGGGCAACCTCTTCCTCGCCGCCAACACCGAGGAGACGCCCGCGATCGTCGAGCCGACCGCCTTCTCCGACGGCATCGTATTCGCCCAGGTGAACGAGATCGTCGACAAGCTGCCGCGCATCGACATTCCGGCGGACCAGGTCGACTTCGTCGTCCAGGCCCCCTACCCGATGCATCTGCAGGCGCTGTTCACGCGCGACCCGGCCGCCATCACCGACGTTCAGGTGCTGATGGCCATGGTGGCCCTGCGTGGCATCTACGAGAAGTACGAGGTGCAGTCGCTGAACCACGGCGTCGGCTTCAACACCGCCGCCATCGAGCTGCTCTTGCCGACCTA
>CANIEC010000247.1 GCA_947466085.1 Rhodospirillales bacterium
CTCAGCCGTAGCTCGGCCTCCCGCAGCTCCCCGACGATCCCGGGCTGCTCAGGGCCAGGATCCGGCTGGCGTCGGGACTCTAATCCTTCGGGCGCTTGTCGATCACACGGCGCGCCTTGCCCATCGAGCGCTCGATCGTGCCCGGCGGCGTGATCTCGATCTCGGCCGAAAGGCCGCACATGCCCTTGAGCCGCCGAGCAAGCTCGGCGGCCGACCGAGCCAGGGCAGCCTGCTCCTGAATCTCGCGCGCCTCGACCTTCACGAGGAGGTCGTCGAGCGCGCCTGTCCGGGTAAGCTCTATGACGTAGTGCCCGCTCAGGACCGGGTCGCGCAGGATCTGTTCCTCAACCTGGCTCGGGAAGAGATTGACGCCGCGCACGATCAGCATGTCGTCGCTACGGCCCGTGATCTTGGCCATGCGCCGCATCGCCGTGACCGAGCCCGGCATCAGCCGCGTGAGGTCACGCGTCCGGTAGCGCACGACGGGCATCGCCTCTTTCGTCAGGCTCGTGAACACAAGCTCGCCCGGCTCGCCCTCGGGCACCGGGCGGCCGGTCGCGGGGTCGACGATCTCGGGATAGAAATGATCCTCCCAGATCGTGGGCCCGTCCTTGGTTTCGACGAACTCGCAGGCGACCCCCGGCCCCATCACCTCGCTCAGCCCGTAGATGTCGACGGCATCGATGCCGAGCCGGCGCTCGATTTCCGCGCGCATGCCTTCCGTCCACGGCTCGGCCCCGAAGATGCCGATGCGCATCGCCGTGTCGCGCGGATCGATGCCCTGGCGTTCGAACTCGTCGGCGATCGCCAGCATATAGGACGGTGTCATGAGCACGATCCGGGCACCGAACTCGCGGATGAGCTGCACCTGCCGCTCGCCGAAGCCGCCCGACATGGGCACCACCGTACAGCCCAGCCGCTCCGCGCCGTAGTGTGCACCCAGCCCGCCGGTGAACAGCCCGTAGCCGTAGGCATTGTGGATGATGTCGCCGGGCCTCGCGCCGCCCGCGAACAGCGAGCGCGCCATCAGGTCGCCCCAGGTCGCGATGTCTCGCGCCGAGTAGCCCACCACGGTCGGCCGGCCCGTGGTGCCGCTGGACGCATGAAGGCGGACGCAACGCTCGCGCGGGATCGCCAGCATGCCGTAGGGATAGGCGTCGCGCAGGTCGCCCTTCTCCGTGAAAGGGAAGCACGCCAGATCGTCGAGGCTGGCGAGCTGGTCGGGATGGACGCCCGCCGCCTCGCACTTGGCGCGGTACGGCGCCTGGTTGTCGTAGGCGTGGCGCAAGGTTGTACGCAGCCGGTCGAGTTGCAGCGCCCGCAGCGCGTCGAGCGACAGGCCAAGCTCAGGGAACAGATTTTCGGTCATTTGCTGTCGAACCCGAATCGCCGATAGGTGTAGCCGAGGCCAATCAGCGCTGCGCCGAGGCCGAGGAACGAGAAGACACGCAGCAGCCCCTGCAGCCCCGCCATGTCGATCAGGAAGACCTTGGCGACCACGACGCAGACCAGCACCATGCCGGCATGCCGCAGCGCTGCGGCCTGGCGCAGGAAGCCCAGCGCCAGCAGGGCGACGCCGAACAGCAGCCACACGATCGAGTAGGCATAGAGTTCCAGACCATGCGCCTCGAAACCGCGCCGCTCGAAACCGGGATCGAAGAAGTGGCGCACCTCGAACGAGACATAGGCGAAGGCCAGGATCGAGGCCGCCGCCTCGACCAGAATATCGACCCGCCGGTCGGGCTCGACATCGATCCAGCGACGCGCCAGGGCCGCCATCGCCGCCGGTATCGCGTAGGCCAGCAGCAACCCGTTGAGGATCGGCAGCCGGCCTACATCCGCTGGCTCGAACACCGGATTGGCGACCAGCACCTGGACGATGAGGACGACCGCGACGACCACACCGCCACTCAGGCGCCACGCCCACAGGGCCACGAGGTCACCGTCGAGCCGCGTCTTCCACAGCGCCGCCAGGGCAAAGGCGCCCCAGACCAGCACGTAGCAGGCCCGCTCCATGAAGCTCGCATCGGGCGTCATCATGGTGGTCGGCTGGAAGATGCTGCGCACCTCCAGCGTCAGCAGGACGAAGGTGAGCAAGGCCGCGGCCGCCTCGACCGAACGCACCAACCGCACGTCGCCGGTCGGCCGCAGGAAGCGCAGCGCCACGACCAGCGCGGCGATGGAGATGCCATAGCCCCAGAGCATCCAGTTGAGGATCGGCGTGAGCCCGATCGGATACTTGAGGACCTCCGGGTTGATGACGAAGCGCACGACCACGACGGCGAGCAGCGGCCAGCAGAGCCGGCGCAGGGTCACCAGCCCGAGTTGGGCCGAGATGGCGGCAACGGCGGCCAGCTCGATCGCGTAGGCGACGGTGATCCACTCGCGATTGAGTTCGAGCGGAATCGCGGCACCGATGAAGAAGGTGACACCGGCGGCCAGGAAGCCCAGCGCCTCGGTGGCGCCGGGCATCGTTCCGCGCCAGCGCACCAGCCGTTCCGCCCCCACCAGGAAGGGCGCGGCGAGGCCGACGCTGATCAGGCCCCACGGGACACCACCGACCGCCGTTCCGCGCAGCACGTACCAGGCAAACAGAAAGTGCGACAGCGCGGCCGATACAGACAGGGCGGCCCAGAAGCCCGGCCGCGCGGCGTTCCACAGCAGGGCGAAGGCCGCCGCCGCATACAGAACGCCAAAGCCCGTCACGAGCCAGCCGAAGCGACCTTCGTTCCAGTCGGCCGGGATGCCTCCCGATGTCCACCACCACAGCGCCAGTGCGGCCAGGGACAGGGCCGGGGCGAGGCCGGCCGCAAACTGGAAACGGGGTGCCTGGCGCGCAAAGGCGAAGATGCCGATCCCGTGCGCGGCCAGGGCCAACCAGCCAGCCGTCTGCACGCCGCCATCCTGCGTGATCGCCAGCACGAGCAGGCCGCCAGTGACCGCCAGCGAGGCCCAGACCAGGGCCAGCACGTCCTTCGCCGGGTTCTCGTTCTCCTGCAGGCGCCGCCACGACGCCCAGACGAACAGGCCAGCGAGCGCCACCAGGAACAGACCGACCCAGTGCAGTTCCGGCAGGTCCGGATCGGCCAGCATCCACACGCAGGTCCACAGCGCCGAGCCGGCCAGCACGCCCCAACCCAGTACCCACCAGCCGCGGATCCGGATCACCGTGAGGGTGCCGGCGGCAATGGCCAGCAGATAGCCGAACAGGACCGGCGTATTGGGCTGCTCGCTGCCGATGATCGCGGGACTGAGGAAACCGCCGACGAAAGCCAGCGCCGCGACGAGAATTCCGTGGCGCAGCGAGAGGGTGATCGCGAAGGCGGTCAGCGCCGCCGCACCGCCCCCGGCCGCGACCTTGGAAATCATGTCGTAGAGCGCCACGGCCGAGAGCAGCGAGCCGTAGAGCGCCGCGACACCCGCGGCCGCCAGGGCCTGCGACACGCGATCGTCGCGCGGCCGCATCCGTTCCGCCCCCGCAATCAGGGCGAAGCCGAACAGCGCCGCGAGGATGACGCGCACCTCTGGAGAGAGATACCCCTCCTCGATCGAGTAGCGGACGAGGAAGACGGCCGCCAGAGCGAGCGTGATGGCGCCGACCCAGAGGAAGGCCCGGGCACCGAGCCGCTGCTCCCAGCCGACCTTGACCGGCTCGACGGCCGGGAGTGCAGGTGGCAGCGCGGACGCCGAGGGGGATGGCGGCAGATCCGCACCGATGACGATCGCCTCAGGTATGGCCTGGGGCTCGGGCTCCGGAACGAAGGGCGGAGCCGGGGGTGGTGGCACGGCGGCCTCGACCAGTCGCTCCAGAACGGGCCTGGCCTCGGCCGTCGGCGGCACCGGTTGCGCAGCCGTTGCCGCCAGCTGTCGCCGCAGTGCCGCCAATTCCGAGCCGAGGCGTTCGTTCTGCGCCCGCAGGCCCGAGGTGCGGACCAGCGCCATGATGGCGATCAGCGGTGTGCCGAGCGCCCAGGCGATCCCGACCAGGATGAGGAAGATTTCTTCCACGAAGGCTCCGGGATCGCCCTTCCCTGTTCCCTACTCCGCCGCGACGCGGGCGGCGTCCTGGGAGAAGGCCGCCCGGTTGTCACGGGCGACGATGCCACGCTTCACCACCAGGCGGTGGTTTTCCTTGCGAGCCGCGCGCTTGATGTCGGCCAGCGCGTCGCCGTCGCAGACCACGAAATCGGCCACGTTGCCTTCCTTGATGCGGCCATGGTCAGCGAGCCGCATCAGGTCGGCCGCGCTCGCGGTCGCGAAGAACAGCGAGTCGCGGCTCGAAATGCCGATGTCGCACATGAACTCGAGCTCACGCGCATTCTCGCCATGGCGATTGTGCGGCGTGCCGGCGTCGGTGCCCATCGCGATTCGGCCGCCGGCCGCATAGTACATCTTGGTCGCCGCGATGTGGCGGTCGAACACGCGGCGGCTCTTGTCGATCACATAGTCGGGGATCGAGCGGTCGCCCTCGTCATAGCCCTTGAGGATGTTCTTCACGGCCGCGAGCGTCGGCACCAGCCAGACGCCGCGCTCCTTCATCTCGCGGCAGCATTCCTCGTCCATGAAGATGCCGTGCTCGATCGAATCGATGCCACCGCGCACCGCGTTCAGGATGCCGAGCGCGCCCTGGGCATGGCTGGCGCAGCATTTGTGGAAGCGATGCGCCTCCGAAATGCCGGCCTTCATCTCCTCGGCGCTGTAATGGGCATCCTCGGGATTGACGCCGGCGGTCATGACGCCGCCCGTGGCCATGATCTTCACCAGGTCGGAGCCGGCATGGACCTGCTCGCGCACCGCCTTCACCACCTCGTCGACACCGTCGGCGACGCGGCCGGTCCGGTTGCCGTGGCCGCCGGTCATGCAGATCATCCGGCCGGCGCAGCGCATGGTCGGCCCCAGGAAGCGGCCGGCGTTGTAGGCGTCGCGGATCGCGAACTCGATATAGTCCTTGCCGCCGCAGTCCCGCACCGCGGTGACGCCGCCTTCCAGGGTCTGGCGCATGAACTCCATGCCGCGCACCGTGAGCTGGGCCGCGCTCAGCCGGTCCTGCACCGCGCCGGGATTGCCCTCGGCGCCCGACAGCGAATGGACGTGGCAGTCGATGATGCCGGGAATCAGCGTGGCCCCCGACGTATCGACGACCTCGCCGGCAAAGCCCTTGAACTCGCCGGCCGGCGCGACGCGCTTGATGCGGCCGCCCTCTTCCAGCACCGCCTGCCCGTCCTGCACCTTCTCGCCATCGAACAGACGACCGCCGACATACAACGTGGCCATTCACCAACTCCCGAATCTGAACGCGCGGCGACTTTGACCTACGTCGAGGGCCGGCCGCAACCCAGCGGGTCGGCATCGCCGCCTTTGTCTCCCCCCAGCGCCTTCAACCGCTCGATCTCGGCATCGATTCCCACGATGTGCGGGTTCCACCTGCGCGCCAGTTCGAAGGCCGCGACGGCGCGCCCGTTTTCGCCCATTTCCGCGCGGATCATGCCGAGACCGGAATAGGCGCCGAAATGGCGCGGCTCGCGCTTCACCGTCTCGCAGATATCGGCCAGCGAGGCCGGGAAGTTGCCCAACAGCCAATGCGCCGTCGCGCGCTTGTTCCAAGCCTCCGACAGGTCCGGCGCAACATTGATCAGGCGCGTGAAAGTCTCGATCGAGGCCTTCAACTCCTGCTGCTGCATCTCGGCGA
>CANIEC010000248.1 GCA_947466085.1 Rhodospirillales bacterium
GGGCGGGTGTTGGCCACCAGCACGTCGATCGGGTCGCCGTCGTCCGACAGGGTATGCGGCACGAACCCGTAGTTTCCGGGGTAGCGCATGGGCGTGTACAGGAAGCGGTCGACCACCAGGGCGCCGGCTTCCTTGTCCATCTCGTACTTGATCGGCTCGCCACCGATCGGCACTTCGATGATCGTGTTCACGTCTTCGGGCGGCCGGTGGCCGATGGAAATGGCGTCGAGTTTCATGCCGCGATACTTACCGGAGCCGCGCCAAACCGCAAAAAGAAACCGGCGGCCCTTGCGGACCGCCGGTTCCTTTTTGTCGCAGACGGAGTGTCAGTCGTCGGCGTAGATGTCGCGGTCCTTGGTCTCCGGCATGAAGAGCAGGCCGACCACCAGGGTCATGCCGGCCACCGCGATCGGGTACCAGAGGCCGGAGTAGATTTCGTCCGACCATGCCACCGGCGCGATAACCAGCAGGGGGCGGCATGCCGCCGAACCAGCGATTGCCGATGTGATACGGCGGCATCGAGATGTAGAAGAAGAAGCGGAGGCCGCCTAGCCGCCCCTGCTCCGCTGCGACCATGCAAGCGCAGCAGCGCCGACGGCGCCAGCGAGAGCCCAAAGAAGACCAGTCTCCAGTGTGGCACCCAGTCCATAGTGCTGAAACACGAAAAAGGCCGCCGCCGCCGCCGAAGCGTGCATGAGCATGCGAAGGGCGAGATTGTTGCTCACGGCGGCTCCCAGGTGCGGCAGAGGTTCCGCCGCGGTGGCGGAACCTCTGTTCGACGATGCGGTTGTGGCGGTTCAGGCTACCGCTTTGCAACATCCTCTTCGAAGATGTTCCTCTTGTAGGTCTCCGGCACGAAGAAGAAGCCGATCACGACGGTCATCAGCGCAATCACGATCGGGTACCAGAGGCCGAACGAAGGATCGCCGGTCTGGGCCACCATGGCGAACGACGTCGCCGGCATCAGCCCGCCAAACCAGCCGTTGCCGATATGGTAGGGCAGAGACATGCCGGAATAGCGGATGCGGGTCGGGAACAGTTCGACGAGCGCAGCCGCGATCGGCCCGTACACCATCGTCACCAGGATCACCATGATCGTCAGGATCGCGATGATGATCAGCCGCTGGCCGGTGAAGATGTCGAACATCTTGCCGAAGTTCAACAGGCCATCCTTGGGCTCGATCTTGATCTGGACCACGGACGGATTGGAGGCGGCCGGATAGCCGGCGGCAGTCAGGCCACTGGCCAGCTTCTGGGCGAACTGCGGGTCGCGTGCCGAGAGCGGTTCCGCCGAGGCGATCTTCACGCTCGCCACTGTGCCTGCGGGTGCCTCGGTAACGCTGTACTTGACCGACGCGCGGGCGAGTGCCGCCTTCGCCAGGTCGCACCCGGACGTGAACTTCGCTGTGCCCGTCGGGTTGAACTGGAAGGAGCATTCGTTCTTGTCCGCCGTGACGACCACGGGGATGGTTTCGTGCGCCTTCATGAGCGTCGGATTCGCCACGCTCGACATCCACCCAAAGATGCCGCCGCCCGTCGCCTGGATCGGCAGATAGAGCAGCGCTGCGAGCAGGCAACCGCCCAGGATGATCGGCTTGCGGCCGATCCTGTCCGACAGCGATCCGAAGAAGATGAAGAACCCGGTGCCGATGAGGAGCGACCAGGCCACCATCACGTTGGCCGTGAAGTTGTCGACCTTCAGGATCTGCTGCAGGAAGAACAGCGCATAGAACTGGCCCGTGTACCAGACGACGGCCTGACCGGCGACGAGGCCCAGCAGGGCCAGAATCGCGATGCGGCCGTTCTTGATCCGCGCCATGTTGAACGCGATGAGCAGGATGATCGCCGGGATGCACAACAACGCCAATCCGGTGCTGCCGACGTAGGCGAGCACGGCGCCCCCGACGACCAGCAGACAGAGCGCCCAGGTGAGCACCTTCGGGAAGCTGCCGAAAGCCTCGTCGAGCGGCGCCTTAGACTGGGTGCCTTCCGTCTTCATCTTAACGAAGGCCGGGCTCTCGTTCATCTTCAGGCGGATGTAGAGCGAGATCGCCAGCAGGATGAACGACGCCAGGAAGGGAATGCGCCAGCCCCAATCCGCAAAGGCGGTGCGCGTGCCGCCACCTGGGAGGGCAACGTTCGGCCAGTTGGCGTTCACGTAGATCGTCGTGAACATGATCACCAGAAGCGACAGCAGCAGCCCCAGCGTCGCCGTCGTCTGGATCCAGGCCGTGAAATATCCGCGACGGTTCGACGGAGCGTGCTCGGCCACGTAGATCGCGGCGCCGCCATACTCGCCGCCGAGCGCCAGGCCCTGGAGACACCGCAGCAGGATCAGGAGGATAGGCGCGGCCGCGCCGATCGAGTCGTAGCTGGGCAGGCAGCCGACGAAGAACGTCGACAGTCCCATGATCAGGATGGTGACGAGGAAGGTGTACTTGCGGCCGATCAGGTCGCCGAGACGGCCGAAGAACAGCGCGCCGAACGGACGGACCAGGAAGCCGGCGGCAAACGCCAGCAGTGCGAAAATGTTGCGCGTGGTTTCGTCGAACGCCGTGAAGAACTGCGCGCCGATCACTCCGGCGAGAGCGCCGTAGAGATAGAAATCGTACCACTCGAAGATGGTCCCCGCGGAAGAAGCGATGATGACCTTGCGTTCCTCGGCGGTCATCGGCCTGCTTCGCTCGCTGGCGTTGGCCATTGTTTTCTCCGTCGCCATCTTTGGTTCTCTCCCGTGCTTTGGTTATTGGTTTGCGATCGTCCCCACTGCTGGGACGTTTCCCTCTATCTCGGCACCTCGACCCCTTCCATCAGACCGACCGCGTGATCGAGTTCGCGACAGGCCGACGGTCCGGCATCGGAGGTGATACTCGAACCGCGCAACTCCAGCTTGAGACGGTGGTCGAAACCGAGCCGAAGAGCGTCGGCATGGGCTCACCCGCTGACTGCACCATCATCGCCAAGATCCAACGAGATAAGATTCCGAATCTCAGGGCTCGAGAGGAACCGGCGCGGGCCAGCTCAATCCTTCATCTGGGTAACGCGGGCTTGTTGGCGCTTTCTCCCCCAAACAGAGATGCGTTGAAGACACAGTTCTTACTATTAGTTGATCAGGATTTAAGGCCGTGCTCATACCGTGCGCAATTCGACCAACGTCCAAGGCATGAAATGGTGCAGCGCGAGAAAATCATGCGGCGCTGCAGCATCGGCATTGGCCTTGACCGCACGAACCGCCTGTCGGCACTGTGATCCAATCAACTCATAAAGGCCCCAGTAAAGGCCGATGTCCGGGGAAACACTGAACTTTCTGATCGCCGACGACCACCCGATGGTGCGGGACGCTCTCGCGTCGGCGCTCGGCCAGGCGTTCGCCCGTGCGGTGTTCAAGATGGCCGGGACCCTCGACCAGGCGAAAGCCGCGCTCGACCGCGAGCCCGAAACCGATGCGTTGCTGCTCGACCTCGACATGCCGGGCATGGACGGGCTGACCGGCCTCGCCCGCCTGCGCGCCGAGCATCCCACCGTGCCCATCGTTGTCGTATCGGCGGCGCGCGAGGCGGCGGTGGTGCGCCGCGCCTACGAGTTCGGCGCCTCGGCCTATATCGACAAGTCCGCCCCGCTCGACGAGATCGCCGCCATCGTGCGCGCCGTCCTCGACGGCGAGATCTTCGCGCCACCCGAAGCCCGCACCGGCGAGACCTTCGCGCAGCGCGCCGCCCAACTCACGCCGCAGCAATGGCGCGTGCTGGCGCTCATGGTGCAGGGCGACCAGAACAAGCAGATCGCCCACAAGCTCGGCGTCGGCGAGGCGACCGTGAAGGCGCACGTGACGGTGATCCTGCGCAAGCTCGGCGTCCGCTCGCGCACGCAGGCGGTAATCGAGGCGCGCGGCCTGGCCTTGCCGGCGGCGGAGACGATCAGGCCGTAAGCCGCCCTGCCGCGGCGCTGCGCAGCCTCAGCAGCGCGCGCAGCGACGCTGGCTTGACCGGCTTGTGCAGCAGCTCGACCTGCCGGGCCCGCGCGCGCACGCGCAAGGTCGGGTCGCGATCGGCGGTGACGAGGGCGGCCTGCACGTTGCGGCCCCAGGCCTGTCGCAGCGCGACCACGACGTCTAGACCGTTGGCGCCCTCGTCGAGATGGAGATCGGCCAGCAAGAGGTCGGGCAGGCGGCCTGCCCGCGCCACCGCATCGAGCGCCTCGGCCTGCGAGGCCGCGGTCGCGACGTTGCAGCCCCAGCCCCCCAGCAACGCGGCCATCGCCTCGCGTACCTGCGCCTCGTTGTCGAGGCAGAGGACGAAGCTCTCGGCCTCGATCGACGGCAGCGGCTGAGGCGCCGGTGCGGCGCTGGGCGCGCTGAGCACCGCCGCCGCGCGCGGCACGGTGATGGAGAAGGTCGAGCCGCGGCCCGGTGCCGAGGCGAGCGCCACCGGCAGCTCGAGCATGCGCGCGATGCGGTCGACGATCGCGAGGCCCAGGCCCAGACCCCGCTCCTCGCGCAGCCCCTCGTCCTCGGGCTGCAGCCGTACGAACTCGTCGAAGATGATCGCCTGCTTGTCGGGCGCGATGCCCGGCCCATTGTCGCGCACCTCGATGCGCAGCGACCCGCCGACCCGGCGGCAGCCCAGCAGCACGCGCGCCGGCCGTCCCTCGACCTGGCCGTAGCGCAGCGCGTTGGACAGCAGGTTCTGCAGGATGCGGCGCAGGAACGACGGATCGGTGTCGACGAACGCCTGCGTCGGCACGACCACCAGCTCGACGCCGCGCCGCGCCGCCGTCGGCGCGAAGGCGGTGGCGAGCGACTCGAACAGCGGCTGCAGCGCGAACGGCCGCTTCTCGGGCTTGAAGGCGCCGGCATCGAGCTTGGAGATGTCGAGCAGCGCGTCGAGCAGCGATTCGACGGCGCCCAGGCTCGCATCGATCTTGCCGCCGAGATCGTTGCGCGGATCGCGGTCGATCATCGCCGCCGTGAACAGGCGCGCGGCGTGCAGCGGCTGCAGAAGGTCGTGGCTCGCCGCCGCGATGAAGCGCGTCTTGCCGAGATTGGCCGCCTCGGCCTCGGCGCGGCTGGCCTCGAGCTCGGCGGTGCGCTCGGCCACCCGCTGCTCCAGCGTCTCGGCGGCGCGGCGGAGCTGGCCGTCGCTGTCGCGCAGCGCCTCGGCGGTGCGCACGCGGGCCGTCACGTCGTTGCAGGTGGCGACGAACCCGTCCTCGGGCAGCGGGTCGAGGCGCAGCTCGATCACGCGGCCGTCGCGGGTGGTGATCTCGTGCGTCTGCGGCGTCCCGGGCCGGCGCAGCAGCGCCACGACCTCGGGCGTCGCGCCGAATTCGCGCGGCGCGGCGCCCACCGCCACCGCATCGTCGTCGAGCGACAGCAGGGTCGTGAAGCGGTCGTTGAAGATCTCCAGACGGCCCTCGCGATCGAAAGCGGCAATGCCCATGCCGACATGGTCGAGCGTGTTGCGCAGGATCTCGTAATTGTAGCGGATCGCCTCGGAGGCCTCGTCGATGATGGCGCGCGCGCTGCGCGGCAGCAGCCGGCCGCGCCGGGCCGAGGCCGCCACGATGACGCGCGCCGAGGCGGCGCCCAAGGTGCCCGACAGCATGCGCTCGGTGCGGACCACCGCCGTCTCCAGCGACAGTTCGCCCGACAGGGTGCGGGCCGCA